>CAZQQP010000293.1:0-5351 GCA_964595475.1 uncultured Planctomycetaceae bacterium | reverse complement strand
CAGAAGTCGTGAGGGGTGCCGTTCGCAGCTACAGTCCTCCACCCGCGGAAAATCCGGGGCCGACCTGGCTGTTCGGGCGGTCTCGAGGGTCGCGGACCGGTCAGTTCGCAGAGGCGGGTATGTCAGGAGGTCTGAGGCTCAACTTCTTCTTTTCCGCCTACTTATTCCGCGTGGGTTGGCGACCGGAGGCGGCGATGCGGCTGAAGCGGCCGCTGCCCGTGAGGAAGAAGGAGGTCGCATGCCTTCGGGATGTCTCGGCCTGCTGTTGCTCCTGGCGCTGCTGGTCCTCCTCCCGTTTCTTTTCACGGAGGCCATGCTCGATGCCATGGGGAAGCTCGGCCTGAGCGAGGCCGCGTCGACGGCGGCCGTGGTGGCCATCCTCCTCGGCGGCCTCGTCAACGTGCCGGTGCGACGGCTGCCACGAGAAGAGGCGGTGGACATCCCGCCGTTCGGCCTGTTCGGCTTCGACTGGATGGCCCCCCGGCTCCATCGGCGGCGGGCGCAGACGGTCATCGCGGTGAACGTCGGGGGCTGTGTCGTGCCCTGTCTCCTCGCCGCCCATCAGCTCCTCCGCCTCGTGGGGGCGGGGGCATCGTCGCTGCTCGCGGGCGTGGCGGCGATCGGGATCAATACGGCGGTGTGCTACGCGGTGGCCCGCCCCATCCCCAACGTCGGTATCGCGATGCCGCCGCTGGCACCGGCGCTGGTGGCCGTCGCGTGCGGACTGGTCTTCAGCACCGCCGCAACCCTCGCCCCCGCCGTCGCCTTCGTCGCGGGCGTGCTCGGTCCGCTGCTCGGGGCGGATCTCCTCCGCATCCGCGAGGTCTCGCGGATCACCACGGGCGTGGCGAGCATCGGCGGCGCGGGAACCTTCGACGGCATCGTGCTGTCGGGTCTGCTCGCCACGCTCCTCACGCCCAAGGTGTGATCAGAAGGCGCGCTCGTGGTGGGTGAGCCGCGTGGGTCGCCACGAGCCGTCGGGCCAGACGATCGCGACCACGTCGAGGCGGACGAGGCGGTCCGCCCCGCGGCTCCGCAGCAGCTGACGGCCGAGCGTGGTCAGCTTCCGACGCTTGCGGCGGTCGACGTGGGCCTCGGGCGGCGGCTCCTCCCTCGCGGTGGTTTTCACCTCGACGAGGACCAGCGTCCCGTTGCGCGGGTCCTCCGCGAGAAGGTCCACCTCGCCGAGGCGTGTCCGCAGGTTGGCCTCGAGGATGCGGTAGCCGCGGCGGCGGAGGTGACGGGCGGCGGCACGCTCCCCGCGCTGTCCCAGGGTCCGCCGGGAAAGGCGTCTCCGGAGCCGGGCGAGCCAACGCGTCATGAGCGTACCGTAGAAGGCACCCGCCGCGGGCGTCCGCGAAGGGTTGACCACGAAAGCGGTGCGGCCATCTAATCGCTTCCCGTCGCTTCCCGCCCGCGGAAGAGCCGGAGAAGGCCTCACGTCCGACCCACCCTTCCGCGGCGCGGAAACGGGCCGCCGAAAAGGGTGGCAGCGGAGGGGGACGGCCGCACGCACACAACCTTCGCTGCACGGAGAAGCTCAGTGTACTCGCGGACGATCGAGGTCCTAGTCGTCATCCTCCTGGTAGTCGTGACCCTGCTCGCGGGCCTGGAGTTTCAGTCCTACATGGCGTTGCGGGATATCCGCGAGGCGCTTCGCGGAGATGCGGTCGCTGTCCGGCCCGTTCCTCACACCCCTCGGTCGAAGCGGAAGCCGACTGAGGGAAGGAGACCGAGAGCGCCGCGGAAAGCGCCAGCCGACCGACCGGCCTCGAGCACCGACGACGCGGCGACGGAGGCGGACGGGCCTTCCGCCGGCGCCGCGCCCGCCGGCGAGCCGAGCGAGCAGGAGAAGGGCGACGGCGGCGGAGGAGACGCCGCGGCGGACGCTGACGCGGCGAACCAGAACACCGACGCCTCGGGCGACGGCACGACCTCTTCGCAGGGGAAGAACGGGAAGAACAAGGAAGCGGCGAAGTCGGAAGGTGGATCCCCCGCAGCGAAGGACGGGTCACCCGCCCCGAAGGACGGATCGTCCCCAGCGAAAGGCGGATCGCCTCCACCGAAGGGCGGGGCGGACCCACCGAAGGCCCGCGCGGCCCCGCGGAAGGGCGGGTCCGATGCCGACGACGGCTCGAACGGGCGAGACTCGAAGAGCAGTCCGGAAGAAGCGGCCGGGAAAAGCGACGCGGGATCCACGAAGAAGGCCGTGGCGTCCGGAGGTGGCCAGAGCTGGGAGGAGTGTGCTCCCGCGATCCGGAAGTTCCTCAAGGCCCTTCTCAGCGGGCGATACGGCGAGGCCGCGGACCAGTACGCCCCGGACGCCCCGGCGCGGCTTCCGGAGGCTCAGCTCGCCAAGCTCCTCGGCCCGAAGGTCAAGCGGCACGGGGCGTTTCAGAAGATCAAGGGCCACGAGCGGATCGAGAAGCGGAGCGGGTCCACGGGCGTGGAGCCGGGCACGCGGCTGTTCAAGGTCACGGTGGCGACGGAGCGCGGCAAGCCGCTGGAGTTCAAGATCGGCCTCGATCCCAAGAACCGCGTCCGCTACTTCTGGTGAGTCAGTCCGGCAACAGGAGCATGGCGTCGCCGTAGCTGTAGAAGCGGTATCCCTCGTCCACCGCGATGCGATAGAGCCGCTTGGTTCGCTCCAGCCCGGCGCGGGCGGCGACGAGGGCGAGGAGGGTGCTCCGAGGCAGGTGGAAGTTGGTCAGCAGCCCGTCCGTGAAGCGGAAGTGAAAGCCGGGCTGAATAAGCAGATCCGTCTCCGCGGTGTGGTCGCTGTCCGGCTCGGGAAGCGGCTCCGGAAGCGCCTCCATCGCCCGCACACATGTGGTTCCCACCGGGATGATCCGCTGGCGGCGGTGCCGCGCCGTGCGGAGGGCTCGAAGCGTCTCCGCAGGCACGGTGAAGCGCTCGCAGTGCATGGGGTGGGCCTCGAGCGACTCCGTCCGCACGGGCTGGAAGGTGTCCCGGCCGACGTGGAGCGTGAGCCAGGCGACTTCCACGCCGACGCTCCGCAGCCGGTCCAGCAGGGCGTCGGTCAGGTGAAGCCCCGCGGTGGGGGCGGCGACCGAGCCGGGGTTCCGGGCGTAGACGGTCTGGTAGCGCTCGCGATCGAGGGCGTCGGAAGCTTGCTCGGGCCCGCGTCGGCGGCGGATGTACGGCGGCAGCGGCATGGCCCCGACGCGGTCGAGCAGCGTCGCCGTGTCGTCGGGGCCGCGTTTGACCGCGTCCCAGCTCCCGTCCGCCGTCTGGTCCACGAGCGCGAGCTCGTGCTCGGCGGCCGCCTCGTCGGAGGCAGTGCCGTCGCCTCGAGGGGGAGACAGGCGGACGCGCTCGCCCGGCTTGAGCTTGCCGCGGGCTTGGAGGAGCACACGCCAGTCCGCGTCACCGCCCCTGGTGCCCAAGAAGAGCCCCTCCACGCGTCCGCCCGTGGCGGTCCGGACGCCGACGAAGCGGGCGGGCACCACGCGGGTGTCGTTGAGGACCAAGAGATCGCCGGGCCGCAGGACGTCGGCAAGCTCCTCCACGCGGCGATGCTCGACCGCGTCGTGGGTCGTGCGGGAGACCAGGAGGCGGGCGGCCTCCCGCCGCTGCGACGGAAGCTGGGCGATCCGGTCCGGCGGAAGGTAGTAGTCGAGGTCCTCGGTCCGCATCGCTTCCGACGGCGCAGAAAAAACCGACCCGGCACGAGATGAGGGTATAAAGAGACCAGCCCCAGACAGGGTATCCATCGCACGTGCGCGGGTCGGCTCGGTTGTCTCGCAACCTTCTCGGGAGCGGCAATCCCACGACCGGCCGTCTCACCTCCTTTCGTCTCGAGCGGTCAGTCCTTGTGTGTGCGGTGCGGTTCGCGTCGCGTTTTGTCGCCGGTGCGTCAGCTCGTCTCCCGCAACGTGCAGCAGGCGATCGGCAGGAGAAGCTCGTAGTTGACCCCGACGAAGCCGCCGTGGACCACGACCACCCGCTTGTCGAGCGGCAACAGGTCCTCCTTCTCGACGGTGTCGGAGCCGAGCTCGATGGTCTTTCGAAAGTCGATGGTGCCGCCGCTCGCCTGGCTCGAGCCGACCGAGACGATCAACGGACCGTAGAACGCCATCGCCTCGCTGTTGGTGATGACGCCGTCTCCGTTGGTGTCGGCGCCGGACGGCGGACACAAGGCATCCTGGTCGTCCTCGTAGCCGTGGATGTGGAGCGAGTGGAGCTTGCCCTCGGGCGCCTGCTCCGCGTGGATCTTCACGGTGAGCCGCTCGTCCTCGAGTGTGAGCGTGACGGAGCCGCTGACGTCCGAGTCGTTCAGCGCACTGAACTCGCCCACGAAGCGGGCGGCCGTCGCCTGGCCGCTCGCGGCCGTTCCCACGAGGGCGAGGCCCATCAGCAGAATGGCCGTCCGACGTGACAAGTCAGGGACCTTTCTCTCCACGCCCTGACTCATTTATAGGGGAAGGACCGTGCCCTTCCAAACGGAGGGTGTCGGTTACCCGGCCGCCTCGGCCGTCCCGACCCGCCTCAGGAGCTCCTCGTGGAGGACGCCGTTGGTCGCGAGGACGCCGCCCGTCGTGGCGAGGGTCAGCGGCCGGCCGTCCCAGTGTGTGGCCCGGCCGTCGGCCTCGCGGACCAGGAGCATGCCCGCCGCGTAGTCCCAGGGGTGGAGCCCCGAGTGGATGAACGCCTCCGCGTCGCCGCACGCGACGGCGCACAGCGCCACCGCGGCGCTGCCGTGAGAACGGATCTGCCCCGCCTGGTCGAGGACCTCGTTCGCTCCCTGCAGGATGGCCGTCCGCTTCGACGGCCGCGACATGTCCACCTCGATCTTGGCCCGCTCGAGCGTGGCTTCCGCGGAGACGGCCATGGCCCGTCCGTTGCGGAGGGCACCCGTGCCTTGCTCGGCGAGAAGCAGCTCGCGGAGGTCGGGGATCGCGACACCGCCCGCCACGGGCTCCCCGCCGACGGCGAACGCGAGCGAGATGCCGTACGCCGGGAGGAGCCCTCGGACGAAATTGTGGGTCCCGTCGATCGGGTCGAGCACCCACGCCCGCTCGCCGTCGCCGGTGGGCACGTGCGTCGCGGCCCGCTCCTCCGCCACCACCGTGTCGCCGGGGAACGCGGAGCGGATGGTCCGCTCGATCCGCTGCTCGACGTCCAGATCCACCTGAGTGAGAAGGTCCGCGGCCTCCCGCTTCTCCGAGACCCCCATGGCGGTCCGGTCCGGGCGACGGTCCCGCACCATCTCCGCGGCGTCCTCGAGGACATCTCGAATGAATGGGAGCTCGTCCATCGCGGCCGTCCTTCTCGGCGACGCCGAGGCGTGGTCCTTCGGAAACGGGCATCGCAACGCACGCCACGCCCGC
>CAZQQP010000292.1:0-5361 GCA_964595475.1 uncultured Planctomycetaceae bacterium | reverse complement strand
GTGGGACGAGATCAGGCGGTGGGACGAGGTGGAGACCCGGGCGACGGCGATCCGCATCGGGAACCCGGTGAACGCGCCGAAGGCCCTGCCGGGCATCCGGGAGACGGGTGGCACCGCGGTCGCGGTGTCGGACGAAGGGATCACCGACGCCCAGCGCGCGCTCGCGGAGGACGGTATCGGCGTCGAGCCCGCGAGCGCCGCCTCCGTCGCCGGCCTCCTGGAACTTCGCGACCGGGGCGTGATCGACGCCGACGAGCAGGTGGTCTGTCTCACGACCGGCCACCTGCTCAAGGACCCCGACGCGGCGGCCGCGGCTGGGCGCGAGCCAGAGCCCGTGCCCGACGACACGGACGCCGTGTTGGAGCATCTAGCGGGCTAGAAGTCGGGCCCGTCGACGGCCTCGTCGGCCGCCGTCCGCCAGGAGTGTGCGGGCTCCCAGTCCAGGAGCGTGCGTGCCTTCCCGGTCGAGAACCCACCCGCCTCGCCCTCGAGGTGGCAGGGTTCGGGCAGCCGTCCCCACGCGGCCTCGAGGGCCACGGCGGTCGGGACGCCGAGGTAGTTCTCCGCGGCGAAGGCGTTGAAGACCTCGTGGCCCTCGAAGTCGCCCGAGAGCGCGGCCTCGATGAGCGCCGCGAGGTCCCTGACGTCGACGTAGGACCAGAGGTTCGTCGGCGGATCTGGATCGGAGCGATCGAACGATTCGCGGCTACCCGTCAGCGCGTACTCGCCGGGGTGCTGGACCCAGGAGGGACGCACCGAGGCGACCCGCACGTCGTAGCGCCGGGCGACCATGTCCGCGACCGCCTCGCCCGAGGCCTTGGCCGTCTCGTAGGGGTTCCAGGGCTCGGTCGGGTGGGCCTCGTCGACCGGGAGGTACTCGGGGATCCAGGGCTCGTCGATCCAGTGGGTGCCGTAGATCGTCTCGCTTGAGGTCCAGACCGCGTCGGCGCCCATCCGCCCGGCGGTCGTCAGGACGTCGTGGACCATCGTGACGTCGTGGAGGTACGTCCCCGCGTCCCGGGGATTGGTCGCCAGGTGGACGACGGCGTCGGGAGCGAGTTCGTGGAGCAGGGCGGGCGCCTCGCCGCGGTCGGTCAGGTCGACCTCGTGGAACGTCACGTTCTCGCGCTCGCCCGCGGGCGACGCGAGGTCGAGGCAGTGGACGGCGTGGTCGTCGGCGAGGCGGTCGACGAGCCAGCGGCCGACGCCGCCGAGGCCGCCCGTGACGGCGATCGTGTCGTGGGACATGGCCGCCGTTGGGCCGACGCCGGCATAAGACGGACGCTCCGCCGGCGGGGGACGCGGGCTTTTTGGCCGGCCGCGCGGAACGCGGTCCATGCCCACCGTCACCGGACCCGACGGGGACCTGGCGGCGACGATCGATCCCGACGGCCACCCGGGCGCGATCACGCTCTCGCTGGACGGGCGGACGATCCTGGAGCCCTCACCGTACGGCCTCCCGACGCCATACGGCGAGTTCCCCGCCGACTTCGAGTACGAGGGACGGGAGGATCGGGAGATCGACGAGACGTACGACCTGATCCACGGGAAGGCGAGCGAGGGGCACCACCGCGCGACGGAGGCCACCCTCGAGTACGCGGCCGACGCGGGGGAGGCCGCGCTCCAGGTCCGCCTGGCGAGCGACGGCCTGGCCTACCGCTACCGGATCCCCGGATCGGGGTCGCGGCGCATCGGCGGCGAGCGCACGGGCTACGTGTTTCCACAGAGCGCCGTCGCGTACCTGACGCCCTATGCCGACAACCACGAGGCGAGCGCGCGCCAGGTGCCCGTCGACGCGGCCGAGGGCGAGTACTGCCTGCCCGGCCTCGTCCGGGTGGACGGAGATACCTGGGCGCTGGTCGGCGAGGCGGCCGTCGACGGCTCCTGGGCGGCGGGGCGCCTGGCCGCCGGCGGCGGCTTCGACCTCGCGCACCCGGGTTCGATCAACGTGAGCCTGCCCGCGACGAGCCCCTGGCGGTTCGTCGTCGCCGGCGACCTCGCCACCGCCGTCGAGTCGACGATGTCGACCGACCTCGTGGACAGGTCGCGGATCGACGGCGACTGGGTGGAGCCCGGCCGCGTGGCCTGGTCGTGGTGGTCCGACTCGGGGAGCCCCGCGGATCACGAGCGCCAGCGCGAGTACGTCGACTACGCCGCCGAGCGAGGCTGGGAGTACGTCCTCGTCGACGCCGGCTGGGAGCCCGACTGGCTCCCCGACCTGGTCGAGTACGCCGACGAGCGGGGCGTCGGGGTGTTCCTCTGGACTCACTACACCGAACTCGCCAACGCGGAGAAGCGCGAGGCCCGCCTCCCGACGTGGGCCGACTGGGGCGTCGCGGGGGTCAAGATCGACTTCATGGACTCGGACGACCAGGGTCGCCTGGGGTTCTACGACGACGTGATGGAGGCGACGGCCGAGCACGGCCTCATGGTCAACTTCCACGGCTCGGTCGTCCCGACGGGGCTCTCGCGGCGCTTCCCCCACGTGATGACCTACGAGGGCGCCATGGGCGCGGAGCACCTCAAGTGGAGCACGGTCTCGGCGGAGCACAACACGATCCTGCCGTTCGCGCGGAACGCCGTCGGGCCGATGGACTACACGCCGGTGGCGTTCTCGACGGGAAGCCGGACGACGACGGTCGGACACGAGCTCGCGCTCGCCGTGGTCTTCGAGTCCGGGCTCCAGCACCTCGCGGACAGCATCGAGAGCTACGGCGAGCGGCCGCTGGCGGAGGCGGTGCTCGAGGCCGTCCCCGCCGCCTGGGACGAGACGCGCCTGCTCGGGGGGAAGCCCGGGAGCGAGGCGACGATCGCCCGCCGGCGCGGCGAGGACTGGTTCGTCGGCTGTATCACCGCGGGCGCCGACGGGCTCGTCGAGGTCCCGCTCTCGTTCCTGGAGGGCGAGCGCGAGGCGGCGATCACACGCGACGACGCGGCCGGCGAGGAACTCGTCTCCGAGACGGCGGCCGTCGGGCCGGACGACGTCGTCCAGGTGCCGGTCCCGGAGAACGGCGGGTTCGTGATCCGGCTGTAGCCCCGAGCGTTTTACGTCACCGGGGCGGGATGGGCGGGTATGCCGGATCGACCGAACGTCGTGTGTATCGTCGCCGACGACCTGGGGTGGCGGGACCTGGGTTGCTACGGCAGTTCGTTCTACGAGACGCCGAACCTCGATCGGCTCGCCCGCGAGGGGACGCGCTTCACCGACGCCTACGCGTCCTGTCCCGTCTGCTCGCCGACGCGCGCGAGCGTCATGACGGGGAAGTACCCCCCGAGCGTCGGCATCACGAACTACATCGCCGGACGGGCGGAGGGGAAGCTCCGCGAGCCCGACTACCACCACGCCCTGCCGGAAGCGGAGACCACGCTGGCCGAGGCGCTCTCGGACGCGGGCTACGCGACCGGGTTCGTCGGCAAGTGGCACCTCGGGGGCGCCGAGCAGGACTCGCTGCCCACCGACCGCGGCTTCGATACGAACGTCGCGGGCTGTAGTTGGGGGATGCCCTCGAACGGCTACGTCGCGCCGTGGGGGAACCCGACCCTGGAGGAGGGCCCGGAGGACGAGGGACGCTATCTCCCCGACCGGCTGGGCGAGGCGGCCGCCGCCTTCGTCGAGAGCCACGACGGCGAGGAACCGTTCTTCCTCAACTACGACCCGTACCTCGTCCACACGCCCCTGCAGGCCCCCGACGACGCCGTCGAGCGCTACGAGCGAAAGCGCGAATCGCTCGGCCTCGACGTCGTACAGGAGATCGAGGTCGACGGTCGCTTCCCGACCGAGCACAAGAAGGACGGGCGGATCAAGCGCCGGCTCGTCCAGTCCCACCCCACCTACGCCGCGATGATCGAGGCGCTCGACCGGAACGTCGGGCGCGTCCTCGACGCCCTCGAACGGGCGGGCGTCGCGGAGGAGACGGTCGTGATCTTCACCGCGGACAACGGCGGGCTCGCGACCGCGGAGGGCTCGCCCACGACCAACGACCCCCTCCGAGAGGGGAAGGGCTGGATGCAGGAGGGCGGGAACCGCGTGCCGTTCATCGTCCGGTGGCCGGGCGTGACCGACGCCGAGGGCGCGCCCGAACTCTGCGAGGCGCCGGTGACGAGCCCGGACGTCTACCCGACGCTCCTCGGGGCGGCGGGCGTCGGGGTGCCCGAGGAGCAGGCGGTGGAAGGGACGGACATCCGGCCGCTGCTGTCGGGCGGCGACCTCGACCGCGAGGCGATCTTCTGGCACTACCCCCACTACGGGAACCAGGGGAGCACGCCCGCCGCCGCCGTCCGGGCGGGCGACTGGAAGCTCGTCGAGTACTTCGAGGACGACAGCGTGCGGCTCCACCACCTCGGCGAGGACGTCCGCGAGGAGCGCGATCTGAGCGCGCACCGCCCCGAGAAGGCGAGGGAACTCCGGGAGCGCCTGCACGACTGGCAGGACGAGGTCGGCGCGCGCATGCCCGAGGAGAACCCGGACTACGAGCCCTGGCCCGATCGGGCGGGGCCCGACTAGAGATCCTCGACGGCCATACGCATCCGGTGGCGGGCCGGCTCGAATCCGAGCGTCCGGTAGAACGCGATCGCGCGCTCGTTGTCCACGTCGGCGTCGAGCACGAGTTCCCCACACTCCGCCGCCCGCGCGTCCGCCGCGGCGCGCTCCATCAGCTCCCGGGCGAGGCCCGTCCCTCGATAGGGCTCGCGGACGTAGATGTCCCCGACGACGAGCCGGCCCGGGCGCTCGAAGACCGGCGGCGGCTCGTCGACCGTCGTCGTGACGAACCCCGCGAGCTCGTCCTCGGAGATGCCACCGGGTCCGTCGACGGCGATCCACGCCCGGTTGTCCGACTCGCGAAGCCAGTCACGCCGGAACTCGGTCTCCGCCGCGACGAGATCGACGTCCCCGGCGAGGGCGTGACGCTCGACCGTCGCTTCGAGTTCGCGATGGTAGGGAAGCCACAGCGCCTCGACGTAGCGCCGGACGTCGGCCTCCTCGGCGGGGACCCGGTGGAGGTTCATGCCCCAGGTTGCGGAAACGTGCCCGTAGCAGTTTCGTCATTCGGCGGGCGCGACGCTGTGACGACAGTTACGCGGACCGCCCCGGCTAGGTCCCGTTCAGCGCGATGTAGTTCGCCTCGGTGACGCGGTCGTCGGCGGTGATCGCCGCGAGTACCTCCTCGGAGACGGGGTCGTCGAGGTTGTAGACGGTGAGCGCCTCCCCGCCGATGGTCTCGCGGGCGTTGAACATGCCCGCGATGTTGACGTCGTGCTCGCCCAGCGTCGTGCCGATGAAGCCGATCACGCCGGGCTCGTCGCGGTTCCGCGTGACCATCATGTGGCCGTGGGGGACGGCGTCGACCCGGTAGCCGTTGA
>CAZQQP010000291.1:0-5364 GCA_964595475.1 uncultured Planctomycetaceae bacterium | reverse complement strand
CCCGAGCCCGTCGCGAGGTCGCGGCTGGCAAGGAGGCCGAAGCAGGCGATGCCGGCCTGTGCATCGTCGATACAGGCCGACGCCGACCCGCCGCGGCCGCAGCAGGGCGAAGCCAGAAGCGCTTCTCACACACGTTCTGAGGCATTGTGTCGAACCCCGACTCCCCACGCAATCGCGTTCGCCACAACCGAGCGGTCCCGTCGGATGGCTGTCGCGAACATCGAAGGGCCGGGGTCTCGGTCCTACGCTGAAACGACACGCCGTGGCAGCGATGCCATCCTTCCGAAACGCCTGCTCCAGGGACCTTTCATGCGAATCACACTCTCTGCTTCGACGACGGCGGTGTCCGCTGTTCTCGCGGCGCACCTTCCTCTCGCAGCGGCCGCGGCCGGCTCCCAGGCCGCGGAAGCGGAGCTCGACGCGTTTCGCGGCGCCCCCGCGCTCGACCGCCGGAACCTGTTCATCGGCGATCGCTTCGCGAACGTGCTCGTCACGACCGAAGGAACCGTCCTCGCCTTCTACGGCCGCTCCGAGATGCGGCTCCGCCGCAGCGGCGACGGCGGCGCCACCTGGGAAAGCGCGGAGAGCCCGTCGATTCCCGGTCTCTTCAACGGCAACGTCATGGTGGACGAGACCAACGGAGATGTCCTGTTCGTCTCCCTCGAGACCGGCGAGGACCGCCTTTGGCGAAGGGGGGACGAGGGCAGGAACTGGGCGCGGGAGCCGACCACGCTCGTGCCCAACGAGGTGGTGAAGTGGCTGGAGCGAACCGGCCTCAGCGAGCGTGTGGGGCGGGAGGGGCGCCGGAAACGGACGGAAGGCTATTGGATGCGGACGAGCCACGGGGAGAGCGGGATCACCCTTCGCCACGGCCAATACGCGGGGCGTCTGCTCATGTATGCCGCGTTCCGCCCCCACGCCGACGCCCACCCCTCGGACCGCGATCCCCGCGACGCGATCTACGCGTGCGCCATCTACACCGACGACGGCGGCCGCACGGGGCGGGTCAGCGGCTTCTTCCCCGAGGGCTATACGGAGGAAGCGGCGATCGAGGAGCTCCACGACGGGCGGCTCTATTCCAACGCCCGGAGCCACAAGGGCTAAGGAGGCGGAAAAGAACAAGTTGAGCCTATACGCCAAAGCGAGGAGCGGGAAGCCTCCTTGCTTTGGCGTGGGCTTCGAACCATGTGCGATGCCCCGCCGCCGTAGATCCCGGCATTTGCGGACGTTGCGCTTGCTCGATCATCGGCTTCGCCGTCTCATCGGTGCCAAGGCGGAAGCCGACTTCCGCCTTGGCACCGATGAATAGGCTCAACTTATTCTTTTCCGCCTGCTTACCACAAGGACGTCCCCGCCGACGGCGTTCCGAAGAAGCTGACGCGGCGGCGGATCGCGTGGAGCGAGAACGGCGGGCGAACGTGAAAGGACCGCGAGATCAGCGACGTCCTGATCTACAGTAACGCGGACACGGCGGGCGGCGCCCGGAAGAAGATCACGGTGTGGGGAAGCTTCGACGGCGGGGCGAGCTGGCCCGTCAAGCGGCTCGTCTACTCGGGGCCGAGCGCCTCCTCGTCGCTCGCCGCGGGACGTCCCGGAACCTCCAGCGAAGGATGGATCTACCTCCGTTTCGAAGCGGGCGAGGAGCACCGATACGACGGCTCGAAGATGGCGCGTTTCAACCTCTCGTGGCTCCTCGACGGCGAGCGCACCGGCGACGGAGCGGTCCCCGACCGGGTCCGCGAATCGGGAGCCGCCCCGCTTCTTCCGGAGCCGGGGGCATCGCCGCGGAGCGTGTGGATCCTTCGCGTGCCCGCCGAGAGACAGCGACGACGGGAAGAGACAAGCCTCAGACAGGAGTCATCCTCATGCTCACCCGATTCTCTGTGATCCCGGCCACGCTGGCGCTCCTCTTCTTCGCACTCGGCTGCGGCCGGGCCGAGGAGGGGCAGCCCGCCGATACGAAAGAGGAAGCGCAGCGCTCGACGCGTTCGGAAGAAGAGCCCGCATCCGGTCGGATCGAGCCGCTCGACCTCGAGAACGTCCGTAACCCGAGCAAGGTGACCGACGACGAGATCTACACCGCCGGCCAGCCGGCCCCCGACGCGTTCAAGCAGCTCGCCGACCGCGGCATCGCCACGATTATCAACCTGCGCTCCCCCGACGAGACGGACTTCAACGAGAAGGAGGTCGCCCGCAAGCATGGGATGGCCTACTACAACCCGGCCATCGAGAGCGCAGAGGACCTCGGCGACGAGGAGTTCGACAAGGTGCGGAAGATCCTCAAGGACCCGAGCAAGCGGCCGGTGCTCCTCCACTGCGGTGGAGCCAACCGCGCCTCGGAGGAGAGAGCCGTGGAGGAGGCGAAAGCGATCGGCCTGTACAACGAGAACATGGAGAAGAAAGCCAAGGCCTACATCGCGAAGCACCGCAAGGGATCGTGACCCGGGCCGAACGCACCGCCTCCCGCGGGCTGTTCCGCCGGCCCATGGCTGACGCGGAGCCATCGGGAAGCCATCCGACTGTTCCGGGATGGCGGATGGGACGAGCCGGCGCGGGAGGGGCACGCATGTGTTTCACCGACCGAGGCCCTACGCGTCGGCGTCTTTTGTCCCGCCGCGATAGAAGATCGCTCCGCTCGATGCCCGAACCTCCACGGTGGAGGTTCGCCCCTCGCGTCGGTCCTCCCGTTCGAGCCGCCGCACGATCCCGCGAGCGTCCTCCCGGTCGACGGCCCGCAACGTGCGTCGGAGCTTCCCGCGCTCGTCGTAGATGCTCACGTACAACATCCGCGCCTCCGCCTCCCGCGGAGGGCGCAGCCGGGCCGTCGTCGTCGCCTGGAGCGAATCCAAGAATATGACGCAGCCACGGCGTGCTACCCCCACGCTGTGGTCCGGGCCGGGCGAGCGTGGCCCCGCTCGCACCGGCCTTGTTGCTGCGCCGAGTCGGCCTCGACGCCGGGAGGGACGCATCCGTGCGTGCCTCCCTTCCTACGACTTCCGCGACCGCCTGTTCGGCACGGGCGAGAGGTCGCGTGGCTCTTGTCCTCGCACCCTTCGGGCCGACGGCTGACGGCGACCTCCGCTCGTTGCGCCTTGGCTCGACGTGAAAGCGAGGCCCACCAAACGGAACCACACGTCACGCCGCGCTCCGTCTGCCCCAAGCGATCCACTCTCGTCCGGCGAGGGGGTTCCACGAACACGCCGGAAAGACGGAGAGCGATACCCGGTATCGTTGGATGAATCGAACGCGAAGAGCGCGAGACTTGGAAATGGGCTGAGGAGGACTCGAACCTCCGACCTCACCCTTATCAGGGGTGCGCTCTGACCAGCTGAGCTACCAGCCCTCAAATCGCATCTTACCAGGGGGTCGCGGACAGGCCAAGCGCAAATCCAGACGAGGCCCCGCGGTTTGACAGCGATGGGGGCCGTTCCTATCTTTCTCGCTTTTCCCGCGGGCCGAGCGACGGGGCGTTTAGGGTCTCGGTCCTCTTGCTACTGAAAGGACAGCTATGGCAATCCGAGTCGGAATCAACGGATTCGGGCGAATCGGCCGGCTTGTCTTCCGCGCCGGCGTGCAGGACCCCAACGTCGAGTTCGTCGCGGTAAACGACCTCGTTCCCGCCGAGAACCTCGCGTACCTGCTCAAGTACGACACGGTCCACGGCCGCTACCCCGGTCAGGTGGAGGCCAAGTCGGAGGACACCCTCCTCGTCGACGGCCGGGAGATCAAGTGTCTCTCCGAGAAGGACCCCACCAAGCTCCCGTGGAAAGACCTCGGCGTGGACTACGTGGCGGAGTCCACGGGGCTGTTCCGCAACTACGAGGACGCGGCCAAGCACCTCGAGGGCGGCGCCAAGCGCGTGGTGATCTCCGCGCCGACCAAGAGCCCCGACGAGGTTCCGACCCTCCTCATCGGCGTGAACCACCAGAGCTTCGACCCGAACAAGCACACGGTGGTCTCCAACGCGAGCTGCACCACGAACGGGCTGGCCCCCATTGCGAAGGTGGTCCACGAGAACTTCGGCTTCGTCGAGGGGCTGATGAGCACCATCCACGCGGTGACGGCCACCCAGCCCACGCAGGACGCCCCGAGCAAGAAGGACCTCCGCGGCGGGCGAAACGCGTACAGGAATATCATCCCCGCCGAGACGGGCGCCGCGAATGCGGTCGGCCTGGTCCTCCCGGAGCTCAAGGGCAAGCTCACGGGCATGGCCTTCCGCGTGCCCACGGCGGACGTCTCCGTGATCGACCTGACGGTCCGGACGGAGAAGGGCGCCACCTACGGCGAGGTCTGCCAGGCGATGCGTGCGGCGAGCGAGGGCGAGCTCAAGGGCGTCCTCGAGTACACGGACGAGCCCGTGGTCTCCAGCGACTACATCGGCTCGGAGGCGAGCGCGGTCTTCGACGCCGGCGCGGGCATCGCCCTCAGCGAGAACTTCTTCAAGCTCGTCAGCTGGTACGACAACGAGTGGGGCTTCTCGCGACGCATGGTGGACTTGATCAAGCACATGGGTCGCGCGGACAATGCGGGCTGACGACCGGCTATCCACTTGACCCCTTCCCCGAGTGCCTCGGCCCCTTGTGGGTCGGGGCACTTTTTTTCAGGTCGCAGGTCTCAGGTCGCAGGTCTCAGGTCGCAGGTCTCAGGTCGCAGGTCGCAGGTCGCGGGTCGCGGCGGTGTGTTATTCCGTGCTACGAATGAGGCCGTGGAGCTGTCGACCGACCGTCTCGACGGTCGGGACGAAAGCGACAGCGTCGTCAGCAAGGTGAGGGTGGCAGTCCTGGATGTACTGGAGCCACTCACGCGTCTCGTCCGCTGAGGCGTGTGCGTAGGTGAGGAAGCGGAGGTAATCCGAGGGATATCGGCGTCGGCCATATCCCTCCACAATGTTGGCCGAGATCGCCTTCGACGACCGGCGCAGTTGGCTGCTGCTCTCGTAGATCTCGTACTTCGGCAGCCGAAGCGAGAAGGTGTGTAGTCGAACGCCCATTTCGTGAGCCCGCTGGTAGACATCGAGGTCGAAGTAGCCGGACATGCTCCCTTCCTTTCTCTGTTTGCCAATCGCCTCACCGCCGGAGGCGCAGCCAGGAGGCGGCTTTCGACTGTCCCTCTCCCGCCCTCTGGCCTGAGACCCGCGCTCTGCCCCTGCGCCTTGCGACCTGCGACCTGTGACCCGTGCTACCGCGGCGGGGTGGCGTCGCGCTCCGACCGGATCTCGTCCGCGGCGTGGTGCGTGCCCACGCCCTTCATGCCCTTGGCGACACCGGGGCAGATCTTGGCGGTCTGCTTCCACGTTCGCGGCGACTGGAGGTTCTCCGGCCAGAACGGCCAGGTGCGGCATTGGGTTGGACGGACAGGATGGAT
>CAZQQP010000290.1:0-5368 GCA_964595475.1 uncultured Planctomycetaceae bacterium | reverse complement strand
AGGTCGATCCCGAAGGAGCAGGTGGCTCAAAGAGCATGGGCGGCTCCGTCCGCTTGATGGGGGAAACAGAATCGGAACACGATTTCCGCCCGAGTGAGACACTTCCTTACACGAATTTCCGACGGTTTCCCATCCTGAACCCCGGAAAATGCCTGAGGTGACGGGGGTATGTCAGGAGTTCTGAACCTGTTCCCGTTGCTTTCGCCGGCCGTCGACCAGGGACAGGCGCACCGACCCGCTGCACCGGCCACGCCCCGGGCGCAGGCGAGCCCGCAGTGCTCTCGGCGTTTCCGATCGGTTCCCAGCAACTCCCATCGCTTTCGTCGACCGGGGGTGTAACCGTCGTTCCCAGGGTTGCCCCCGGTCAACACGCTCCCGACCGAGCCCCGGCGCCGTCCGTCGGCTGTGGGCGAGGGTCGCCGGTTCCGACGCTGGTGCCCCTCCCCGCGCGACCGGTGTGCTGCTGAGCTCCACGAGCGACGCCCGGCGGGCGATCGGGAGCGGGTGTCTAAACCGCCTGCCGTTCGCGTCCACCTCGCTGTTCCGGCCGACGGTTTCGAGCCCCTCGATCGCGAATGCGAGGCCGCCGCCGTAAGCATGGCCGAGCGAAGCGAGGTCGATGACTTCTTCCGCCCGCCGTACTCGTTTGTCCAGATCGCCGACCGCGGAGAGTCGGTCTCCGCTCGGGGCGACGTGCTCGCTTTGTCCCGAGGGCCCGCCGAGCCGGTGCCGCCCCGGACGGGAAGGACACCGCGGCTCGGATCGAGCCGCGGACGTCACCCACGGTCGGGCCGGGCTCGTCGTGATTGATTGCGCCGCGGGCACCGATGTCCGCGAGGCAGCGACGGTCACGACGCCGGCGAACCCGAGCCTGCGTGGGTCGCCTTGCTGCCGGCCCTTCCGGGTCTAGACTGGCCAACAATCATGGGGAGATAGGCGCTCGAGACAGGCAGATCGCCCCCGTAGCTCAGCGGTCAGAGCGGCCGACTCATAATCGGGCGGACGGTGGTTCGAATCCACCCGGGGGCATTTCCGTCACGCCCGTGCCCGCCCTTTCACGATCCATCGGAATCGCGACGCTCGGTTTCCATCGGCCGACCGACAGTGGCTGGAGCCTCCCGCTCGCCGAGGGACCCGCCGACCTCGCCGACCGGTCAGGCGTCGGCCGCGGCGGCGGGAGCGCTCGCGGCCGTTCGGCGTAGCGGTGGCCCGCCGGCTCGAGGCATTGCGGCGGGAAGAGGCGGCCCGCGAGCCGGTCGACAGCGACTGCAGAAGGGAGCGTCGATGAGCAGCGGCGGCTGAGCACCCTTCCCCTTTTACGCCCCTCCGGCGGCCGGCCTGCGCCGCAGGATCGATGCGCACCGGCGTCGGTGTGCGTGGCTCGCCCGTCTCAACCCATGCCCGTTCCTCCGCTCGCCGTCCCGACGCGTACGCGACACACCCCTCCGACGGCATGGCATGTGGGTTGCACTCGCCGGCACGCAGCGCCGGGAAATCCCTTCGTTTTATTGGCTCCCGTGCCCAACCGGTGCTCATTTCGGTGGTTGGCGCGGCCACCCGTCGGGGGCGTCTCGAAATAGGTATCGTGACGGAACCGCATCTCCTTCTTCGGCTGACGATGTACAGCGTCCTGGTCGGTCTCGCCGCGTTCTGCGGCTCCTACGCCTTCCACGTCTGGCGGCACCGGAATCGCGGCACCGCGAAGCAGGGGCGCCTCCGCCGCACGCCGCTTGGCCGGGCCGGTCTGTGGCTGATGGGCCTCGGTCTGGTGGTGACGGCGGGCGCCGCGGTCCACCAGCGGCTGGTTCCACGTGAGGGCGTGTTGACGGGTGAGCGGCCGTTCACGGTGCGGGCCCGGGACGACCTGCGGCTGAAGACGCTCAGGGAACGGGAGCGGGTGGAGGCGGGCGACGTCCTCGCCTCGTTCACCTCGCCGACGAGGCGGGCGGAGCTTGAGTGACTCGGCCTGCGGATCGAGCGGCTGAAAGCGAAGAAGGAGCGATTGGCCAAGGAGCCGGAGCCGGCCACCCCGCGCCTCGTCCGACGGTCCCGGACCGCTCGGGCGGACCTCCGCCAGCTCCGGGCGGCCCTCCACCAACTCGTCCCGGCGGCCCATCGAGCTTCGCGGGCCGCGGACCGGGCCCTCTGGGAGCAGCGGCGGAGGACGGCGAGGCTGCGGAGCGATGCCGACACACTCGAGATCCGGATTCAAAAGACGCAACACCGGTTAGAGCGGGCGAAGGAGCGGAAGAAGCGGGCCGCGTCGCTCGTCGAGAAGAACGCCGCGAACGCCGAGACACTCGAGCAAAAGAAGGCGAAGGTCGAGCGGCTCCGCTTGGAGCTTCGAAGGCTGAAGCGGGAGCGGGAAGCGATCAAGAAGCAGGTCGAGCGGGCGGACGAACGGCTGGCCACACTGACGGAGCGTGCCGACGACGGCGGGGGTGAGCTGCGGAAGGAGGAAGAGCGGCTCCGCGAAGCGCTCGCCGACGCCCGGAAGCGGCGGAAGCGGGTGGAGACGGCCCTCGCCGAGGACCGGAAGCGGGCGGAGGCGGTGCGGACCGCCCGGCGGAGACAGGTCGAGCTTCGGATCCGCGAGGCTCGGTCCCGCCGACGGTCGCTGCGGAAGGACATGCGGGTCCAGGCGCCCGCCGCCGGCGAGGTGGTCTTTCGCGAGCCCGCGCCGCGGGCGGTCCGGAAGAACGCCCCATTGCTCGTCACGGCGCCCGTCGACGGTCTGCGGGTGCGGGCCCGCCTTCCGGCGAGCGAGCGGTGGGCCTTGGAACGGGCCGACACCGTGGGGGTCGAGGCGCAGGAGCCCATGATCCAGCGACGCTTCGCGGGGCGGTTCGTCCGGGCGGAGCCGCTACCCCGCGACGACGGTCGTGTGGTCGCCGAGCTCGTGGCGGACGCCCCCGCGGCCGCGGTCCGGAAGCTCGTCAGCGGCGAGGGAGAGGACGCCGTCGAGGTTCGCCTCCGGTGGACCCCGCCCCTCTGGACGAGCCCGTGGGCGCTGCTCGGGACGGCCATGGCGGTGACCGGAGGCCTCCTCGCCATCGTCGCCCTCGTCCGAAGCGGGCGAGCCGCGAGCGAGGGCGGTGACACGCACGAGGCACCGGCATCGGACGAGCGAGCCGTCGCGGTGCCGGACCGCACGGGAGCGGAAGCGGCGACCGCCTACGCCGAGCATCCGTCGGGGTCGCTGGGGACGATGCTCCGTCTCCTCGGTCAGCGGCTACGCCAGGCTCTCGCGGACGGCGAGATCGACCCGAGCCTCCTCGCGGCGATCGAGTGGGCACTCGACCGACACCACGCCCGGGCGGTGGAGCTCATCGGCGACGGCCTCGGCGCGGACGACCACTTGGAGGAGGACGTCCTCCGGTGGCTCGGTTCCGCGGGGCCCCGCGACGGAGGGTCCGGCAACGGACACGAGAGCACCGCGCTCCTCCGCGGCCGTCTCCATCGCGTCCTGTCGGCAGTCGGGGGCGGGCCCGTGCAAGCGGCTCTGGGCGAGGTCCGCACGGTCGAATAGGAGCCTCCCATCTTCGCGCTTCGCACCCATTTCGTCGTCGGACTCCTCCTCGCGGCGGTCGCGTTTACGGTGGCGCCGGTGCGTCTCTTCCTCTGGGGCGGCGAGCTGCTAGCCGACGACGGCCGGGCGTGGCTGGCGCCGGCGCCCGTCGCGCTTGGAATCCTCTCCCTCCTCGCCGGCGGGCGGTGGGGAACCTTCTTCGTCCTCTCCATGCGCCGGGCGAGCCGTCATCCGGAGCGCCCGCCGATCCCCGACAGCCGCTGTCCGCGGGTCACGGTCTCCGTCCCCGCCCACAACGAGGAGGAGACGATCGAGCCGGCCATCCGCTCGCTCGTCGCCCTCGACTACCCGAACTACGAAGTGCACATCGTCGACGACGGGTCCACCGACGCGACGCACCGACGGGCCTCTCGGTGGGAGGGGAGCTACGACAACTGCGTGGTCCGCGTCCATCGGAAGCCGAACGGGGGCAAGTGGAGCGCCCACAACCTCGCCTTCCAACGGGCCACGGGGGAGCTGATCCTCTCCCTCGACGCGGACTCGGAGCTGGAACCGCGGGCGCTCCGCACCCTCGTGGAGCACCTCATGGCCGACCCGCGGCTCGACGCGGTCGCGGGCCAGATCCGCGTGCGGAATCGCGAACGAGTCCTCACCCGGCTCCAGGCGCTCGAGTACGTGATGGCGAACGGCGGCATTCGGATGGCCCAGGGCCATTCCGCCAACGTCCTTTTGGTGCCCGGCCCCGCCGGCCTCTTCCGCCGCTGTGCGCTGGAGGAGGTCTTCCTCCGCTACGGAGTCACCGGCGAAGCTCCCGGCTCCGGCGAGGTGGACGGGCCGTTCGAGCCGGAGACGTTCGCGGAGGACTTCGACCTCTCGGTCGCGATCCTCTCCCTCGGCGGCCGGATCGGCTACGAGCCGCATGCGGTCTCCAAGACCGAGGCACCGGACTGGCCCTTCTCCCTGCTCAACCAGCGGTACCGATGGGGACGCGGCATCATGCAGGTCCTGGTGAAGTACTTCCGGCGGGCGAGCCAGTTCCCGGAAGTGCGTCACGGCCGCCTGCTGGGGTGGATCACCCTGACGTATCTGTTCGAGCTGCTCCTCCTGCCGTCCCTCTACGCGATCGTGCTGGTGTTCATCCTCCCCTTCCTCCTCCACGGCGGCGAGCTCCTGCCCATGCTCGGCTGGTCGAGCCTCTTCTGGCTCCTGAACATGAACGCCGCCGCCTTCTTCCTCCGGATGCATCGGGACCGCCTCACCCTCGCCCCCTTCGTCCTCCTCTACGACTTCTACCAGGCCTTCTTCCTGAACGCCGCGTGGGCCGTCGCGATCACGGACCAGCTCCGCGGCGGCCGCATGCGGTGGTGAGCGCCGCGCCCCCGACGCCCGGCGACCGGGGCCGCCCGGACATCACGAACGTCGCTTTCCGGCCGCGCCCGGCGCCGCGGGGGTCCGTCGGCGGGTGAGAGAGGGCCGTGGACCTTTTGACACGGTCCCGTCCGCAATTACCATGGGATCTTCTTCCAAACGAAGGGAATGGGAGCAAGACCACCATGGATCGTGCGGCGATTTTAATCTCGGGGTCTCTCCTCCTGGCGATGGCGACCGCCGGTCGGTCGGGAGTGGTCCCGATCGACCGATTTGAAAATCTTGGCGACAACAACGTGAGCTCGCTGAGCGCATCCTCCGGCGGCGGAGACACCGGGGAAGATGTCAACGTCAACGGGGTCATTGGTAACGGGGAGCGGGATCTCCGCGTCCGCGAACAGAGCGGAACCGCAGGCACTAGTGCGTCCTTGGACATCAACACCACCGCGCAGCAGGCGGAGGTGGACGCCA
>CAZQQP010000289.1:2638-5397 GCA_964595475.1 uncultured Planctomycetaceae bacterium | reverse complement strand
CCGCTCCTCGCTTTGGCGTATAGGCTCAACTTATTCTTTTCCGCCTCCTTACACGGCGGCGGCGTACTCCAGTTGCAGCGGCCTCGCCATGACCCCGGCCTACGCCACCCACCGGGAAGCCGTAACCCCTATTGACAAAACCGCGGGAAGCCGCCGCTGTTCACTGGCTTCCCGATGAGGGCTTCGCACCTTTCTGGCCACTCCCACCATGGTCACCCTCCTTGTGGCCAGCGTGTCCGCCGTCTTTCTTCTTATGCCCTTCTCCGGGGTGGCCGCCCTCCTTCGTGACCTCGATTTTCTTGGGAAAGGTCGACCGTCGACCTCAGGGAGTCCTGGTCGGCCCCTTCCGGAGCGACGGGCTCGAGCGTGAGCTTCTTCGGGGCCTTCGACGTGTCCCGGTACTTGATTGTCACCGTCCCGGTGGCGGGCTTTCCCTTGCCGGCGTCGAAGCGAATGGGGCTCTGCTCGCCGTCGTAGGGGTAGACACGGATCTCATCGGGGCGGAAGACCGCCTCGAAGTGGAGCGCGTCGGTCATCGGGACCTTGCCCCCGTGGACCCGAGCCCGCGTGGGAATGACCCGGCGCTTGTTCCCCGCCGCTCTTCTTACCGCCTTCAAGAGCCCTCTCATCGGCTCACCTCCTTAAGCGGGGCGGACGAGCGTGTTTCATGGGCCGTAAACCGCTTGCGGCCCGCGGGTCAGCCGGACCCCGAGCCGCCCCACCACCGTTGCAGGTAGGATTTCATCCTGGGGGAGATCGGGTCGACGCGGGCGAGGGGTCCTTCGCCGGCCTTGTTGCTCGCTTCCTCCAGCCCGGAGGGCTTGGCCTCCGTGTCGATGCCGTCCCGGTTGAGGTCCTCCTCGCTCGCCGCGAGGGAGACCGGCCCTTTCGGCTGGTACCAGCCGGGGTTCTCGTAGTCGTCGGTCTCCTCGACCACCCGGAAAATCGTGAACATCCCGCCCATCGTGATGTAGTCGCCGAAGGAACCCTCCGCTCCCTTCATCGGAATGCTGTTCTCCGGGACCTCCATCTTGCCCTTCTCCGCCATCTTCCCCATCTTCCCCATGCCCGTTTCACCCATGGTCATGTAGCCGGGCAGGAGCGAGCGGATCTTCCGGTTCAGCTTCTTGGGCTTGACCCCGACCATGTTCGGGAGGTCGTGGCCCATCTGGTTCATGATGTGGTGTGTCATGTGACAGTGCATCGCCCAGTCGCCCGGGGCGTCCGCGACGAGCTCCACCTCACGGGTCTGTCCCACCGCCACCAGGACCGTCGTCTCCGGCCATTGCGCGGAGAGAGGGATGCGCTCCCCGTCGGTCGCCGTGATCCGGAAGTGGTACCCGTGCAGATGGATCGGGTGATGGTCCATCTGCGAGAGGTTGCCGAACCGGATCCGGACGCGGTCACCCTTCTTGACCACCAGCGGGTCCGTGCCCGGGAAGCAGCGGCCGTTCATCGTGAGGATGTTGAAGTCGCTGTTCTCCAGCGTGTTCGGCCGGGCCGTCCCCGGCTCGATCGCCCACTCGCTGAGCATGATGGCGAAGTCCCGGTCCACCTTGTGCTCGGGCGAGGGGTTTCTCGGGTGGATGACGAACATCCCGATGAGGCCCATCCCTTCCTGGGTCATCGTGTCGTGGTGGGAGTGGTACATCAGCGTGCCGTGCTGCCTGAGCGTCCACTCGTACTTGAAGGTCTCGCCCGGCTGGATATGCGGCTGGGTGAGGCCGCTGACGCCGTCCATGCCGTTGGGCAGGTACATCCCGTGCCAGTGGACGGAGGTGGGGGCGGGCAGCCGGTTGGTGACGTAGATCCGGACACGGTCCCCCTCCACGGCCTCGATCACGGAGCTGTTGATCCGACCGTCGTAACCCCAGCACCGTGCAGTCAAGCCGGACGCGAACTCGTGGTCTACTTCGCTGACGATCAGGTGAAAGACTTTTACGCCCTCGACGATCTTGAACGGGACCTTTCCGCCATTGGGGACGACCACGGGGTCGTAGTCCTTGCCGGGCTCGCCGGGCGGCTGGGCGGGCTGGTCCACTCCGCCGCCGCTGTAGCTCGCCTCCCAGTGGTGGGAGTCCTCGTACCGCAGGTAATACGGCTCGGCCGAGCGCGCCTCCTGGTCGGACGACCCCGCCTGAGCCGCCTGCGTCGTCCCCATGGCCGCGCCGCCGGCGACGGCGGCTCCGGACTTGAGCAGTTCTCGACGCGTGTGCATGCTAATGACCTCCTTCTTCCGCGGACATCGAAACGGTGGCCTGCATCGGGCTTCCGGAGTCCATCCCTGCGGGGACTGTGCTTCCGCTGAGGAGCTGCCTGATCCGGGCGCGGGCGATCCAGTACGCGCGAAGCGCCCCGATGTAGTTGACGGTCGACCGGATCTGGCGCTCGCGGGCGCGGAGCAGCTCGAAGACGCCGAGCTGCATGGCGTTGTACTGGCGCTGGGTTCGCTCCACGATCTTCTGCCGGAGGGGAAGCTGGACCTTCTGATAACGCCGGGCCCGCTCGCGGCTCAGACGCAAGCGCTCCCGAAGGGCGCGAGCTCTCGACCGGATCTCCACACCCAGCGCGTAGTAGCGCTTCCGGGCCTGCTGGAGCTTGGCCCGCGCGGTCGCGATCCGCGGCTGGCCCTGGTTCCAGAGCGGAACCGGAAAGCTCACGAGCGGTCCCGCCTCCCAGCTCCCCTCCTCCCGCTCAGCGACCGCGCCGACGTTCAGCTCGGGGATGGTTTCTCCGTCCTCACGGACGGAGCCCCATTG
>CAZQQP010000289.1:0-2628 GCA_964595475.1 uncultured Planctomycetaceae bacterium | reverse complement strand
GGTCAGCCCGAGACGCTCGCCGGCCGCGACGATCCGGTGCTTGGCCACCTCGAGGTCGACGCTCCGCGCCACGGCCCGTTTCTCGAGGTTCTCAACGCTCTTCGGCTTTTTGGGGAGGTCGGGCAGCCGGTGGGCGATCCGCCACGACGTGTGCTTCCCCCAGAGCCCCATAACCTCGTTGAGCCGCTCGCGGCTCTGGCGGGCCGCCCGCTCGGCCGACAAGAGGTCCAGGCGGGTCCGTTCGGTGAGGGCCTGCTCGCGGCGGAGAGCCAGCTCGGGGATGTTGCCGGCCTTTCGAAGGCTCTTGGCCGCCTGGAGCGACGCCTCGGTGGCCTTCCGGATTTGCTGACGCATCTCGAGCGTCTGGAGGTTGGCCTGGTGGCGGTAGAAGGCGACACGCGTTCGGCCGGCCGCCTCGAGGACCGCGAGCGTGACGCGACGCTTGGTTTCCTCGAGCTCCGCCCGCGCCACGCGCTTCCGGAGCGGCATGTAGACGACGTCGAGAAAGTTCTGGGCGATGGCCAAGGTCCAATCCGCTTGACCTCCGGTCACGGGAACCACGGCCTCGGCGTCGAAGACGGGGTTGCTCAATAGGCCGGCCCGGACGAGGTCGGCCTGGGCGATGCCGAGCTCTCGATAGGTGGCCTGGAGGTCCCGATCGTTTAGGAGGGCGATATGCACCGCCTCCTCCACCGTCACTTTGTCCTGCAGCATTTTCTGGACGTTCCGGGAGACCTTCTGGTCGGCCTTGGACCCCGTGGACCAGGCGATCTTCTTGCCCGTGCGATCGCCGACGCGCTTCTTGACGTCGGCGAAGCCGGCAGACGGATCCACGGACGCACAGCCCGGGATCAGGGCGACCAGAAGCCCAGCACACAAAACGGAGTGGTGTCTCATTCGGGGTCGCGCTCCTTTGGCTCCGCGTTCGAGCTTCTCGAATCGGCCGACGGGCTCTCGGTCCTCATTGGCGTGCGACGCTTCGCGCCGAGCATCTCCGAGACGTCCGGCCGCGTCGCCTGAGGCGCTTCCGGATTGGCCGGGTGGTCGCGTGCGAGCGGGTCCGGCGCGTACGACGCGGCGCAGCCGCCCATGAGGACGAGCCCGACGACCGGCAAAGCCCATCGAGTCATGACGCGCTCCTCACTGTGGGTTCTAGATCAGGTCACACGTTCGGGGCATAGGATGCTCCGAAGCCGTGTGGCCTCAGCGACGGCGAGAGATGTGCAGAAGCGCTACAGAAGAAGTGCGACGCGTTGGAACAGCAAGGTTCGAGTCGATGTCGGGCGGGTGGACCGGTGGTGAGGAGAGACCCGGACCCGCGCCGCGGAGACGAAGGGAAGAAGGACGGGAGCGGACGGCGAAGCGGCCCAAGGAGGGTGGGCCTCCTTCGTCCGCGGAGTTAGGTCCGAGACGCGTGCCGCCGTGCGGGAACGGGAAGAACAGATGCAGATGTGGGAACCGGAAGGGAAGGAATCCGAGAGACGACCGTTCGCCGCGCTCGCGGGCGACGACCCGCCGGGCTCGTCGCATGCATGCTTTGTCGGACGAGCGTCGGGTTCCCCCGCTCCTGCGCTGGGTCCACAAGCACAGGGGCCACCTTGGGCGAACACGAGGATCGCCGCCAAGAAGGATCGGAGGATGGAGATCGGCATGGGTCCCTCGTTCTCGCGACGCTTCCCGGGCGAGTCTAAGAGCCAGCCGTCACTCGGACAAGAGCGGGCTTCGTCGAAGCTCGGGGAGGCAACACCGACCGCAGTTGGAGAGTCCACATGGGTCGAAACAGGTGAGCCTGTCCTTCGCCGAGGAGACGGGGGAGCCGATGCTCGAGCGAGAGCAACGTCCGCAAATGCCGGGAGCTGTCGCCGGCGGGCATCGCAAATGGTTCGAGGCCCACGCCAAAGCAAGGGGGGCTTCCCGCTCCTCGCTTTGGCTATAGGCTCGACTTGTTCTTTTCCGCCTCCTTACGCTCGACTTATGCCTTTACGCCTCCTTGCACCGGCGTTTCACACGCGCTCTCGGAGCATGGCGGCATGATGGAAGGGACGCGTGACAGCGGGACGGACAGGGCCGCAGACACCTCGTCCGTCCCGCACGGGCGCGTCGGTGGGCGTCTCGTCTGACGGGACCGGCCGGGTTTTTAACCCGGCGCCCGCGATCACGACCGCCGGCGACGCTTACCCGTGCCGCTTGACTCGGCAAGCGGTCGGGCCACTGTTGTCGCACCCGACGCGAAGCGTCCGCACGCAAGGATCGAACGTGAAAGCCAGTAGCCTCCATCACCACGCTCGACGGGACGCGGTACACGGCGGACGTCTTCCTCGACGCGACGTACGAGGGGGACCTCCTCGCCGCGGCGGGCGTGGACGACCGCGTGGGCCGGGAAAGCGCGGACATCTACGACGAGCGGTCGGCGGGTGTGCGGAAGGACGCCTTCCACCATCGCCACAACTTCCAGCTCCTCGGCGAGCCGATCGACCCGTACGTGGAGCCTGACGACCCCGACAGCGGGCTCCTCCCGCGCATTCAGAAGGGATATCCCGACCCCGACGGGTCCGGCGACGAGAAGGTGCAGGCGTAAGTAGGCGGAAAAGAATAAGTTGAGCCTATTCATCGGTGCCAAGGCGGAAG
>CAZQQP010000288.1:5155-5434 GCA_964595475.1 uncultured Planctomycetaceae bacterium | reverse complement strand
CCCGCTTGAGCCGCTCCGCGACCTCGGCGTAGATGTTCTGGAAGGCCTTGGTCCGGTGGTGGATGATGGGCTGGGCCATCTCCTGAAGGACCTCGGGCGGCACGTCCGTCGGGCCGGGCGTCAGGAGCCGTTGCTTGTGAAACATGGATGCAGCCATGGGATTTCCTTTGTTGAGGGGTCGAGGGCCGAGGCCGCGTGGGGGGCGTTCGCTTCATCGGCGGGCGTCGGGTCCCCTCCACCGACAGGCCACGCGACGGGGCGCCACGCCAGACAAGGGCG
>CAZQQP010000288.1:3744-5145 GCA_964595475.1 uncultured Planctomycetaceae bacterium | reverse complement strand
CCGGAGGTGAAACGCGGACGTGGTCCAAGGTCCAAGGGCCAAGGTCGGAATGCGGGCCGTCAGGCTGACCGCTCCGCCGCACTATGTCGGAACCTTTGTCGTACGCTCGGCCGCGACGTCCGACGAACGAGTGCACGGGGCAAGTGGACGACGAAGTGTGCGGCCTCGGACGCCCTCCGCAAGCTTTCATCGGTCAATCTTGCGCCCTCGACCTTGGACCTTGGACCTTTGACCTCCTCTTTCCTCCTTCGACAATTCTGCAATGGGCTCCAACCGGCCGAAACATCTCGACCTCGATCGCGAGCGGGGCCTCACCGTGGTCTGGGGCGACGGGCGGGAGAGCTTCTACCCCATCGCGTACCTGCGGAAGATGAGCCCCTCCGCGGACATGCGGGAGCTTCGCGAGCAGATGCAGCGTAACCCGCTCACCGTGCTCCCGAGCTCGCTCGCCAACGTCAGCGAGGTCCGGGCGACGGACGCGGAGCTCGTCGGCAACTACGCCATCCGCATCCGCTTCTCCGACGGCCACGACACGGGTATCTACTCGTGGGACTACCTCCGGCGGATCGACCCCGGTCAGGGCGGGACGGAGAGCGGCGAAGACAGCTCGGGCGACGCGTCGCAGGGCTGACCGCCGCCCTGTCGGGCTCTCGCTCGGACGGCGTAACGCACGGGGAGGTCTCCGACGATGGAGCCATACCACCGTCTCGACTGCTGCCGCGAATGTCCCGCCGCCATCCATTGGACGGTGACGCGACAGCTCCACCCTCGAGCCTCCGGTCTATCGTGAGGGCGGCCAAGCCGGTCCGTCCGGAAAGGTGACCTTGCCGTGGATTCCGAGCTACCCCGCAATCCGCACCTGATGCGCGTGGTCGTCGGCGAAGCGGACGTCGACGCACAGGGACACGCCTCCAACGTCTCCGTCGTGGCGTGGATGAGTCAGGCCGCGTTCGGGCACTCCGTGGCGCTCGGCTACGACGCGCCGGACTACGAGCGGCTCGGGGGCATGTTCGTCGTCCGCCGCCACGTCATCGACTACCACGAGCGAGCCCGGCTCGGCGAGGCGTTGAGCTGCTATACGTGGCCCACGGGGCTCTCCAAGGTGACCGCGGAGCGTCGCCATCGCATCCTCCGGGAGACGGACGGCGTGCTGATCGCGGAGGGAACCAACGTCTGGGCCTACGTGCACATGGAGACGGGCCGTCCGACGCGAATCCCTCGTGAGCTCCGCGACACGTTCGACCCGGCGCGATTTCTGTAGCCTGGGGCACGGAGCCTGGAGCCTGGGGCACGGAGTCGGTGGGCCACTGGCAACCGAGCCATTGGCGCGGTCGTACCCATCCTCCGGGCTCCAGGCCCCATGCCGCCTTCACGTCAGCTCCGGGACCACGCCGTGCCGCA
>CAZQQP010000288.1:0-3734 GCA_964595475.1 uncultured Planctomycetaceae bacterium | reverse complement strand
GTGTGCTCCGTGACGGATCGCGGGTCCGTGAACTGAAGCAGGTAGCCCGGCCCGCCGGACTTCATGCCCACGCCGCTCATCCCGAACCCGCCGAAGGGCTGTCGGTTGACGACGGCGCCGGTGCAGTGGCGGTTGAAATAGAGGTTCCCCACCCGAAAGCGGCGGCGGGCCTCCTCGAGGTGCTTGGGCTGTCGGGAGAACACACCGCCGGTCAGCGCGTACGGCGTGTGGTTGGCGATCGCGAGCGCTCCGTCGAAGTCCGCCGCCTTGATGACCGTGAGGACCGGGCCGAACAGCTCCTCCTGCATGAGGGGATGGTCCGGGTCGTCCACCTCGAACACGGCGGGCGGGACGTAGTAGCCCTCCTCCGGTGCGGCTCCCGTGAACAGCCGCGTGACGCCCTCGCCCGGTACCTCGATCCACCGGCGGAGCCGGGTGTAGGCGTCGTGGTCCACCACGGGGCCGAGCCAGCAGCCCGGCCGGTGGGCGGCGGAGAGGGGCAGGCTCCGGCACGCTTCCACCAAGCGGCGGACGAAGGCCTCGTAGGCGGTGCCCACCACGATGACACGGGAGCACGCGGAGCACTTCTGTCCGGCGTAGCCGAAGGCGCTTCGCATCCCGCCGCGAACCGCGTCGTCGATGTCGGCGTCCTCGTCCACGACGATCGCGTTCTTCCCGCCCATCTCGCAGACGGTCCGCTTGAGCTGCACCTGGTTGGCCCGCGTCCTCCCCGCCGCCTCCAAGATGGAAAGGCCCACCGCCTTGCTCCCGGTGAAGGCGATCTGGGGCACACGCGAATGCTCGACGAGGGTGGCTCCCACCTCCTCCCCTCGACCGGGGAGGAACTGCGCCACGTCGCCGGGCACGCCCGCCTCCCGCAGCCGCCGGTAGAAGGCGTACCCGACGGCGGTGGACTGCTCCGCGGGCTTGATGAGGACGGGATTTCCCGCGACGAGGGCGGCCGTGGTCATGCCGCAGAGGATGGCGAGGGGGAAGTTCCACGGGGCGATGACCACGGTGGGGCCGCGGCCCTCGCAGAAGAAGGTGTTCACCTCGCCGGAGACGTCGCCGAGGCGGCGGAGGCCGAGCTCCGGCTCCGCCTGCCGGGCGTAGTAGCGGCAGAAGTCGATCGCCTCGGCCACGTCCGCGTCGGCCTCGCCCCACGGCTTGGCGACCTCCCAGCCCTGCAGCGCCGCGAGCTCATATCGGTCGCGGGTGAGACAGCGGGCGAGCGCCTCGAGCCGCTCGGCGCGTTCCCGCAGCGGACGGTTCCGCCAGTCCGCCGCGGCGTGCTCCGCGACCCCCACGGCCCGCTCCGTCTCTTCTTCCGTGACGGTCCGAAGCTCCGCAATCCGGCGGGACGGCTCGCTCGGACACTCGCGGGACAGCGTGGGCCCCCGTCTCCGTTCCGTCCCCGCGACCACGGCGGGGATCTGCCAGGGAAATGTCGCTTCCAGCCGCTCCACCGCGTCGTGGAAGGACTGGACCACCGCCGCGTCCGTGAAGTCCGCGTCGGGACAGTTGGCGAACGGCTCGTCGAGGTGGGCGGGCGGCCGGGACGGCGTCCCGTCCTCCTCACGGGGGTCGGGCGGCTCGAGCAGCGCCTCGATGTCCCGGTGCTCATGGTGGGCGAGCCGGAGAAAGCCCTGGTTGGCGGTGTTCTCGAGGAGGCGGCGGACGAGGTAGGCCATCCCCGGGAGCATCTCCCCCATGGGCGAGTAGAGCCGGACGGGACGGCCCATGTCGCGGATGGCCCGCTGCTCCGGCTCCGCCATGCCGTAGAGCATCTGGATCTCGTAGGCGTCGGCGGGGAGGCCGAGGTCCTCCGCCACCGCCATGGCGTGGGCGAGCGACCGCAGGTTGTGGCTGCCGAACGCGGGGATCAGCCGGTCGCACCGCTCGAGGAGCTGTCGGGTGAGCCACTCGAACTGGGCGTCCGTAGCGCCCTTGCTCCGGAAGACGGGACACGGGTAGCCGTGCTGCGAGGCGCGGGCGACCTCGTAGTCCCAGTAGGCGCCCTTGACCAGCCGCACCGTGAGCGGCGCCCCCCGCCGGTCGGCGAGGGCGAGCAGCCGCTGGAGGTCCGCCTCGGCGGAGCGGAGATACGCCTGGATCACGATGCCCACGTGGGGCCAGTCGCGGAAGTCCGAACGGGTGAGGACCCGCTCGAAGACGCGGTAGGTGATCTCGTGGGACGCCCACTGCTCGAGGTCCACGTTGACGAAGGCGTCCGCCGCCCTCGCCCGCTCGAGCAGCGGGACGAGGCGTCGCTCGATGCGCCGGGCGCTGCCGTCGGGGTCCGCGGGGTCGAGGTACGGGTCCAGCGCCGTGACCTTCACCGAGACGTTGGTCCGCGGGATCCGCCCCTGCGCCCGCCGGTCGAGAAGCGGGCGGTCGGGCCACTTGGCGGTCTCCGCGGGAAGCGTCTCGAGCAGGTCGATGTATCGCTGCTCGTAGGTCTCCGCCTCCACGTCCGAGGTGGTCGCCTCGCCGAGGAGGTCCAAGCTAAACCCGATGCCCTCCTCCCCCATGCGGCGGAGGACCGGCAGCACCTCCGCCGCGTCGCGTCCCGCGATGAACCGCTCCGCCATCTCGGTCACGTTCCGCCGGACCGCCTTCGCCGCGACACCGGCCGTGTGCCACCCGCCCGCGGCCGCCCGGAGGGCCACGTTGAGGAAGCCCGGCACGCGGCGGTCTTCCTTGAGGAGATACTCGCGGATGTGGGACGCCACCTGGTCCGTCTTCTGGAGGGTGGGCAGGACGTCCACGAGGCGGAGCAGGTCCACGCGAAGGGACGGGTCGCTCATCGCCCAGTCCATGAGGCGCCCCTGCCAGTAGGAGCGGTCGAAGAGGCCCGGCTCCTCGCCGTGCCGGGAGCGGTCGAGATGGCGACCCAGCTCGCGTGTGCGTCGCTCCACGTCGCGGGATGGGGGACGTGCGGGGGTCATGGGTCGCCGATTCGGCGATTTTCTGGGCTCGGCGTGGCAACCCCGTTCAGCACGCGGCTCTCCCGCGTGCCCCGTGTCTCGATATCCTTCTCTCATTGTTGGATGCACAGCGAAGGCAGCAACGAAGCAACTCACGCTCCGGGACATTCCGAAGCGCGTGGAGGACCGGCGGAGGTCGGTCGCCCGCGAAACGGGCCCGAGCCGGAACAAGGCCGCCATCCCGCGGCTTGGGCATTGAGAAGCAGCACGGGAGAAAGCGGGACCTCGGTCGCTACCACGGGAATGGGTCGACGGATGAAGTCGCCGAGCTCGACGCTTCCACCGCCCCGTTCCAGAGAATCGACGACGAAGTCGGGCGGTGAGGGAGCCACCGCGAACGCAACGAGGCGGAGCTCGCGCCCCCTTGAACTGCCGGGGGTCCGCATGCCGAGGTCAACTACGAGACGGCGGTGCAATACGGAACGGTCGTCACGCCGCTGCGGCGCTCCGGGACTCCGATCCCGACCAACGACCTGTGGATCGCTTCGGTGGCCCTGGAGACAGGCACGCGCCTCGTCATCTACGACGGGGACCTCGCCCGCGTCCCGGGTCTGGTGACGCACGTCCCTGACGAAAGGGAGAAGCCGGGAACGAGAACGAGCGGGGCGGTCGCGAGCGGGTGCGCTGCCACCCGAGAGAAAGGCGTCCGACGTCCGGTACCCCTGCCGCCGGGATTTCTCCTGGCCAATCTCGATCAGCCCGAGCCGCTTGACCACGGGCAAGCATCGCAGACGCTGCTTGCCCGTG
>CAZQQP010000287.1:0-5477 GCA_964595475.1 uncultured Planctomycetaceae bacterium | reverse complement strand
ACTTCCGCCTTGGCACCGATGAATAGGCTCAACTTATTCTTTTCCGCCTCCTTATGGACTCTCCGACTCCACGAGCACCTCGGCAAGCAGGTAAAGGCCTGCCATAGCGGACATGCGCGGCGTGGTTCCATCGATGTCCTGCGCATCCACGTCCGCACCGGCCCGGACGAGCACTCCGACTGTGCTGCGCATGCCCAGATAGACGAACCAGTGCAGCGGAGTCATCCCTTCCTGGTCCGCCGCATCGATGACGGCACCACGTTCGATCAGCACCTCTGCGACGTCGGCGCCGCCGGCGTAGTGGAGCGCCGAGCAGCCATTGGCGTCGCATTCATTGACGTCGGCGCCGTGGCTGAGGTGTCGGCGGACGTCGTCCACGTCGTTCGCCCATGCTGCCTCGTGGATCGTACCGTGCGTCGTCGGGGTCATGGCCGTCTCCTCGTATTGGTTCGGCAACCACCGTCTCAACGCGGCTGTTGCGTTCTCGTTGCTTTCCGCGATAATCGACGCTAGCTTTTCGGCGTGCTCCTCTGGAACCCAGTTGACGCGCGCCCGGTGAACAACCTTCCACCGACGCCAGGTCGGAAACTCGGCTCGGAGCTCCTTGAGGTCAACAGGCGTTTTCAGCTTTTCCAGATTCCCGTACCGGGCGAAATACCCCTTCTCGCTCGACGTCCAGTCGCCCGGGATCCCGGGCCTTGCAGATGTCGCGACCGTTCCAACACCGACGATCGCGCGGCTGCCGCCCGTGTCGTAAAAAAGGGCCACGTCGCTCGGGATCGCGTCTTTCGCGGAGGTCCACTGGCCTTCTGGCAGGCCGCCGGGAAAACCTTGGCGGAAATCAGAGAAAACCACGAAGAGCTTGGGATCACGGACCCGCGCGGAATGGTTGCTTGCGTCTTTCTGCGCGCCACGCGCTGTCGGAAGCTTCGCCACGTGATTCTCGATGTGGTCGGCGGAGCGGCCGGTCGTCCGGCAGAGGTAGCGGACGCCCTTGTGCTGCGCTCGCTTCCAGAGCCGGCGGCGAGCCGGGGCGACGGCGTGGAGCAGCCAAAGGACCAGGACAGTCACCTCGACGGTGGCGCGGGGTTTCTTTCGCAGTCGGTTGGCGGGGAGCTTCGCCGCCTCGTTGCGGACGAGGTCGCGGCAGCGGTGCTCCGTCCAGCCGAGCTCGGAAATGGCCGCCGGGATCACCTCCCCGTCCTCGAAGCTGCCGTCGGCGCGCTGGAGCTTGAGAAGTTCGCAGAGGAGAGTGTCCCGCTCGTCTGCTTCCGAGGCGTGCGAGTCGACCGGCGCCGCCGACGCTTCCGAGAGCGGCGCGGACAAACATTCGGCGGAGAGCAGGCGCGGAGGGCCGGCCGGGGCGGCGGAAGCAGCCGGCTTCTCGACACCGCCCCATCCCTCGGGAAGCAGGAGCGGAACCTGTCGAAGCGCAGGGCGCCCCTCCTCCCGCTCCTCGGGGCTCCGGTGCTCCACCGCGACGAAGGCCGTTCGGGAGCAGAGCACCCCGAAGACCTTGGACAGCTCCACGGCTCGTTCGGCGCAGCCCGACGGATCCGCGTCGTGGTCCTCGATGGCGCCACGGGCCCACAATCGTGCCAGCGTCGTGGGGTCGGCGGAAGACGCCTCGGAAAGAGGGATCGTCCACTGCCAACAGCCCCGGTCGGTCCGGCAGGAGAGCGTGACCCGCTCCGGCCGCGTTCCGCTCACCCGGCCGAAGACCACCGTCGCGTCGCCGTCGTAGAGGGCGGTCAGCTCCGCGGGAGCCTGCTCCACCGCCGCCCCCTCCCAGTCCATCCGGACATCCCGGATCGCGGGCGAGGCGATCCGGCTGAAGGTCCTCAGGACCTTGTCCTCTATCCGCTCGCCGTAGGTAATCAGCTCCGCCGCCCCGCCCGTCGACCGGGCGAGGCCGTGGACGAGATGCTTGCTGCAAGCGGGCCCGATCCCGAAGGTGAAGATCCGATGGCCCTCGCGATGTCGGCGGGCCTCGTCGATGAGGGCGGGCTCGTTGGTGACCTGGCCGTCCGTGAGGAGGACCACGTCGCGGCGCCCCTCGGCGGGGCGGTGGCTCAGGATCTTCCGGAGAGGCTCGTCGAGCTCCGTGCCGCCGAGGTCCGCGTCGACCGACCGGAGCCATCGGAGCGCCCGACCGAGGGTCCGCTCCGAATAAGGCACGGGCTCCTCGCTGAAGAGCTCGTAGGTGGACCCGAATCGACAGATGTTGAAGCGAGTGCCCTCCTCGAGGCTGCGGAGGCAGAGCTCGAGGGCGGACTTCGCCTGCTCGATCGACCTCCCGTCCATCGACCCAGAGCAGTCGAGGAGGAAGACGATCTCCGACGGGCCGGCCGCCTCGTGCGTCTCCATGCCGGCGAAGTCGGGGAGGAAGCCGACCGCGACGAACGTGTCGGCACCGCTTCCGCCGTCCGCGACCTGCGCCGAGGGTTTCTCCGGCTCGCCGACCGCGATGTGCAACACCACGTCGCGGTCCATCGCTACAAGGTCGTCGGTGAGGCGGACGCTCGCCCGATCGCTGTTGACTCCCTCCGCCTGGATGGAATGCGAGGGCGACTCGACGGAGCGGACCGGACAACCCAGCGCGATGTCCACCTCCATCGACAGGCCGTAGGGCACCGTCAGGACGTGCGGCGGGTTGAGCGCGTCCCCGTCGACCCACGCGGCGAGCGGGTCCGTCCCGGCGTCGGTGACGTATCGCGGGGCGAGCGTGGTGGGGAACGCGACGCGAATGCTTCCGTCGACCAGGTCGACCCGGCGGACGTAGACGATGCGGATGGTCGCGGCCTGGCCCGGCTTCAGGCTTCCGATCCGGGCGGTGAACACGTCGGGCCGCTCCTGCTCGAGGAGATAGGCCGCGTCGCCCAGCCCCACGGCGGCGTCGTATCGGTCGATGGCGGTCTCGAGCTCCTCGACCTCGCCGGTGAGGACACGGTCTCCGGTGTGGACCTCGAAGCCGGTGACGGCGGCGCCGTCGGGGAGAGGGAAGGTGTACACGGGCTCGACCGTGCGCTCCTCCTGGTTCACGAAGGTCTGCTCCACCGTGGTCTGTTCACTCATGGCGAGGAGCGTGGTCCGGACGCGGACCCCTCGCAGCGCGATGCGGTCCGCGGCTTTGCCCGTGGTCAGGCCCAGGGATGCCGTCATCGGGATCCTCCTTTCTCCGGCCCCTGTCCGGGCTGGGGTTCCTCGTCGTCCGCGGCGTCGGGGTCCGCGGCGTCGGCGGGCTCTTCGCCGCCGCGAAGCCGCGAGCGAACGAAGTCGCGGATCCGCAGCAGATCCTCGGCGTCGGGGTTGAAGCGGGTGGCATCGAGGTGGAGCTCCACGCCGTCAAGCAGGCGTAGCCGCGTCCAGAGCTCCGCCGTGAGCGTGCTTCGCGAGGGCGGACGGCGCTCGGAGCTCGGCGGGGAGGGAGGGCGCTGTCCGGTCTCGAGGATCTTCGCGATGGCTTCGAGCGGGTGGCCCGCCTGCTGCAGCGCCTGGATGCGGCGAAGCCGCTCGAGGTGAGACCGGTCGTAAGCGCTGCCCCGGCCCTTCCCCTGCGGCGGGTGGAGAAGGCCCCGCTGCACGTAGAACCGCACCGCACGCCGGCTGATGCCGGCCGCCTCCGCAAGCTCGCCGATGGTCAGGGTTCGGGTCTCCATGCCACTCAAAATACGACACCAGATGATCCGAATCAAGTGTCGAATTCATTCCGGAGCATGAGCCGGTGGCGACGGGGACGTTCCCGACCGACGGCTGACGTCCGGGCCTTTTCGGTTACGAGGCGGGTGAGCCGATCGCGGGCGAGGCGGTGGAAAGGCCTCGATCCATCCGTCGCCGCTGGGCGAGCCGGATCGGATCGCTCGCGGATTTCCGGAGGTCGGCCGTTCCGACGGCGGCCCGTCGAGACGGCCGTGCGGTCTGCGATGGTTCCGCGGAACGCCGCGGCGCAAAGTGAGCGACGGCCGCGCCGACAGGGAGAACCAGCGCCACGACAGACGTTGGGCCAGGTTTTCCCGAATCCGCGTGCTGCGAGCCTGCGGGAGTCTGAGCGGAGCCGGTGCGATGATGGGTGGCTTGGCGGGTTGACCCGCATCCCGCTGTAACGCCGCGTCCGGGCCGGCGAGCACGGGCAAGGCCGCGGACGGCCTTGCCCGTGCCACCCAAACAGAGGCGACGCTCGCGATGCCGACACTTGCGCCGTTGCGATGAACGGGTGACGCGTCGTTCACCCGCTCACACCAGGTCGGCGGAGCGAGAACGCGGCCGAGCGGACGTCATCCCTCGTCGACGTGCTCGAGCGCCGGGTCGTCGATCTTCTTCATCCGCTGGATGATCTTCTTGTGGAGCCGCTTCATGGCCTTCTTGGCCTTGGGGCTCGGGTCGTCGATGAGGTTGTTCCGCTCCCTCGGGTCCTTCTGGAGGTTGTACAGCTCGTCGCGGGAGCGGTCGAGGAAGTCGCGGACGAGCTTCCACTTGCGGGTGCGATACGCCCGCATGTGCACCTTCGCCCCGTGGTGCATGCTGTACTCGCCGTAGAGGGCGTTGTTCCAGTTGACGTCCTTGCCCTTGAGCAGCGGCACGATGCTCCGTCCGCGGACGGTGACGCCGTCGGGGATCTCCGCGCCCGCGATGTCCACGAGCGTGGGATACCAGTCGGTGTTGTCCACGGTCTGCGGGATCTCCGTCCCCGGCTCCACCACGCCGGGCCAGCGGATCATGCAGGGCACGCGGAGCGAGGTGTCCCACATGTTCGGCCGGCGGCGGCCCGGGACGTGCTCCGTGCCGTCGGGCGGGTTCTTGACCACACGCACGGCGTTGCCCTTGTACCAGACCCCGTGGTGGCCGGTGTTGTAGCCGTGGTCGGAGGAGAAGATCACCACCGTTTCCTTGGTCAGCCCCAGCTTGTCGAGGAGACGGAGGACACGACCGAGGTTTCGGTCGACGCCCGTGATGCTCGCGTAGTAGCGGCGAACCCGCTTGCGGGCGTGCTCCACCTTCAGGCCCGGGTAGTCGGGGACCTCCGGGCGGAGCGTGGCGTTCGCCGCGATGGGTGGGCCCGGCTCGTCGGCGCGGTAGGGCGCCCAGTCCGCGTCCGCGACGGGAAGATAGCCGGTGTGGGGCGCCCGGTAGTTGAGCGTCAGCGCGAAGGTCTCGTCGCGGTGGTCGCGGATGAACTGCAGCGCGTGGTCCGTCAGGATGTCCGTGGTTAGCCCCTTGAACTGCTGCTTCTTCCCGCCCTTCTCCAGGGTCGGGTTCTTGGTGCTCGCCCCGCCCTCGCGGAAGCCCATGAAGTAGTCGTAGCCGTTGTTCGTCGGGTGGTGGCGGTCCTGGATGCCCAGGTGCCACTTCCCCACCAGCCCTGTCGCGTAGCCGGCGTCCTGGAGGACCTCCGACCACATCACGGCGCTCGGGTCGACGCCAAGCTCCGGCTCCTTATTCGGGTGGATCCAGTCCGTGATGCCGTACTCCGTCGCGTA
>CAZQQP010000286.1:1153-5554 GCA_964595475.1 uncultured Planctomycetaceae bacterium | reverse complement strand
TCCCGCTCCTCGCTTTGGCGTATAGGCTCAACTTATTCTTTTCCGCCTCCTTACTGGCGAGCAAGCTTTCGAGAGGAGTCGAACATGATGCATCCGACCCGTCGCCAGATCCTCGCCGCCGCGCCCGCCGGTGTCCTCGCTCCCCGCCTCCTCTCCGCGGGGGGAGACAAGAAGAAGCGGATCCGCATCGGCCAGATCGGCACGAAGCATCCCCACGCCTCGGGAAAGATGGCGACGCTTCGGAAGCTCAGCGACCACTTCGAGGTGGTCGGCGTGGTCGAGCCCGACCCGGACCGCCGCCGGGCGCTGGAAGGCCACGACGCCTACCGCGGCCTCTCCTGGCTCACCGAGGATCAGCTCCTGGAGACCAAGGGACTCGACGCGGTCGCGGTGGAGACGGACGTGCCCGACCTGGTGCCGACGGCCCGTCGCTGCGTGGCCGCGGACGTCCACGTCCACCTCGACAAGCCCGGCGGCACATCCCACAGCGCCTACGCGGACGTGCTCACCGCCGCGAAGAAACGGGGCCGCATCGTTCAGATGGGCTACATGCTCCGGCACAACCCCGCGTTCCGCTTTCTCTTCGACGCCCTCGACAAGGGCTGGCTCGGCCGCGTCTTCCAGGTCCGCGGCGTGATCAGCAAGAAGATCCCCGCGGGACGGCGCAAGGAGCTCGCCCGCTTCGCGGGCGGCGGCATGTACGAGCTCGGCTGCCACCTCGTCGACGCCGTGGTGGCGACGCTCGGCGACCCGACCGACGTCACCGCGTACAACCGGCGGACCTATCCGGAACAGGACGACTTCCTCGACAACCAGCTCGCGGTCTTCGAGTATCCGCGGGCGACGGCGAGCGTCCGCTGCGCCCACGTCGACCCGTTCGGCTTCCAGCGTCGACAGTTCGTCGTGGTGGGCGACGCCGGCTCGATCGAGATCCGTCCCCTCGAGCCGCCGGAGCTCACCCTCGCGATCGACCGGCCCCGCGGCGACCACGAGAAAGGACGGCGGACGGTGAAGCTCCCCGAGATGCCGGGCCGCTACGACCGACAGCTCGCCCATTTCGCCCGGGCGATCCGCGGCGAGGTGGACCCGGCGTTCGGCCCGGACCACGACATCGCCACGCACCAAGCCGTCCTCGCCGCGAGCGGGCTGCCCGTCGAGTGACGAGCCGCGAGCGTGAGCGAGCGGTCCCAGGACCCGTAAACGAGCCGCGAGCGTGAGCGAGCGGTCTCAGGACCCAGGCAGGCGCCAGAGAGCGCGAAGGACCGCTCCCGGACGGTGCCGAAGGCCCCGGAGGAATCCCTCCCTGGGAGATCCCTTCGGTGCATCTCCCATGGAGGGACGCCTCCGGCGCTCCGTGGGACCGCGGCTCGCCACCCGCCGGCGAAGCGTCATCCGTGGCCGCCTCGGCGGCACGCGACAGATCTCCAATCTGAAGATGACGACCGGAGCGCGATCCACGACGGCGGAGCAGCTTCTGCGGACGCCGACGAGCCATGGGTCCGCGTCGCGACCTCGTCCGCGGAGAGGTGCGCGAATTGACGCCAGCGGGACAGGAGCACGGGTTCGTCGCGGTGGAGATCACCCGCCGCCTCGCCAATCACGCCAAAGCGCAGGGCCTCGGACGGGTGTACACGGCCGAGACCGGTTTCGTACTGGAGCGAAACCCCGATACCGTGCGGGCGCCGGATGTCGCATTCGTCCGCAGCGACCGTCTCACCGGGGCCTCCAGCGGGTTTTTCGGGGAGCACCGGATCTTGCAGTCGAGAGGGTCTCCCCCGACGACCGGGCGGCAGAGGTCCCGGCCAGGATCGACCCGTGGATGGCCGCGGGCACGCGTCGGTTTGGGCCGTCTGGTCCCGCCAATCGACGGTTGTGGTCCACCAGCCGAGGTCGCGCCCGATCACATTAGGGAGGACCGAATCGAAGGCGGTGATGTCCTTCCCGGCTTCACCTGTTCCGTCCACGAGCTGCTTCAGTAGATCCCGGCCGCCGACAGAACGATGGGGCCGAGCCGCGGGAGGGGCCTCCACCTCTTCGCTCGCTCATTCGCTCGCGGCCGCCCTTTTCCCGGAGCCCGCGGACCGCCTCGGCTTCTTGTTCATCTGCGAGCTGAGTCGCTTGCCGAGGCGGGAGAGGGCCGGCGAGTAGTCCATCGGGTCGAGGTGGACGTTGAGGATGGTGAACTGCTCGTCGGCGGCCTTGGCTCGCTCCAGTGCCTCCTCGAGCTCCCCTTCCGTGTGCGCCTCGCAGCCCCACCCCGCCCGGAGGATCTCGGGCCAGCGGTGGTACGCCCAGTCGTGGATGTCGTTGTACGGCCCGGGGTGGATCACCCGCTCCGTCGTATAGCCGTGGTTGTTGAGGACGATGATGATCGGGTTGAGCCCGAGCTTGGCGATGGTGGACAGCTCCTGTCCGGTCATCTGGAAGGCCCCGTCGCCCACGAAGACGATGGGCCGTCCGCGGCGCTGTCCCATCTGGGCGCCGACGGCGGCGGGCACGCCGAACCCCATGGAGGTGTAGTAGGCGGGGCTGAGGAAGTCCGTCCGCCGCTGGATGGTCAGGTCCGCGGCGCCGAAGAGGCTGTCGCCGATGTCGCAGATGACCACGCTGTCGGCGTCGAGATACGCGTTCATCCGCTGGAAGAAGCGACGGACGCGGATGGGTTGGTTGGGTCGCGGACGGAAGGGAGCCGGCTCCTTCGGCGGCAGCGGGTTGTTCCGCCCGCCGCCGAGGTCGCTGCGGAGCAGGCCGTTCATGAAGTCCCGGAGCGTGACGTCGTCGAAGTGGTGGTGGCGGATGCTCAGCCGCTCCGAGGTGGCGTTGATGGTCCGGTCGATGTCCAGCTTCGCGGTGTAGACGCCGAGGTTGATGTCCGTCATGAAGGCGCCGACGACCAGCAGACAGTCCGCCCCTTCCACCACGCGCCGCACGTTGTCCTGGCCCATCGCCCCCTCGTACACGCCGAGGTACTGCGGGTGGCCCTCCCCGATGACGGACTTGCCGAGGAGCGTGGCGGCGACGGGACAGCCGGCGTGCTCGACGAGCTTCTCGAGCAGCGGCTGCAACCCGAAGCGGTGGATCTCCACCCCCGCGAGGATGACGGGCCGCTTGGCGCGGCGGAGCATGCTCGTCGTCTCCTCCATCGCCTCGGCGAGCGCGTCGGGGTCGCTCCGCTCCGTCGCGAGCTTCCTCGGAATCGGGCGGGGACACGGCTGGTCCACCATGTCGCGGGGCATCTCGATGTAGACGGGCCGCTTGTGGCGAATCGCCGCGGCGAGGGTCTGGTCGATGAGGCGGGGCGCCTCCGTCCGATCCTCGATGGCGCTGGCGGCGATGGTGACCTTCTCGAAGATCTCGAGCTGCGTGCGGAAGCCCCGCACCTGGTGGTGGAGCAGCGGCTGATGCGCCCGTTCGCCGAGGCCGGGCGCTCCGCTGATGACGATGAGCGGCGACTTCTCCGCGTAGGCGCCGGCCACCGCGTTCAACGCGTTCAGCCCGCCGACGCAGTAAGTGACGCATAGCGCCCCGAGGCCGTGGACCCGGGCGTAGGCGTCCGCCGCGTAGCCGGCGCCGATCTCCGTGGCGGTGCCGACGAGATCGAGGTCGCTTTCCACGAGCAGGTCGAAGAAGCCGAGCACATAGTCGCCGGGGAGGCCGAAGACGTGGCTCAGCCCGGTCTCCTCGAGCCGCTGCACGAGATACTTTCCGACGGTGGTCTCGGCCATGGGTGCACCTCGGCGCATCGTAAGCGGACCCCTCGCCCGCCTACCACGCTCACCTTGATGACGAGGGGGCCGGGGGGTATTCTTCGGCCGATGGCTGATCCGACCGGCGAAGTGAACCTCCGCGACGCGTCCGCCGTCCGGGATCTGTTCGACCGGGCGGCGGAGGCGACCCGTACGTCACCGCTGCGGAACGGCTCCGTCGTGGACATCCCCAATCGCGGCCGTCTGGTGATCAGCGGCGACCTCCACGACCGGCGGGACTACATGGAGAAGCTGTTCCGGCTCGCCGACCTCGAGGGGAGCGAGGATTACCACATCCTCCTGCAAGAGGTCCTCCACGGCGATCACCTCGTCAACGAGATGGACCTGAGCTATCGCGTCTTCGCGGAGGTGGCCAAGCGGGTGGTGGAGCGTCCCACACAGGTGCACATCATCCTCGCGAACCACGAGCTGGCCCAGCTCCACGGGCGCGGCCTTCGAAAGGGGTCCATCAGTCACGTCGAGGCGTTCAACCGCGGGCTGGAGTTCGTCTTCGGCGACGACGCGACGGAGGTGGCGGAGGCGATCAACCGCTTCATCCGGGCGCTTCCCCTCGCCGTCCGCTGCGCCAACGGGGTGATGTGCACGCACTCGCTGCCCGAGGAGCGACAGCTCGACCGCTTCGACCCCGTTTTCG
>CAZQQP010000286.1:675-1143 GCA_964595475.1 uncultured Planctomycetaceae bacterium | reverse complement strand
CGCCCTCCTCGACCGCGAGCCGACGGACGCGGACCTCGAGCGACGGGTGGGCTCCGCCTACATGCTGGTCTGGGGCCGCCGCCTCGACGAGGAGGTCGCGGAGACGCTCGGCGAGCAGTGGGGGGCGGACATCTTCGTCCTCGGCCACCAGCCGACGGACACGGGGTGTGAGCCGTGGGGGGAGAGCATGCTCGTCCTGAACTCCGATCACGAGCAGGGGATGGCCCTTCCCATGGCACTCGACCGGTCCTACAGCCGGGACACCCTCCTGATGCAGTGCGTGCCGATCAGCTCCGTGGCGTAGCCGCGACCCGCCGCGTGGCCCATTCGAACACGGCGACGGGGCGTCCCCTTTGTCTTTCATACCGGCATTCCCCGACTGACGCAGCGTCACCCACGACGACCGCCGGCCCCAGCTCGTCCATGACGCCTCCGTCGGGTCACGATGGGTTCCGCCCTTCCCGCCGG
>CAZQQP010000286.1:0-665 GCA_964595475.1 uncultured Planctomycetaceae bacterium | reverse complement strand
TGCTTCATCCCGGCGACCCGCATGGGAAGGCCGTATAGGTCGATGAAGCCGCGGGCGGCCGTCACGTCGAAGCCGCCCATGGCGAAGCTCGCAAGGTCGGGGTCGTACAGGCTGTTGGGCGAGGTGGCGCTGACGGCCCGGGCCCGCCCCTTGTACAGCTTCACCCGCACGGTGCCGTCGAGGACCTCGTCCGTCCGGTCGACGAACGCTTGGAGGGCCTCCCGCATCGGGTGGAACCACTGGCCGTTGTAGACCGCCTCGGCGTACCGCGGGCCGAGCTCCCGCTTGAGGTGGTAGGTCTGTCGCTCGAGGCAGAGCTGCTCGAGCGCCCGGTGGGCCTCGTAGAGCACGGTGCCCCCCGGCGTCTCGTACACGCCCCGGCTCTTGATGCCCACGAGCCGGTTCTCGACGAGCACCTCCTGCCCGACTCCGTGCTTTCCGGCGACGGTGTTGAGCCGCTCGATCACCTCCTCGCCCCGCATCCGCTCGCCGTCCACGGAGACGGGCCGTCCCGCTTCGAAGCCCACCGTGACGGCCTCGGGCGTGTCGGGCGCCTCCGTGACCGGTGTGGTCAGGACCAGACAGGCGTCCCTCGGCTCCTCCGCGGGGTCCTCGATCTCCGCGCCCTCGTGGTCGATGTGCCAGAGGTTCCGGTCGCGGCTGTA
>CAZQQP010000285.1:351-5625 GCA_964595475.1 uncultured Planctomycetaceae bacterium | reverse complement strand
CGAAGGGGTGGTTGTGGCACTGGGCGCACTGGATGCGCATGCCCATGAAGACCTGCGCCACGTCCTCCGCGAGCTTCTTCGGCCGATCCTCGATCTGGTAGAAATTGGTCGCGGGGTTGGAGAAGGTCCCCCCCTTGGACGCGAGCAGCTTCTGCACGATTTCGTCCATGGGGACCTCGTTCGCGAACTGCTTCTCCAGCCAGTTGTAGTAGAGCACGGTCTCCTTGTACGACACCTCTCGCGGCGCCGAGCTGATCCGCAGCAGCTCGGAGAACTTCATCACCCACTTCTCGACGAACTCCTTCCGCTCGAGCAGCTTGTCCACGAGCTTCGCCCGCTTGTCCGGCTCGTCGCTGGAGACGAACGTGTCAAACTTCTCCGGCGGCGGCACCTTCCCAATGATGTCGATGTACGCCCGCCGGAGGAAGACCCGGTCGCTGCACACCCCCGACGCCCGGATCCGCAACTTCTTCAGCTTCTCCGCGATGAGCTCGTCGATGTAGTTCTTCGGCTCGAAGCCCACGCCCTCGTAGTCGAGCCCCTTGGGAAAGACGATCGCCTGCGTCCTTACCGTGTACTCGCCGAACCGGGCGAGGATGAACGCCTCGCCCCGCTCGCCGGCCGTGACCAGACCCTTCTCGTTCACCTTCGCCGTGTTGTCGCTGGTGGTCATGAAGGTGGTGAGGTCGGTCACGTCCCGGTTGGTACCGTCGGAGTACTTGGCGCGGACCACGAGCTCCTGCGTGGCCCCCTTGCCGTTGAGGACCATCTGGCCCGGCTTGATCTCCACGCCCGTGCACTCGGCGACGTCCGGCGGATCGTCGGGAGCACCCGCCTCGAGCCACCGCTGAATGGTCGCGTAGAGATCGCTGTCGCGGCTGAACCGCTTGCCCCCGGTGTGCTGCACCTGACCCGTGGCCTTCTGGAGGAGCAGGCTGTCGTGGACGCTCGCGAGGTTGATCCGCCGCCCGGGCATCTCCCGAACGATGCGGTAGTAGTCGCCGGCGGGGTCGAACCCGAACAGCGACAGCTTGAACCCGTCCTTCCCCCGCGACGCCCCGTGGCAAGCGCCCGTGTTGCACCCCGCCTTGGAGAAGGTGGGCATCACGTCGAGGCGGAAGCTGATCGGCCGCTCCTGCTTCGCCTTGTTGACGGCGACGGGGACGCGCTTGGTCCGCCCGCCGTAGCTCACCTGGAGCGTGGTCTCCCCGTTGGCCTCGGGGTAGAGCACCCCGTTGCGGATCTCCGCGAGCGACGGGTCCTCGAGAACCAGCTCCGCCGCGTCGCTGACGTCCCGCGTCACCCCGTCCTTGTAGGCCGCCTGCACCACGATGGACTGAAAGTCCCGTCGGGTGCGCAGGTCCACGCTGTCCGGCATCGCCGCCAGCCGAACCAGCGTCCGATCCTCTCCGCTGCGGTTGGCCTCGCCGGGCGCCCCGACCGCGGCCCCGGCTCCGACCAAGCAACCCAGGCCAGCAACGCACACGCTCCTGATCACGTCACACACGCTCATTTGTGAAATCCTCTGTGATGGCGGCCGTCAATCCTCCTCGTCGTCTTTCAGCTTCTTCCGAAGCTTCTCCAGACGCGTGAGGGTCTCTTTCGGCTTCTTCTTCTCGTCCTTCTTCTCTTTCTTCTCGCCCTTCTTCGCCGTCTTCTTCTCCGGCTCCCGCGGCTTGTCGATGCGGAGCACTCCGTTGTTCGCCACGGTCTGGACGATCTCCTCGCCGTTCCGGACGACGGTCAGCCGGCACGACAGCGACTTGTGCTTGCCGATCGGGCTCTTCTTCCCCGTCTCCACCTCGAACACGGTCTCCTTCGTGTCCTGGGAGATCTTCTGCGGCTCCGTCTTCACGGCGTTCGGCAGTCCCCGCAGGACCAGCTTCCCCTTCTCCTCGAAGGAGCTCTTCGAGTCGAGCTTGCACAGAATACGGGCCGTCTCCCCGCGCTCGACCGCCCCCATCTTGATCTCCCCCCGGACGAGCGGCTTGCCGATCCTCATCTTCATGAGCTGACTCGCGACGTAGAGCGGTCCTCCGTCGACCTTCGCCCGACCGATGACCATCAGCGGCCACTCGCCGACGGGCGCGTTCCCGTTGGCGTTGATCGGATAGTCCGTCTCGCTCTCACCCTTTCCGATCTTCCGCCGGCTCGAGGCGTTCATCCCCGGCGGCCGATACGGCATCACCACGCGGATGGGCCGGTTGAAGCCCTCGTCCCGCTCCACCTTGATCTTCAGCCTCATCCGCCCGTGCCGCACGAGCGGGATCTTCGGCTCCACGATCCGGAGCTTGAACGGCGCCTCCCGCGTCACGGCGACCGGGAGCTGCTCCACGCGGGTCTGCTTGTACGGCCGCTCGTTGTTCCGATCGATGAGACCGACCACCTGCTCGAATCCGCCCTCCACGTCGGGCTGATCCGTCGTCGGCCGAGCCCGCAGCGGCGTCAGCCCGCCGCCGAGGTCCGCCTTCGGCTTCGCCTCGAAGACCACCGGAATCTGGTTCGTCCGCTTCGGCACCTCGGGGGCGTGCATGGTCACCCCGTCGGGAAGCCCCTTCCCGAGGATCTCGAGCGGCTTCCGGAAGTTCCGCCGATTCGCCCGCAGCACGATGCCCCACCGGTTGCCCTGAGGCACGGAGACGAACTGGCGCGACTGCGTGTCGTTTCGGCTGACGTTGGGGATCTCGAGGCTCAGCTCCGGGCGGGAGCGCCTCACCTCCACGCGATACGTGTAGTGCGGCCCGCCCTTGTCCAGCTTGTCCCGCACACGCACTTCGTACTTCCCGTCGCCGGGCACCTTCTGACGAACGTGGCTGTCGAGACCCTGTCCGGAATCGTCGTTGCCCTCGAGATGCTTGCCGCCGGCCTTGTAGAAGTTGACCACGGGATCGAGGCGGGAGCCGAGCTCCCGGGCGTGGACGTGGATCTCGAGGCGTTGGCCGCCCTTCGCCGAGAAGCGATACCAATCCTGGTCGCCGGGCTCCTCGATGGTGCCGTTGAACGCGAGCGGCGGCTTCCGCTCCGCGGCCGTCGCCTTCTTCCGTCCGTCGTTCGACTCGCCCTCGCCCACGGCCGGGAAGGAGGAGACCCGCACCCAGTTGGGGGAGGGCGCCACCCGCTCGCCGTTCTTCGCGAAGACACCCACCGTCTCGCCGGCCCGCCCCTCCCGCGGCTTCACCGCCTGCCGGATCGTCCCGGTGGGATCGCCGCGAAAGGCGAGCTCGGCCGTCTCTCCCGCCTGATACCCCATGGGAAACGTCACCGCGGGACGGGGGAACGCGCCGATGTGGAGCCGATATCGGCTGTTCCCGCTTCCCCCGTAGGCCGCCTCGCGGATCTTGACGAAATAGGTGCCGTCCTCGGGCGCCACGGCGGAGGCGAACGGGTCCTGCTTCGTCAGCGCATTGTCGTCGTTGGCGTGGAGCTCGAATCGATCCGCGTCGAGGATGGCGACATACGGGTCGAACAACTTCCGCCCGAGCCGCATCGCCTCCACCTCGGCGGAGATCCGCTGTCCTTTCTTCGCCTCGACCTTGTAGAGATCCTCGTCCTCGTTGCGAACCACCCCGTGGACCGTCGTGTTCATGTCCACGGCCTGCGCCGCGTCGAGGCTGTTGTTGCCCTCGTCCTCCTTGGCCACCGGCAGGTTTCCGACGAAGAAGGTCCGCACGTCCGTCCAGCCACGGTCCGTGAGCAGCCGCACCTGGTGCTCGCCGAGCGGCGCCTCCTCGTCGATGGCCACCTTGACTCGACAGCGCCGCCCCTTGTCCTCGAGCGGCTTGATCTTCTGGACCGAGATGCCGTCCCGGTAGAAGAGGAGCTTCCGGGCGCTGTTCAGCCGCCGGCCGTGGAGCGTGAGCTCCACCTCCTGCCCCCTTTGCCAGCCCTCGGGCCGGATGTTGTTCAGCCGCGGGGAGCTCGCGTGGGCGAGGCTCACCGCGCCGAGCAGGACGGCGACCGCCGTCGAGGCGTGCGTCAATCGACTCATACTTCGTTTTCCTTGGTGCTTCAGGCGATCAGGTCGTCGACGACCTTTCCGCCCTTGACGATCTCGACGGGTCGGTCGCCCGGGGCGATGAGCTCCTTGTCCGCCACGATGCCCATTTGCTTGTACACCGTGGTCGCCCAGTCCGGCACGCTGACGGGGTTCTCCTCCGGCTCCGTGCTGGTGCTGTTGGACTTGCCGTATACGAAGCCGCGCTTGAGGCCGCCGCCCGCCATGGCGATGGAGAAGACCTTGGGGTAGTGATCCCGCCCCGCGTTGCTGTTGATCTTGGGTGTCCGGCCAAACTCCGTGGTGAACATGACGAGCGTCTCGTCGAGCATGCCCCGCTCGTCAAGGTCCTCGAGCAGCGTGGCGAAAGCGCGGTCCACGGGCGGCACCCGCTTCTTCATCCCATTCTCGATGTTGTTGTGCATGTCCCATCCCCCCGACTGAAGCGAGACGAACCGCACGCCGCCCTCGACGAGACGCCGCGCCATGATCATGCGCTGGCCGATCCGGTTCCGCCCGTACCGATCGCGGAGCTTGTCCGGCTCCTCGTCGAGCTTGAAGGCCCGCCGCGCCTCCTCGGAGCTGACCATGCCGTAGGCCTTCTGGTAGAAGGAGTCGACGGAGTCGAGCGCCTTGGAGTCCTCGAGGGACATGAAGTGCTCGTCGACGGCCGAGAGCATGCTCCGCCGCCGCTTGAACCGCTCCTTGTCCACGCCGTCGGGGCTCGCGAGGTCCCGCACCGTGAAGTTCTTGTTGCCGGGGTCCGACCCCAGGCTGAACGGACCGTAGGCGGAGCTGAGGTAGCCCGACCCCGCGAACTCGTTGAGCTTGTTGGGCACGCAAACATAGGGCGGGAGGTTGTTCCGCCACCCGAACTCGTGGGAGACCACGGAGCCGAACGACGGATACTGAAGCGCCGGGCTCGGGCGGTATCCCGTGAACATGTTGTGGCGACCGCGGGAATGGGCCGCCTCGCCGTGGCTCATCGACCGAACGACAGTCATCTTGTCCGCCACGCCCGCGCTCCTCTCGAGCAGCTCGCCGAACCGCACGCCGGGCAAGCCCGTCTTGCGCGTGCCGAACGGCCCGCGGTACTCGAGCGGGGCATTGAGCTTCGGATCGAAGGTCTCCTGCGCCGCCATCCCCCCGTTGAGGTAGATGTGGATGACGTTCTTCGCGGGCCCGACCTTGCTCTCGTAATCCTTCGCGGCGCCCTGGGCCTCCATGCGGCGGGCGTCCCCGAGGCTCATCTCCGAGCCGGTGGGGTTGTGTGGACTGGT
>CAZQQP010000285.1:0-341 GCA_964595475.1 uncultured Planctomycetaceae bacterium | reverse complement strand
CGACGAAGCCCACGTAGAGGAAGTCCCGCCGACGGGGCGAACGGAAGTGCTCGGGGTCGTCACGCCACGTGCCAACCGGTGTATCAGCCATCTCACGATCTCCAGGAAAGGATGCGACAGCAAAGACCGGCCCGTGCGGCCAGTGCCGCGAAGGGAAGGTGTTTATTTATACCCGATTGCCATGGTCTTGTCAATCTGTCACGGCCCCCGCTCGGCTCGTCGGCCGGGGGCCAAGGCCCCGCCCCACCCGCGGAGGACGAGGGGCGACAGGCGACGACGGCCGGGGCCGCTGCGCGAGATGGGTTCGCCGGCTGGGAGCGTCCCGCAGTGCGGCCGGCCCC
>CAZQQP010000284.1:3425-5661 GCA_964595475.1 uncultured Planctomycetaceae bacterium | reverse complement strand
ACGGCGAGAGGCGTTACGCTCGGCCTACCGGGGAGTTGTTGCGGAATCGCTGGTCAAACGCCGGCCCGGACACCGCTTCGGTCCGTCACCTTGGGCTGAGCCGGTCGGCTGGTGGTGTGCGGCTCGCCGCCGCGAGTCCGGCAAACGGGCCGACGAGCAGCTCACGGGCCTCGGCTTGCGCGGGTTCACGGGCGATTCTCGTCGACCGGGCGGAGGTCAACCCCGCCCCGCACCGACCCCTCCGCCACGGCCACGGTGCCCCCGGCGGTCAGAAAGCGATCCACCCCCCAGTCGAGGCGGCCGTTGGCATTCGTGTCGAGGTAGCCGGCCACGCGGTACTCCCCCGCGGGCACGTTCTTCACGCGGTACGACCGCCCTTCGGAGAGGTCCACCGTGACGCGCCGGACGGGGTAGGTCGGCGGAAGATCGAGGAACACGCCCACGCTCCCGAGGCCCTGATCGGGGAGCGTCCCGACGAGCTCTCCGGCGATCCCGCCGGTCCCCGCCTCGTCCGCCGACAACGCCCGCCGGGCCCTCTCCACACGGCCGAGCGCCGCGTAATGGCGTCCGACGGCGGACGCCATCCCACGCGTCGACGCGAGGTTCAGGAGCGTGCGATCGATCTCGCGACGGCGAGCGGGCCACAAGCGGGCCCGTCGAAGCGCTTCGGCGACCTCCGCGAGGATTCGCACGTTGGGCCCGGCGAGCGGAACCTCCGCGGGAAGCTCCGTGAGGACGCGGCGGGCGGCGGGCGTGTCGGGGAGAGGTGTGCCGCCCACGTCGCGAAGGAGGCCCATCATCGCGGTGCGGCGGATCGCCCGACGCGGGTCGGCGAGACGGCCGCGGAGGAGGTCGGCGAGCGGGGCCCGTCGGGAGTCGGGGAGACGCGGGTCCGCGAGCCACTTGGCCGCCCGGTCGGTCACCACCATGCGGACGAGCGGCGGCTTTTCCGCGATGTTTCGCGTGGCCCGCTCCGCCGGGCGCGACGCCATGAGGGCCGCGGCGCCGAGGGCTCGCACCGCGGAGGGCTGCGACGGCCCGCGAAGAAGCTCGTCCACCAGGGAAAACGCCTCCCGTTCACCGCGGCGAGCGAGGGCGACCGCCTTCGCCCGACGGACCCAGCGGCTCTGGTAGTCCCCGTACCACCGCTCGGCGGCGGTCGACGCCCACTCCGCCGACTTGTCGCCGTGGCAACCCGCCTGGTTGCAGGCGTTGGGAATCCTGCTCCTCGCGCTTCGCTGCGTGAGAGCGGGGGTCGGCGGCTTGATCAGGTGCGAGTGATGCGTGACGAAGCCGAGCTCCACCTTCCGCATGTGGCAGGAGACGCACGTGACGGGCTCGGGCGGATGCTGACCGTGGGTGCTCGCGTTCGTGGTCTGGTCGTCGTGGCAATCGAGGCAGACCTTGCCCCCGGGCCTTCGGAGCATCGACGCGTGGTCGGTGCCGTGGGGGTTGTGACAGGTGGCGCAGCCGGCCCCTCCCTCGGCGGCGCAGCGGCTCTGGGCATAGGGGAGGTACTGATAGATATAGCGCCGCGGCGAGCCGTCCGGGGCGTAGCCCGAGAGCTTCATAGTGGGCACGCGATAATCCAGAAGGTGGTCGCCCGGCTCGAAGCCGCTGTCGACCGGCTGGATGGACCGGACGTGGCAGCGGCCGCAGACGTGGGACTGCTTTCGCGGATCGAGGCGGATGATCCGCCCCACGTCGTCTCGGGCGAGCTTGGCGACGGCCTTGGCGGACGACGCCTCTCCCACTTCCTTGAGGTGCTCCTGCCCCGGTCCGTGGCACGCCTCGCAGTTGACGCCGGCGTTCACGAACGTGGTCTCGAACCGAGGTCCGTCGCCGTCGAAGCCGAGCTTCGCCTGGCTCGTGTGGCAGCGGGCGCAGACGTGGTTGAAGCTCCCGAGAAAGCCCCGCCAGTTCGCGGGCGTATCCGACGCCTCGTACGCCGGGCCCTGGAGGCCGCTCTTCGAGACGTGTCGCCAACGGGACGAGCGCGTGTCCCAGTAGACCGGCGATGGCATGAGGCGGCCGTCCGGACCCGACAAGATGGGCCGCTGAGCGAAGCGACGGCCGAGGAAGTACTTCACGGGCCACGACTGCGTGGGGCCACCGGAGACGGAGCGACGCACCTGATAGCCGTCGTCCCGCTCCACCATCCTGTAGCGACGCCCCTTGTACGCGACCGTCTCCCCCTTGACTGGGCCGAGGGCGGGGTCCGGGGTGGCCCGCGCCG
>CAZQQP010000284.1:0-3415 GCA_964595475.1 uncultured Planctomycetaceae bacterium | reverse complement strand
GTGCCTTCTTCTCATGGCACGCCATGCACGCCCTCCGCCCGACATACCCCTTCCGCCAGTCCCGCTCGGCCTCGGGGGACGCCTCGACGGAGATGGGGCGGCCCTCCGGCCGCTCGGCCCACTTCGGTACGGGGCGAGCTCCTCTTCTCGCGGAAGAGCCGCCGGCCACCTCGTCTTTCTCCCACCCGGAGAGGACGGCCCAGAGGACCCCCGCGGCCACGGCCACCGACGCCGCGACCCCCACGCACGCTGTTCGCGATGGACCACGCCGTGGCTTCATTCCGAACCACCCGAGTCCACAAGCCCGCCTCTTCCCAATCGGACGGAGAGATCCGACCTCACGGTCGCACGCACTGCCCGGGCCGCTCGGCTCAACCCCTGTCCGTTTGGAAATGATGAAAACTGAATGACAAGCCCGATCCGGCTCCCTTGGAAGCCGAGTCTACTCACTCACCGGAAGCGTCCCACCCGTCTCCGAAAGAGACCGCGGCCTTCCCACCGTCCGAGCGGATGGACCGCCTTCTTCAAGCACCGCGTGGCGCTCGTGTGCCCGATCGTAAGTAGGCGGAAAAGAATAAGTTGAGCCTATTCATCGGTGCCTCGGCGGAAGTCCGCTTCCGCCGAGGCACCGATGCGGTGCGGGGCCAATGTTCGAGCGGGCGCAACGTCCGCAAATGGCGACGTCTGCGGCCGACAGGAGATCGCAAATGTCTCGAGGCCCACGCCAAAGCAAGGAGGTCGCCCCTCCTTGCTTTGGCGTATAGGCTCAACTTATTCTTTTCCGCCTACTTATCACCCCATGAAAGTGGGTGACCCGCCGCGCCCGGCGACTCCGCGAGGCAGCGTGCGTGAGCTCGAGGTCGTCGGGCATCGTGTGCGGGCTCGCCGTCGCATCGCGACGGAGGGGCCGGGTCGGTCGTCGATTTTCCGGCCATCCCTTCGTCCATGTCGGACCGCGATCCCCCAACCTTCGATTCGGGATCGCCTCGACCACGGCGCGTTTCCGTTTGACGGGAGCTCCCACCCATGCCCGAGCAGCGCGGCCCACAGCAGAACCCGCTCCTCTCCCTTCCGGCGATGCTTCTCGTCCTGGCTGCGGCAGGCGGCTACTTCCGCTTCAAGCCGCTCGAGAGCGACCGTCCCGACCCGCCCGAGCAGGTTCCCCGCCTCTCCTTCGGCCCGGAGACGGAGCCGGCCCGCCTTTGGCAGGACCCCTTGGCCGTCCGAAAAGGGAGCGGACCGTCGGGGAACGCGGTGCACCATTCCGAGTTCGTTCAAAGCATCCGGAGCCACCTCAGGCAGGCCGGCCAGCGCCACGAGCCGAGCGTCTGGCTCCTTCCGGTGATGATCACCTCGGGGGAATACGCCAACGATCGGGAGACGCGGCTCCGCACAAGATACGCCGTGCTCTCGGCGCTCGGGGAGGCCGGCTACTTGCCGAAGGCTCCCGAGCACATCGGCCGATTTGCGCTCTCCCGCGACCAGACGTCGGTGCCCTACGCCTTCGAGTGGCTTCGACACGCCCACAAGCCGAAGGCCCCGCTCGCCAACGTGCTCGACGTCGAGGAGCTTCCCGAATATATCGCGGTCTTGTGGATGCCCGACGAGGGGTTCGCGAGCCGGCCGCTCACCCGAATGGCCGAGACGCTCCACAAGCTCTTTGACGGCGTTTCGTCGAAGAAGACACGGCGCGACCTGCGGGTTGTTTTACCGGACCGGTCGGATCGGAGCGATGCGAAACAACAGGGCGGTCCGGGGAGGCTCGGGTTCGCGGCCACGCTCCGGCGAGCGCTCTCACAACCGACGGGAGCCGTGGCGCTCTCTCGCTCTCTCCTCGCCCCGACGTCTGCAACGGAGTCGGAGAACCCGGAGGGCTCCGGCCTTCTCTCCCGACTCACGATCAAGGTCATCGGCCCACGGACGTCCGCCTCGCTCCGGTCGGCCATCCGCGAGGTCGTCCGTCCGGTCCAGGAGAGGTCGGCGAACCGCGGCGTGACAACATTGCTTGACGGAATCGAGGTCTACTCGCCGTGGTCCACCGTCCCGATCGAGTGGATGGTCAAGGACCTCCAAGGCTCGCTGGAAGGTAAGCTTCCAAAGGCGGGGGACGATCTCACCGCGACGCTTTGCAAAGAGTACGGCGTCAGGTTCCGCCGCACTGTCCGAATGGACGGGTCGCTCGTCACCGCCATCCTCGAGGAGCTCCGCCGGCGTGGCATTCGGCCGCGGACGGAGCCCCACCACCTCGTGGTGGTCGGAGACTGGGACACGTACTACGGCCGCGTGCTCGCTCGGCTCGTCAAGGAGAAAGTCAAGAAGGCGGAAGGGAAAGCCACGGGACAGAAGACCGACGCCTCGGCCGAGCGCGTGCACATCTTTCACTACATGCGTGGCCTCGACGGGCGAACGCCGCGTGACGAGCGGAAGGCCGCGGCGGGTCGAGCCGGGGGCGCTTCCTCGTCCGGCGGCCACGCGGAAGCGTACAAGGATCCCGTCGGGAAGGCTCAGTTCGACTACCTGCGTCGCCTCGCGGAAAGGGTGGCCTCGCTCGAGTCGCGCCTCGCCCGAGAAGACGAGGGCGAGATCCGGGCGATCGGGGTGGTCGGCGCCGACGTCTACGACAAGCTTCTGATCCTCCAGGCGCTCCGCCAGCAGCTGCCGAGCCGCTACGTCTTCTTCACGACGGACCTCGACGCCCGACTCGCCCAGGAGAACCACCTCAAGTGGACACGCAATCTCCTTGTCGCGTCGAGCTTCGGCCTCAAGCTTCGCGAGTGTTACCAACCCACCGTTCCTCCGCTGCGGAGCAGCTACCAGACCGCGATGTACAGCGCCGTGCTCGCAGCGCTCGGCGCGAGGCAGCTCGAATGGACCCACTGGAAGGACCGGCCCGTCCGCCTCTTCGAGATCGCAAACCACGGGCCGTATGACATCACGCCCGTCCAAGCCGCCCACGACGACCCGGACGGCGAGGGAGACACGCCGGTCCACCCGGCGCGGAGCGATCTCGCGGGCCCCGCCACGGTCGCGAAGCACGCCCTCGCGGCCACAGCTCTTGCCGTCCTTCTCCTCGTCGTCCTGAGCCCGTTCTTCTTCACCGTGCGACGGTGGCTCGCCGACGCCATCCCGGGCCCCGGTGCGGTGCAGCGGCCCTCCTTGGGTCGACTTTTCAGCCGTCTCGTGCTCGTGCCGGCGGGGCTCTAAGGAGGCGGAAAAGAATAAGTTGAGCCTCAGAACTCCTGACATACCCCCTTCACCTCAGGCATTTTCGGGGGTTCAGGATGGGCAACCGTCCGAAATTCGTGTAAGGAAGTGTTTGACTCGGGCGGAAATCGTGTTACCATTCTGTTTACCCCCATAAAGCGGACGGAGCCGCCCATGCTCTTTGAGCCACCTGCTCCTTCGGGATCGACCT
>CAZQQP010000283.1:0-5681 GCA_964595475.1 uncultured Planctomycetaceae bacterium | reverse complement strand
GAGGCTCGGCACACCCGCCCCGTCGCGGAGGTTGGCGAGGCGGGTCGCCGCGGTGGGCCGGATGTTCGTCCCCTCGAGCTCGTCCACGGCGTCGTTATCGTCGCGGTCCGTCGCCGACGGGTCGGCAAGCCCCAGCCCCGGCGCCGCGGAGCCCGTCACCGAGAGGTCCGAGGTGCCGCCGCTGTCGTCGGTGATGGTAAGGCCGAGCCCGTCGCCGCTGACCGACGCCACCACGCCGGTTCCCGCCGCCGCGGCGTTGAAGGTGTCGAGGAGGTCGCCCACCGTGCTCGCCGACGGGTCGAAGTCGACGGAGAAGGTGGCACCCTGCGTGTCGCTGACCGTGAGGTCGGGCGTGCCGCCGAGCGAGACGCCCTCGCCGCGGTTGAGGGCGGCGAGCGGCGTGTCCTCGGAGACCTCCTCGCCGATGCGCTGGCCCACGTTGACGTTGGGCTCGGGCGCCTCGCCGTTGAAGCCCGCCGCGAAGAGGTCGCCGGAGCTCCCCGCGTCGAGGGCGAAGATCTCGGAGATGTCCGCGCCGAAGCTGTCCCGGATCGGCCCGAGCCGGTCCACCCGCTGGACCTGACCCTGATCGTTGCGGACCGCCTCGGCGAGCTCGAGCGTGCCGTCGGGCCGCTCCATCACGAAGGACGCGTTGCCGTCGGGGGTGACCGCCACCGAGCGGACCGTGAAGTCGCTGCCGAGGTCGCCGTCGGGCGGCGTGCCCACCTCCTGCGAGGGGAAGAGCTGGGACGCGGAGAGGCCCACGGTGAAGAGACTCCCGTCGGCGCTCGCGTCGAGGGCGCGGGTGTTCAGGATGGTCGCCCCGCCCGAGGTGGTCACCTCGCCGAGGCGCTGGAGGTCCGTCACCCGCCCCCGCGGCGGCTGGATGTTGTCGCCGAGGAGGCCGTCCGTCCTCCCCTCGTCGTCCGCCACGGACCTCGCGTCCGTGAGCCCGAGGGCGTCCGCGACGGAGCCGCCGCCGGCGCTGGTGACCGTGAGCTCCGCGTCGGAGGTGCCCGCCCGCTCGAGCGCTCCGCCCTTCAGGTCGTCGTCGTTCCCGTCGGCGTCCGTGTTGACCGGCACGCGGGCGCCGCCGGCGTCCGTCAGGCCGAGCTCCGTCGCGGCGGTGCCGTTGGCGCTCGCCACGCTCTGCGTGTCGAGCAGCGTGAGGCCCGTGCGGTCGCGGCTGATCTCCGCCGTCGTCGCGGCGTTGTTGTTCCCGGCGACGGTATTGATCCTGCTGATCACCCCGTCGAGGGTGGTGACGCCCGCGAGGTCCACGTCGAACGTGTTGCCGTCGGTGTCCTCGATCGTGAGGTCGAACGTGCCGTTGGGCGTGAGCGCCACGCCGTCGCCGCCGTTCAGCTCCGCGAGCGGCGTGGACCGCCCGACGAGCTCCGGGCCGAAGATGTCCACACCCGTCCCGTCGGGGTTGATCGCGGCCGTCACGCCGTTGACGTTCCCCGGCGCGTTGTTCACGGACGCGAGCACGTCGTTGAGGGTGGTCGCGAGCGGGCGGATGGGGCCGCCGCGAACGTCGTCCTCTTTACCGTCGCCGTCCGTGTCCGCGGCCTCGGCGCCGGCGTCCTCCGTCAGGCGAAGCTGCGTCGCCGCCGTGCCGCCGCCGGCGTCTTCCACCCGCTCCGTGTCGGCGAGGACGAGCCCCCGTCCGTCGCCGGCGACGCTCGCGATCGTCCCGGTCGCCGCGGCGTTGATGGCGTCGACTACCTCGCCGACGGTTCGCTTCGCGTCGCCGGTCGGCGGGACGAGGTCCACCGTGATGGTCTCGTCGGGTCGGACGATCCGGAGGTCGTCCGTGTTCGCCTCCGTCAGCGTGACGCCCTCGCCCTGTTTGAGCTCCTCGAGCGGCGTGCCGGGCGTCACCTGCCGTCCGACGTCCACCGCGAAGGTCTCGCCCGCGGTGTCCTGGATCTCGAGATCCGGCGTGCCCACGGGCGTGAGCTGCACCCCCTCGCCGCCGGCGAGCACCGACAGCTCCGTGAGGCCCGTCAGCTCGGCGGCCTGCTCGCGGTCCACGCGGACGAGCTCGAAGCCGCCGCCCGTCGCGTCGAGGCCGTAGGCGTCGAGGCCGGAGCTCACCGCGATGCCCTGGATGTCCGCGTTCTCGCCGAGATCGCCCCCCGTGGAGCGGTTCGGGATGGGTGCGTCCTGATTGGTCCCCGCGACGAAGAGCGTGCCGGCGCCGTTCATGTCGATCGCGTCGAGGTCGCCGATGACGTTGCCGAAGCGATCGACGATGTCCCCCACCTTGCGGAACCGCTCCACCGCGCCGGTCTCCTGGTCCCGCTCGATCTCGTAGAGCTCGAAGAAGTCGTCCGCGGTCTCGACGGCGCCGTCGGAGCCGCTGTTGCGGTTGATCGCGAAGAGGCGGTCGCCGTCCGCGGACGCGGTGACGCCCTCGATGTTGAAGTCGCCGCCGAGGCTGCCCGCCGCCCCCAGCTCGCTCGAGAGCGGCTGGTCCGGGACGAGGCTGAAGCGGTCGAGGACCGCGAACAGCTCCTCCATGTTCTGGACGCTCCCGAAGTCCAGCGCCTTCACGTCGCCGACGGGCGCCCCCGTCGATCGGTCGACGATGGTGACGGGCTTCGCGGCGTTGCCGTCCGGGCCGATCCGGGCGATCTCGTCGCCCTGGGTCGGCTCACCCTCCGCGTCGAGGCGATCGCTGTCCACGCCGAAGATGCGGCCGCTGTCGCTGACCGCGAGCGAGGTGATCTGGTCCAGGTTCTGCCCGAGGAGCTTGCTCGCGAGGTCCGGCTGGCTGGAGAGGAACTCCGCGGCGCTGTCGGCGCTGTTGATGCCCGCGGAGACCTCCGCCGGGTTGTCCGGCATATCGTCGAGGCCCGCGGGGCGGACGCCGAGCGACGTCGTGTCGAGCCCGCCGGTGAGCTCCGCCTCGATCACGGGTCGCAGGTTGTCGTCCGTGGCGGGGCCGACGTCCTCCGTTCGCGTGCCGATGAGGGCGCTGCCCGTGCCGTCGGGCGCCGTCACGGTGATGAGCTCCCCCTGGACCGGCGCCGGGAAGACGCGGAGATCCCCGACGCTTCCCTCGAACGGCGCGAGGTTGCCGTCGTCGCCGACCGACGCGACGGCGATGGAGCCGTTGGCGTCGCCCTGGGAGATGTGGATGGCGAAGGCGTCGGTGTTGGCGAACCGGGCGCGAGGATCGACGAAGACGAGGTCGTCGCTCGTCGCGTCGGTCGCGACCAGCGCCCCCGGCTGTCCCGTGAAGGGGCTCCGGACGGCCGGGGTGAACGTGAGGCCCTGGAGATCCTCTCCGCGGATGGGCGGTGTGGCGTCGTCGGGGTCGGGAAGCGGGCCGAGGGTGAACGTGGGGGCGGGCCGTGTCGGGTCGTCACCCGGTTGCGTCGGGGCGTCGATGCGGACCAGCTCCGCCGCGTCGCTGCGGACCCCGAGGATGTGGGGCTCGATCCGGGAGGGGCTGTCCTGGGTGAACTCGAGGGCGCTGATGTCCCCGATCGACTCGCCCGCGGCCGTCACGTCGAAGACCTGCGGACGCTCGTTGCCGTCGGGGGCCTCCTTCTGGACGATCTCGCCCGACTCGGGGTCGATCTGGATCAGCTCCCCGTTGGTCGGCCCGCGGAAGCCCCACAGCGCCGCCCCTTCCTCATTCGGCGCCTTCTCCCACGCGAGCGTGGTGATGCTGGAGTCGGCGGGCGTGTCCACGGGGCCGACCTCCTGGACGCTCTGGGCGACGCCCGTCTCCGTCTGGCGGTCGACGTCGAGGGTGAAGAGCGTGTCCGTGCCGCCCGCCTGGGCCACGAAGTACAGCAGCCCGTCACGCTCCGTGCCGGTCGAGGGGTGGAAGTCCGCCGCCTGGACGTTGCTCACGCCCTGTGGCAGCGCGTCCGTGAGGTCCGCCACCAACGCGGCGCCGCTGCTCCCGGTCTCGTCCGCGTCCGACCCGTCGGGCGTGTCGAGCCGGAGCAGCTCCACCCGCGTGTTCCCCGCAGCGGTGGTCCCGACGTTGAACGCGAAGGTCTTCCCACCGCGGTCGGGCCCTTGGCTCGCGAGGGCGTTGAGGCTCACCCCGATGGTGCTGTCCGGGGGCGAGCCGACGGGGCCGATCTGCTCGACGCCGTCCTGGCCGCCGGGTCCGCCGACGGCCTCCTCCCCCGCTCGCCCCAGCTCGCTGTCGACGAACTGGCCGGGCACGTCGCCGAGGACGGGCTCCTGCTTCAGCTCGCCGGTCGCCGGATCTTGGAAGACGCGAAAGTCGGCGCCGACGAGCTCCGCCGTGACGTCGCCGTCCGCGGCGATGCGGATGGTCTGGCCGTCCGCGTCCGTATATTCGAAGGCGTCGCCGCCGAACAGCGTCGTCAGGAGGATCCGCGGTTCGAGCGTCTCGAGATGGAGGCGTCGCGTGCGGGCTTCCTTCGTCCTGCGGAAAAGACGGCGGAAGAAGTGTCGACTCCGCCGCTCCCGACCGTGGGCGCCTTCCGACATGCATTGACCTCCGTAGCAAGGACCAGCGTCCTCGGATATCGACCGAGCTCCCCTCACCCGCACACGGCCGAGTCCGTCGCCCCCCTTTCAGATACCGGAGTGGACGGCCGGCCGACACGATGACGGCAACGGAGCACTGATGAGCGTCCGAAAGATGCTCGCGAGCATACCGACGGGCCATTTGAGCGTCAAACAGGACGCCCGCGGGAACGCGGCACCCCACCGGTTCGCGCGAAGGTGCGGCGTTTCCGCCCCCACCCCCGAGAGTGGGTCCGCGGCCCCGCGCGACGCAGCCGGGGGAGCGCGGCACCGGGCGACCGCGAGCCGGTGGGAGGCCGGTCGCCCGTCCGAGGAGCCGGCGATCGCCTCGTTGACCCCCGATCGGAGCCGCTGATAACTTGCTCACGAAGTCCCTATCTGCGCGGTCCTCCCCGCCGGAAGGGAGATCAAGTCGTCGCGGGGAGACCCGCCCCGGATCGGGAGGGCTTTCCGGGGGCCGGCCGTAGGGAGCGCCAAGACGGAGCAGGCCGATGCTCCCGGCGGCCTGCGGTTTGCATGAGGAAAGGGTTCTTATGACATCGCTGCGACTTCTCGTCCACTTCCACCGTTCGGTGAGGCGTGTGATCCGCTGGCTCGCTCGCTGGCGACGCCGCTCGGCGGCCCCGCCGGTGCAGCCGGGTCCCGGCTTGGAGCCGCTGGAGCCGCGTGTGCTCCTGAGCGTCAGCACCTTCGACCCGGCGGTGCCGCCGGAGGCGACGCCCGGTTCCGGCGCGATCGAGGAGCCTCTCGAGGTCGACCTGAAGGCGACGGAGTCGGGCGGCGAGGAGCCCCTCGAGCCCCCGTCCGAGCAGAGCGAGGAGACGTCGGTCTGGCAGGCGCAAGGCCCGGCGCCCATGCAGAACGGCCAGGTCGCGGTGCCGCCGAACGACGAGGTGACCGGCGCCGTCCACGCCGTGGCGACCCACCCCACCGACGCCGGCACCGTCTACATCGGCGCGGTCAACGGGGGGATCTGGAAGACGGAGAACGCCACGGCGGACAACCCCGATTGGACGCCGGTCTTCGACGACAAGCCGTCCCTCTCCATCGGCGACATCGCCTTCGACCCGACCGACCCCAACCACCAGACGCTCGTCACGGGCGTGGGCCGGCGAAGCTCCTTCGGCGGGGTGCGCGGTGACCTCACCGGCTGCTTG
>CAZQQP010000282.1:0-5695 GCA_964595475.1 uncultured Planctomycetaceae bacterium | reverse complement strand
TTCCCGCTCCTTGCTTTGGCGTATAGGCTCAACTTATTCTTTTCCGCCTCCTTAGTGCCGTGATGAATCGGCGGAGGTCGCTGGCGGAGGAAGCCGTGATGGATGAGATCACTTCTCGGCAGAGTCAGTATCTCACTTACATCCGAGCCTATTGGAAGCTCCACGGCCGCGGCCCCTCGGAGGCGGAGATCGCGAAGGCCCTCCAAGTCTCTCCGCCCGCCGTCCACGCCATGCTGGTGAAGCTGGAGCGGCTGGGGCTGATCACCCGATCGCCCGGTCAGGCGCGATCGATCCGCCTCCGCGTCCCGTCCGAGAAGGTCCCACCCCTTGAGGACGAGCCAAGCGCGCCGTCCCTGGAACCGCCTCGTCGACCCCGGAGACAGTCGCGAGCCACGACGGGCCGCCTGTACACCCTCGAGGTCTTGCTGATCGCCGGACCCCTCCCGGACGAGTACACGGGCCAGGTGATCCGGCGCAACATTCAGATCCGGGGTGATCAGACCTTGGACGAGCTTCACCAGGCGATCTTCGACGCCTTCGATCGGTGGGACGAGCACCTGTACGAGTTTCAGTTCGGCCGGGACCGGTACGATCCGGACGGCGCTCGCTATGGGCCGGCCCACGCGATGACGGGATCGGGCGACGCGGAGAGCACCACCATCGATGCGCTGGGCCTGGCGGAAGGGCGCATGTTCGGCTACGTATTCGACTTGGGAGACGATTGGGTTCACCGCGTTCGCGTGCTGGCGGTGGAGCAGCGGCCCGGACGCGGCCGCTATCCGAAAGTGGTCGAGAAGGTGGGCGACTCGCCGCCGCAGTATCCGGACGAGGAGGATGAAGATTAAAAAGGCGGGAAGCGCCGAGCTGAGCCGCCGGACCGCCCGTTGCCGGGGTGACGGCACGGACGCCGCGCGGTGGAGCTCCTGTATGAAGGAGACGGCCATCGTCGCTGCGACGACGCGTCGGAACGCGAGAAGCGCGAGGAGGAGCCGCGCTCGTTAGGAGCGATCGGGCCTGCCGAGGCGATGGGTTGGCCGGCGATTGGCGAACGACGTCCTCGTTCGTTTGTCGCGGGCCGATCCGCGAAACGCCACGCCCATCCGCGGCCGCTCCCATTCGTCGGCGGCCTTGCGGAGCGGGCGGCGGCTGACGACAGCCGAGAGAATGCTTGGGAGGCATCGGCATGGACGGAGCGTCTGATCCGCCCCTGTCGCTCGTCGAGAAGCCCGCCGCCGTGCTCCTCCGGGAGCACCCGACGCTGGTGGAGCTGAGGCGGCGCTACGCGACGTGCTCGGCCGAGGAGAGGCGGATGGCGGCGGACCTCAGCTACCACCAGGCCGCCGCCGATTTCGTCTTCGGCGAGGCCGTGGGCGAGCCGGAGCGGTTCGGGCCGGTCGGAAGCGGAGAGCTCGCGGCGCTCGCCATCGATCCGAGCTTCGCGCCGGCCGTCCTGACCGTCGCGTCGATCGAGTATCAGTGCGGACGCGTCGAAGGCGCGATGGCGCTGTTTCTCGAGCTGCCGGCGCTGGCCGACCCGCCCGAGGACCTCGTGGAGATCGTCGACAAGGCCGGCGACTTTCTCGTGGACCAAGGCGACCTCGCTTCCGCCGAGCGCCTCTTCCGAGCGGCCGCGGAGGCGTACCCCGACGTAACCACCTACCACGTGGGGGTAGGCTACTGCGCGGCCAAGCAGGGACGAAAGGAAGAGGCGGTCGCCCACCATCGGCGGGCGGTGGACCGGGAGCCGACGAACCCCGACTGTCTCAACGACCTCGGGTGGTCGCTCGTGGAGGCCGAGCAGTACGACGAGGCCGTGCAGGTGCTCAAAATGGCCGTGGGCCTCGGTCCCGACCGGACGCGGCCCGACGAGAACCTCGACTACGCCCTCCGTTGTCAAGCGGGCGGGGACACGCAGCCGGAACCGCGGCGGAAGCGGAAACCCCGCCGCAAGCAGGACGACGACCCGACGCCCTTCCTGTTCGAGTGAGGTCGCTTCATCTGCCGGGATCCCGCCGGATCGCGTGCGGTCCTCCTCGGCAGCGGCCTCCCGTCCTTCCTCGTTCGCGAGAGACGGCCGCCGCCGCGACGGGCGGGGGCCGGGTGCCGATACACTTCGCTCTTTTGTCCGGGGGAAGCGGCGGCGGGCCGCCGTGAGCCCGGGCTCCGAGACGGGACCGCGATGCACGTTCTCCACGCCGGCGTCTCCGACAGCGGCGGGCTGCTCCTCTGGGCGGAGCAGGCCGACGCCGAGGAGAGCCCTGCTCCCGCCGCGGAGCAGGGGACGAGCGAGCCGCGCGGTGCCGGCCGCTTGCTCCCCCACCCGCTCGACGCGGGTCCTCAAGGCATCCGCGCCGCGCTCAAGGCGGGAACCGAGGACCTCCCGTCGAAGGGCACCCGGACGCGGCGGATGTCCGTCCGCCTGCCCACGGTGGACGAGCGGCCCGTCCCCTCCAGCGCACTGGTCGCCCCGCCGCCCGACGTCCGGCACAAGCCCACGCATCGGCCGTGGCGCATCACGGTCCTGCCTCTGGCACCATCTGAAGCGGTGGGCCTTCTGACGGCCGCCATGGATCGGCGAACGCTCGCGACGGGCGTGGTCGTCGGAGACGACCTGTCCTTCTGGTGCGACGCCCTTCGGTTCGTCGCGTCGCTGGTCGCCCGCCAGCGCTTCCTCCCCGGTCTCAAGGAGCTGGCCGGCCGCTACCGGGCGGTGTGGGAACCGGTGATCTCCGGGGCGGACAGCCAGCGGTTGGCCACGGTGGCGGGCGCGATGCCCGCGGCGGCGCGGGCGTTGAGCCACGCGACGCCGGGCGACGACGCGGAGGAGACGGAGGCGGCGGAGCCGTCGGCGGAGGCGGCCGTCGAGGTCTTCGTCGAGGCGACGACGGACGCCCTCGTCCGCTCGTCGGCCGGGCGGGAGACCGCGAAGGGGACCAAGCGAAAGCGACGCGAGGGGTCGGGCGACAGCGTGCACGACGAGTGGCTGCGGGCGCTCGCCGCGACGGACGGAACCATGCACGCGAGCGAGACGGACCTGAAGGAGCTCGCGGCGCAGGTACGCCAGTGGAAGCGGCCCATCGCCATCGCGGCGGAGAGCCCGCTCCGGCTCTGTTTCCGCTTGGAGGAGCCGGAGGACGGCGAGCTCACCGAGGACGAAGCGGCGGAGACGACCTGGTACGTGCGGTACCTCCTCCAGCCCACCCACGATCCCAGCTTGCTCGTCCCCGCCCGGGACGTGTGGGAAGGGACGGGCGAGGCGGCGGCGCTCCTCCAGAACCACGGATTCAACCCCGCCGAGTATCTCCTCCAGGCCCTCGGGGAAGCAGCGGCGCTGTCGCCGGGCATCGAGCAGAGCCTCGAGGAGGCGTCGCCCGAGGGCTACCCCCTCGACGCACCCGGGGCGTACGCGTTCCTCACCGAGACGGCGCCGGCGCTCGAGGAGGCGGGCTTCGGCGTGATGCTCCCGTCGTGGTGGGCGGGCGGCGCCACCCGGGCGCGGATCGCGGCGAAGGCGCGGGCGGCGCCGGCGGAGCGGGCGGGCATGGATGCCGGCGGACAGCTGTCGCTGAGCGACCTGGTGGACGTTCGCTGGGAGGTCGCGGTCGGCGACGAGAGGCTGACGCGGGAGGAGCTCGAGGCGCTCGCGAGGGCCAAGGCACCGCTGGTGAAGATGCGGGGCCAGTGGGTGCAGGTCAGCCGCGAGGAGATCCAGGCGGCGAGGGCGCTGTGGGATCAGGACCGCGGCGAGACGCTGACCGCCGACCAGATCGTGCGGATGGCGCTCGGCGCGGACCACCCGGCGAAGGGCATCCACTTCGAGGGCGTGGAAGGCACGGGGTGGATCGGATCGCTGCTGTCCAAGCTGGAGGGCGGCCACCGCGTGGAGCCGCTGCCGACGCCCGCGGGCTTTCACGGCGAGCTGCGGGAGTATCAGCGGCGTGGCTACGCGTGGCTGGGCTTTCTCCGCGAGTGGGGCCTCGGCGCCTGTCTCGCGGACGACATGGGGCTCGGGAAGACCATCCAGACGCTCGCGCTGATCCAGCGGGACCGGGAGCGAGCGGCGGAGCAGGGGGCAAAGGTCCGTCCGGTCCTCCTGGTCTGCCCCACTTCCGTCCTGACCAACTGGCGGAAGGAGGCGGAGCGGTTCACGCCGGACCTTCCGGTGGCCGTCCACCACGGGCCGGAGCGGCCCAAGGGAGAGGCGTTCCGGAAGGGGGCGGAGGAGCACGCGATGGTCCTGACGAGCTACTCGCTGCTCCAGCGGGACCTGACCCCCTTTCAGAAGGTGGACTGGCTCGGCGTGGTCCTCGACGAGGCCCAGAACATCAAGAACCCGGCGACCAAGCAGGGGCAGGCGGCGCGGGCGATCCGGGCGGACTACCGCGTGGCGCTGACGGGCACGCCCATCGAGAACAGCGTGGGGGAGCTCTGGTCCATCATGGCCTTCCTGAACCCCGGCCTCCTCGGCACGCAGCACGCGTTCAAGGAGGAGTTTCTCGTGCCCATCCACGCCTACCGGGACACGCGGGCCATGGAGCGGCTGCGACGCATCACGCGTCCGTTCATCCTCCGCCGCTCCAAGACGGACCCCGAGGTCGTCTCGGACCTCCCCGCGAAGGTGGAGAACAAGGTCTACTGCAACCTCACCCGCGAGCAGGCGTCGCTGTACGCCGCGGTGGTCCGCGAGGCGGAGGCCCAGCTCCAGGCGTCGGAGGGCATCCAGCGGAAGGGCGTGGTCCTCGCCACGCTGTCCAAGCTGAAGCAGGTGTGCAACCATCCGGTCCAGTTTCTCGCGGACAACTCCTCCATCGATACGCGGTCGGGCAAGCTGGCGCGGCTCGCCCAGATGCTCGAGGAGATCCTCCAAGCGGGCGACCGGGCGGTGGTCTTCACGCAGTTCGCGGAGATGGGGGCCATCCTGAAGCGGGCCCTCCAGGATCAGTTCGGCCGCGAGGTGCCGTTCCTCCACGGGGGTGTGCCCAAGCGGCACCGGGACAAGCTCGTGGAGCGGTTCCAGTCGGACGACGGGCCGCCGCTGTTCATCCTCTCGCTGAAGGCGGGAGGCACGGGGTTGAACCTCACCGCCGCCAACCACGTCTTCCACTTCGACCGCTGGTGGAACCCCGCGGTGGAGGACCAGGCGACGGACCGCACCTTCCGCATCGGCCAGCGAAAGGACGTGGAGGTCCACAAGTTCGTGTGCGCGGGGACGGTGGAAGAGCGGATCGACCAAATGATCGAGGAGAAGAAGGAGATCGCGGGTCAGGTGGTGGGCACGGGCGAGGACTGGCTCACGGAGCTGTCCACGGATCAGCTCCGCGACCTCTTCGAGCTTCGCGAGGCCGACGCCGTCGCGGAGTGAGGCCGTGGCGTGTCGCTCGCGGCGTCCGGCGCCTTGCGTACGGGAGCCGGACCGCGACGGCGGCGCAAGAGTGGCCCGATCGCGATTCGCATCGGCGCCACGGATGGCCGCAAATAGGGGCGGATTCGTTCACTCGACGAGTCGAAACGCCAAGGGCGGCCGGCTGTCTGGTGGGTTCACCTCGTGCAGCTCCGTTCACGGCCATGCGTGGCACTCAACGCCGTGAACCAAGGGAGCGCAGCGAGCGCGTTGCCCATGGGTCTCGGCAAGGCTCCCGAGCTAAGGAGGCGGAAAAGAATAAGTTGAGCCTATACGCCAAAGCGAGGAGCGGGA
>CAZQQP010000281.1:0-5711 GCA_964595475.1 uncultured Planctomycetaceae bacterium | reverse complement strand
CGACCCGGAGCCGCGGGGCTCCTCCCGGACCGTCGTCTCGCCCGAGTACACCCCCCCGTCGCGGACGGTGACGTCGCCGCCGGGAACCCGCATCGGCAGGCGGTCGGTCACACGGACGCGATCGCCGGCCCCACCGTCCGCCCCCCGCGACGAGCGGCCCGCCGGACGGGTGCGGCGGGACGGGGCCCCCGACCGGCTCGCCCCGCCGGACGACCCGGAAGCGTTTTTCGGGACGACGCTCGCGGGCACCCGGTAATAGAGGAGGAGGCGATCCTTGGAGCCGAGATTGCCGATCTTCAGGGCGTCCAGACTCGTTAGCGGCTCGGCCGGTGGCTTCACCTTCACGGAGATCCGAGCGGGGCTGCTCAAGGCGCCGGTGACGTGGGCGTATCCGTCCGGTTGGTAGCGGTCGCCGCCGCCGTCGACGAGCACCGGCGCCTCCTCCAGGTTGGGCACGTCGAGGATGCGGCTGAGGAGGCTGTCCCCCTGCTGTCGGCCGAGGTTTACCCGGACGACCGCCGCCGCGTCGGCGTGGTGGATTCGCTTGACCGCGATGTTGCGACCCACCTCTCGGCTGGCCTTGCGTGTCGTCTCCCCTTGCCCCGACCGCAGCGCGTTCACGAGACGGTTGCCAGAGGAGACCTCACGGACGTCGGGGTTCGTCAGGTTGTTCTGGTTCAGCGTGAGCGGCAGCTTGTTGCTGTTGGTCCACTGGACGCGGTCGAGGGGGACCGTCTCTTTCCCGTATTGGAACTCGACGAGGCGGGCCTCGCCGGTCTTCTGCTTCAGAAGCTTGGCGATCGCCGCGGCTTGGCCGCTCGGCTGGGCGAGGGAGAGGCGGGTCTGCTTGAACCGAAGGGAAAGCGGCGTGAGGTCCGCCGGGATGCGGTAGACCCAGTGGAACTCGGCGCTGCTCACCCCCGACTTGGAATAGGCGAAACCCTCCAGTGTCCCAAAGGCGCCGCTCTGGATGTAGCCGACGGGGAAGAAGACACGCGGGCCGCGACGGCCCCTGGCGATCAGCGCGAGCTGCGCCCGGGTCACCCGGAAGACGCCGTCGCTGTCGAAAGCGGCGCCTGACACCTCCGTGCCGACCACCACGAGGCGGTGGTCCCGCTGCCAATGCTCCTTGAGGACGGAGGGGAGGCGGTCCGCCCGCTTGGCGAGGTAGAAGCCGGTCAGCCGGACGCTGTCGGGCGGGGCGGTCCGACGGCTCCGCCGATTGGCGCTCAGGACAGACAGACCCGCCTCCCGGCCGACGCTCGGATGGGTGGTCCGGAGGGTGCGGCTGAACACGGGCTGGAACGGACGGCCCGCGACGTAGCTGAAGAAGCCCGACGCGATCCGGTCGACCACCACGGTGTCCTGGCGGGTGGGGCGGCCGTCGGGTCCGACGGCCCACGGCTGGTAGCCGGTCACCGTCGTGACGCCCGCGAGCTGGAGGCCGATGACGAGCAGTCCCGTGGTCAGCACGCCGCTGACGAGGCCGAGGAGGCCTCCGCCGATGCGGTCCACGCGGGCGCCGAAGTCGATGTTCTGCGGCACGGAGCGGTCGAAGACGAAGCGGAGGACGAAGAGGAAGACGCTGAACGGGACGAGCAGCGCCACGCCCCACGCGGCCTCCTGAAGCGGTACCCAGCCCACGCCCAAGAGAACGAGCGACAGCGGCTCCCACACCGCCAGCGCGAGGATACCGGCGAAGATGGTGAGCATCAGGTGGAGCAGGGCGCTGAACAGCCCCTGACCGGACCAGAAGGAGCCGATCACCACGAGCAGCGCGACCACAATGAGGGTCAGGATCATCGTTCCGTCCGTTAGCGACTGCCGAGCACGTTCTTCACTTCCGTAATGCTCGTCTCGCCCCGGACGACCTTACCGAGGGCCGCCTCCTGGAGCCAGACCATCTTGTTCCGCCGGAGGTGCGTCCGCAGCTCCTGCTGCTGGTTCTGCTGCACCATCTGCCGGGCCGTATCGTCGAGGACCGCCACCTCGAAGACCCCCACGCGGCCGTAGTAGCCCGTGCCCTGGCACACCGGACAAGCCTCCAGCTCGTCGCCGACCTGGACCTGGCCGCCCTCCTTGTACAGCTTCCGGATGCGGTCGGCCGGAAGGTTGAGCTTCTTCAGCATTCCGGGATCGGGCCGGTACGCCTGGCGACAGGAGAGACAGAGCTTGCGGAGCAGGCGCTGGCAGTAGATCGCGCCGAGGCCCGCGGCGGCCTGCTTCGGATCCCCCACCAGCTCGGCCCACCGCCGGAGGGCGTCGAGGCTGCTGGTCGCCTGGAAGCCCGCGTAGAGGCGTCGCTCCGCCCCGCCGTCCTGGGCGAGGGTCTGGGCGGTGGACGCGTCCGCGACGTCCGAGACCGCGAGGACGTTCGGGTCGCGGAGGAGGAGCGAGCTGATGGTGCTCGCGAGCTGGGTCGGGTCGCAGGAGCGCTGGGCCACGCCCTCGATCTCCCGCTCCACCGCCGGCTCCACGGAGTGGATGTCCGTCGTGTAGGGATCGTGCTGCCCGAGCAGCGTGTAGAGGGTGGTGGTACGCCCCTGGTGGGGCGGGCTCGTCACGAGCACGATGCGGTCGAGCCCCTCCCGAAGCGGCTCGTACCGCTCCTTCTGGCTGTCGAGCAGGCCGAGCTCGTCGTAGTTGAAGGTGAGCTGAGCCTCGCGATCCACGAGGATGCGGCAGGTGACCCCCCGCGTCGACCCCGCCGTGGACACGTCCAGGTCGTGCTTGCCGTGGGAGCGCATCTCCACGGGCACCTCCGCGTGCTGCTTCCGCCGGCGGTCGGAGACGTCCAGCCCGCACACCTCCTTCAGATAGTCGAGCATCGCCACGCCCTGCTGCGGGTCGAGCGGGGAGAACACCCGCTCCACCCCGTCGACGTGGGCCTTGACCGTGCACCGGTCCTTCGCCGCTTGGATCTCGATCTGCTGGGCCCGGAGGTCCAGCGCCGACGTGAGAACCTCCTCGAGGGTGATGTGCTGGTCGTAATGCTCGTCGTCCGGCGTGGGGACGGGTCGGGCGGAGGAGCTCTTGAAAGAGATCTCCGCCTCCTTCTGCGCCTGCTCCCGCTGGCGCTCCGAGAGCATGTCCCGGATCATCTCCATGCCGATAACCCACTGGTCCGCCTCGGGCACCTTCTGGTTCCGCGCCATGACGTAGCCGCTGGCCCCGCCGACGAGCGTGCCCACGCAGAGCACGATGCCCACGAAAAACCAGGGGATCAGGAAGAGAAAGCCGAACGCGAGGACCATGGACGCCGCTTGCAGGCCGTTCCACAGCCGGTGGGGCAAGTGGACCGCCCGCGCGTCCTTGTCGAACGTGGTGGCGATCCTCGCCCAGCCGTACAGCACCAGCAGACCCACGATCGCCTTGGGGATGCTGACGGGCGGGGCCATCTGGGCGGCGAGGGTCTCGATCATCCGGCTCCCTGCTTCGGCGTTCCGGGTGGGCTCATCCCGTGCTGATGCCCTTCATCCGCATCCGCAGCTCGTCCGCGTTGCGGGCGACCGACAAGGCGGTCTTGGGATGGACCAGCTCGCGGTTGACGAGGTCCGCAAGACACGCGGTGTAGTCGATCATGCCCTCGTTCTCGGAGTCGCGGATGACGTCGCCGAGCTCGCCCTCGCGCTGGTCGAGGATGTACTTGCGGACCACCGGCGTGCCGCGGAGCACCTCCACCGCGGGCACCCGCGACGGGCTGTCCACGAGGGTCTTGACCAGCCGCTGGTAGATGACCGCCCGCACGCTGTAGGCGAACATCTCGCGGATGAGATCCCGCTCGTTCTCCGGGAAGAGGTTGTAGATCCGGGCGAACGCCTGGGAGGCGGAGGAGGCGTGGACCGTCCCGAAGACGAGGTGGCCCGTCTCCGCGGCCTGCACCGCCGCCTGGAAGGTCTCGCGGTCGCGGAGCTCGCCGATGAGGACCACGTCCGGGTTTTCCCGGACCATCGCCCGGAGGCCCGACGCGAAGTCCTCCGTGTCCTGGCCGATCTCCCGCTGGTTCACCACCGCCTTGGCGTCCTTGAAGATGAACTCGATGGGATCCTCGATGGTGAGGATGTGACAGGGGCGGGTCTCGTTGATCTGCTGGAGCATCGACGCGATGGTGGTGCTCTTCCCGCTGCCCGTGACGCCGCAGAGGAGGATGAGCCCCTGGGCGGCGTCCGCGACGTCCCGCATGCTCGACGGGAGGTAGAGGTCCTCGAAGCTGAGGATCTTGGAGCTGATGAGGCGGGCCGCGATCGCCATGCGGCCGCGGGTCTGGAAGACGTTCACGCGGAAGCGGTGGTCCTCGTCGAAGTCGTAGGCGAGGTCCACCGAGCCCTGGCGGTCGTAGATCTCCGCCTGTCGGTCGGTGAGGATCGCCCGGACCTCCGCGTCGAGCTCCTCGGGGCTGAACGGCTCCGCGTCGAGGTTCTTCAGCGCCCCCTTGAGCCGCACCTTCACGGGGAGCTGGGGACGAATGAGGACGTCCGACGCCTCGAACTTGACCGCGGACTCGAGGAACTTCCGCAGCCGTCCGGTGCGGGTGGTCTGCGACGGCGCTTCCGTGGTCTGTTGATTCATGGCGGTCCCCTCTCTGGACTGACGTGCCGGATGGATACACCGGCGGAGCGAGCGGATCAACCGGCGACGGGCTCCGGCGCCCGGACCGGCACGCCGCGGCTCGCGAGCAGCCGCTTGGTCTCCTCGATGCTGTGCTGCTCGTCGTGGAAGATGCTCGCGGCCAGGGCGGCGTCCGCACCGCCCCCGCCCGCGTCGATGGGACGGAGGACGTCCGCCATGTGGTCGGGGTGGCCGCACCCGCCGGAGGCGACCACGGGAACCTCCACGGCGCCCGCCACGGCACGCGTCATGGCCCGGTCGTAGCCGTCCCGCGTGCCGTCCGCGTCCATGCTCGTCAGGACGATCTCCCCGGCGCCGAGATCCACCACGCGGCGGGCCCACGACAGCGCGTCGAGGCCCGTGGGCTTGCGTCCGCCGTGGGTGTGGACCTCGAAGACCGCCTCGCCGTCGCGGTGGACGCGCTTGGGGTCGATGTTGACCACCGTGGCGCAGCGGCCGAAGCGGCGGGCGGTCTCCTCCACCACGGACGGGTTCTCCACCGCCGCCGTGTTGATGGAGACTTTCTCGGCACCGGCCTGGACCAGACGCGTCACGTCGTCGATGGTGCGGATGCCCCCACCCACCGTGAAGGGCATGAAGCACTCCTCCGCCACGCGGCGAACCACGTCCGCCATGATCTGGCGGGCCTCGTGGCTGGCGCCGATATCGAGGAAGACCAGCTCGTCCGCGCCCGCCTCCTCGTATCGCTTGGCCACCTCCACGGGGTCCCCCACGTCGCGAAGGTTCACGAAGTGAACGCCCTTCACCACGCGTCCGTCCTGGACGTCCAAACACGGGATGATCCGCCGAGCGAGCATGGTCGCGATTGTAGCGGGACGCCGGCCAAGCGTTCACCGGGGTCTCCCCACCCCCGGACGAGGAAACGAGCCGCGACCGTGGGGGAGGCGAAACGAGCCGCGACCGTTAGGGAGCGGAAACGGGCCGCGACCGTTAGGGAGCGGAAACGGGCCGCGACCGTGAGCGAGCGGAAACCAGCCGCGACCGTGAGCGAGCGGAAACCAGCCGCGACCGTGAGCGAGCGGAAACCAGCCGCGACCGTTAGGGAGCGGAAACGAGCCGCGACCGTTAGGGAGCGGAAACGA
>CAZQQP010000280.1:3164-5722 GCA_964595475.1 uncultured Planctomycetaceae bacterium | reverse complement strand
CGACGTCCAGGACGACCGCCCGGACGGTCTGCTGCTCGTGAACCACGTCGGCCGGCGCCCGCACCCGCGACCAGCTCAGCTCGCTGACGGGGATGAGGCCCTCCAGGCCGGGCTCCACCTCGACGAAGACGCCGAACTCCGCGACGCGTGTGACCCGCCCCGAGATCTCGTGGTCCGCGGGATATCGCTCCGCCGCCCCTTCCCAGGGGTCCGGGTGGATCTGCTTGAGACCGAGCGCGATCCGCTCGCGCTCGACGTCGACGTTCAGCACACGCACCTTGACGCGGTCGCCCACTTGGACGGCCTCGGAGGGGTGGCCCACCCGCTGCCAGCTGAGGTCCGAGACGTGGACGAGACCCTCCACGCCGTTGCCGAGGTCCACGAAGGCGCCGAACTTCTGGAGGCTGCTGACGGTCCCCTCCACGATCTGGTCCGGCTGCAGCTCCGCGAACAGCTGCTTGCGTCGCTGGGCCCGCTCCTCCTCGAGGACGGCCCGTCGCGAGACGACCACGTTGCGCTTCTTCTTGTTCAGCTCCACCACCTTGCAGCGGACCCGCTGGTTGAGGAAGCTGCTCAGGTCGTCCACGTGGTTCAGGTCGATCTGGCTCGCGGGCATGAAGGCCCGCTGGCCGGCCAGCTTCGCCTCCAGCCCGCCCGTGTTCACCCCCGTCACCAGCGCGTCGACCACCATGCCGTTGCGGAGGTTCTCCCACTTGGGCTTCTCCACGGCCCCGAGGCGAGAGAGGCTGTAGAGCTGCTCGTTCTGGAGAAACTCGTTGACCGCGAAGGTCATGGATTGACCCACCTCGGGCAGCGGGTCGAACTGCCACGCCGGGGCGATGCCCTGTTCCTTGCCGCCAAGGTCGACGAAGACGTCGTCGCCGCGGACCGCCGCCACGGTCCCGTGACGAAGCGGCCTCGCGTCCGCCACGCCCTCGGAGGTCTCCCCGCCGCTCGCCACGCCGCCCGAGGGCGGCGAGGCCGCGGCGCTGTCCATCAGCTGCTCCACGGACGCGTCGCCGAGGGCGTCGGCGACCTCCTTCTCCAACTCGGACCCGCCGGACTGGTTCTCGGGTTGATCGGCCATGGCGTGCCACTTCGAAGTGAACGTCAGACGTGAACTACGATAGCCACGCGTGGGTAGGGAGGAAAACGGGCGGGGAAGGCGACGGGGAGACGCCCGGGCCTGGCACGTATAATCCTCTCGCACTGAACGGATGCCTCGCGGAGATCGAGCCTTATGGGTCTGGAGTTCGCATCGGACAACTACGTCACCACGCGTCTGCGACAGGCGGTGAATTGGGCGCGGCGCTCGAGCCTGTGGCCGCTGCCGTTCGCTACGGCCTGCTGCGGCATCGAGACGATGTCCATCGCCGCGAGCCGCTACGACCTCGCCCGTTTCGGCGCGGAGGTCATGCGGTTCACGCCGAGACAGGCGGACCTCCTCATCGTCGCGGGACGGGTCAGCGTGAAGATGATGCCCGTCCTTCAGCGGATCTATCAGCAGATGACGGAGCCGAAGTGGGTGATCTCGATGGGCGCCTGCGCGTCGACCGGCGGCGTCTTCGACACGTACGCCGTGGTCCAGGGCATCGACCAGTTCATGCCCGTCGACGTCTACGTGCCCGGGTGCCCCCCGCGTCCCGAGACACTGATCGAGGGCGTGATGACCATCCAGCGCATCGTGGATCAGGAGGGCGTTCTTCCGCCGGACCACCCGAAGCGCCCGCTTCAGCTTCCGGTGGAGCCGACCCACAACGTTCGGCCCCAGCCCGTCGGCCTGACGGTCGGCTCCACGGACGGGCAGCAGCCGATGGAGGCGGGGCTCACCCGCGAGCAATCCGAAGCGCCCGCCGGCGCCTGACGGCCGTCGACGGCACGAGACCGCATCCGCGCCACGCCCGCGGGCGTGGCGCTTTTTCATGGGTCAGTCCTCCGACAGGCGAAGCACCTGCTTCTCCGCCCGTTCCTCGACGATGCGGCGGACCGTCCGGTCGCCCGCCTCGAGGGTCGTCTCCACGTCGAGCCGCCGTCTCATGTGCCGTCCGACGACCTCGTGGCGGCTGAGGTCGAAGAGGATCTCCGTGGTCTGCTCCCCCCGCTTCGTCTTGACGCCGACGGAGGGGGCGTCCGCGGGTAGCTTGGAGAGGTCCGGCTCCACCCGAAGCTCCGACGAGCGGCGGACCACCGCGACGGGCACGTCCGCGATCGTCTTGATCCGCTTCAGCTCGTAGTGGCTGTCCACGTGGAGCGTCCCCATGGGGTGGTTCCACGTGAAGGCGTGGGCCCACTCGCTTCCCGGGCCGTCGGGCTCCCCGTCGACGAGGAGGACGGCGAGCTCCGCGGCGGACTCCGCGAAGTCCCGCTTGGTCAGCCCGGACCCGGCGGAGCCGGCCTTGTCGAGGATGGACTGGTGTCCCTTCACTTCCGTGATTTGCCCCGCCGGGGAGACCTCGACCTTCACCGAGGCGCCGCGGAGGGCGTCGACGAGGGTCCGGACGGCCTCGGCCGGCCCGCCGTCGCCGCTTCCGTCGATCCGCGTGGTCTCCCCGTCGGGC
>CAZQQP010000280.1:0-3154 GCA_964595475.1 uncultured Planctomycetaceae bacterium | reverse complement strand
ATCTCCATGGTGACCGTGTCGAAGGTCATCCGGCACGTCCCGCCGCCCGCGTCCTCGGCCGAGAGCACCTCCCACGTGATCTCGGAGACCACTTTTTGCTCGGTCTTGCGCTGCGTGGAGCGGCTCGGCACCCGGACGGTCCGCACGCGGGTCTGGGTGACCTTGTAGCGGCTGGTCTGTCCTTTCTCCCACATCGGCCCGACGTTCGGGCTCTCCCCTTCGCTCCCGCCGAGCGCGGGAACCGCCGACAGACACGCCGCTGCCACGAGGAGGCGGGCCAGCAGCCATCCCCGCGGCGGGGTCGAGTGCTCCCCGTGGGGAAGCGCTCGGCGGTCGAGATCCGTTGCGGCGATGGGACTCCACGAATCAGACATGAGCGACGCCCGGTTGGAAAAGTCGGAGTGTAACACGAGAAGCGTCCTCCCGAAGGGACCGCGGCCACGGCACACGCGGTGGCGAGGCGGCCGTGTCACGGAACCGAGCCCTCGCAGCACGGCTCACGGCAGGTGTCGCCTTTGCACGTCGCGGCCGCTGAGCGATCGCCACTCGATCCGGGTGACCCGCCAGGCCCGCTCCTCGCGCTGCCACTTGAGCGTCCACTTGGATGGCACGGGGCCCCGGTACACGCCACCCTCGAGGTGGGTGAAGATCGCGAAGCGCGTGCGGCCGTGCTTCGCGTTCACCGGAAGCGCCTTCAGGTAGCGCAGGCCGTAACCGCTCACCGAGTACTGATCCGCCGCCCGCTCCGCGGCGGCGAGGATCTCCGATTTGCTCATGTCGAAGAAGCGAACGTTGTCGGCGAGGAGTCCCTCGAGCGCCTCCCGGTCGACCGGCGGAACCGCCGCTTCGATCATCTCTCGGGTTCGCTGCTTGAGCGCTTCACGCTGCGTCGTGACCACGGTGGCGAGGACGGGGATGGCGACCGCGAGCAGGAGCGGAACGGCCGCGGCGGCCTGTTGCCGCGGCCGTTCCGTCCGCCGGCCGACCATGAAGAGCGTCACGGCGACCGCGACGAGGCAGACGGCGGCCGGCCACGGGTTCTCGAAGAGGAGGTATACGCCCCCGGAGCTCTCGTTGCGCGGATCGGCCAAGGGTCTTCTCCGCGTTCCGCCGTCTCGGCCCACGCGGGCCACTTCTCTACGATATCGGGGCCAACCGGACCGGACAGGGCAGAGAGCCTATGGAGTCCCTTACAGCCATCACGCTCCTGACGGACTTCGGCCTCGCCGACACCTACGTCGGCGTCATGAAGGGGGTTATGCTCAGTCGATGTCCGCAGGCCCGGTTCGTGGACCTGACCCACGGCATCGACGCGGGGGACGTCGGGGCCGCGGCGGACCACCTGGAGACGTCCTGGCGGTACTTTCCGGAGGGGACGGTCCACCTGGTGGTCGTGGACCCCGGCGTGGGGAGTGCCCGTCGGGCGATCGCCGCGGAGGCGGACGGCCATCGCTTTATAGCCCCGGACAACGGCGTTCTCGGGCCGACCCTCCAGAGCGCCTCCACCGCCTCCGTGGTTCGGATCGACCGATCGGACATCTTGCTTCAGCCCGTCAGCCGCACGTTCCACGGGCGGGACATCTTCGCCCCCGCCGCGGCGGCCGCGGCGGCCGAGGCGTCGATCCACGGGCTCGGGCCCCCCATCGACGACTGGATCCGCCTGACCATGCCCGCGGTCCGGCGCGACCCCGACGGCAGCCTCGAGGGGGAGGTCATCCGGGTGGACCGCTTCGGAAACCTCATCACGAACCTTCGCGAGGAGGACCTGCCGGACCGCCCGCGGATCCAGATCAAGGAGCGGGCCATCCACGGCACCGTCGACAGCTACGCGGCGGTGGCCGCGGGGGAGTTCCTGTCCATCATCGGAAGCTCGGGACGGCTGGAGGTCTCCATCAATCGCGGCAACGCACGGGCGGCGCTCGCCGCCGAGGTCGGCGAGCGGGTGTGGGCCATCCCCCAGTGATCGCCGGTCGGGCCGCCGCCGAATCCACCTATGCGGAGAGCACGTCCATGAAGGTCGCCATCACCGGGTCGAGCGGGCTCATCGGTTCGGCGCTTCTCGGCCATCTCCGGGAGGCGGGCCACCAAGGGGTTCGGCTCGTCAGGCATGCTCCGCCCCCGGAGGACGCCGAGCGGGCCCAGTGGTCGCCGTCGTCGGCGGAGCTGGAGACGGACAAGGTGGACGGCGCGGACGCCGTGGTCCACCTTGCGGGAGAGAACATCGTCGGACGGTGGACCGAGGGGAAGAAGGAGCGCATCCGACGGAGCCGGGTGGTGGGGACCGCCAACCTCGCCCGGGCGCTCACCCGCCTCGACCGACCGCCGAAGGCCTTCCTGAGCGGCTCCGCCATCGGCTTCTACGGCGACCGCGGCGACGAGGCGCTGACCGAGGAGAGCCCCCTCGGCAAGGGCTTCCTCGCCGACGTGGCCCAAGCATGGGAAGGAGCGACCGAGCTCGCGAAAGTCGCGGGTATCCGTACCGTGCTCCTTCGGACCGGTCTCGTGTTGAGCGGCCGCGGCGGTGCCCTGTCGACGATGCTCCGCGTCTTCCGCCTCGGTCTCGGCGGGCGGATCGGCAGCGGGAAGCAGATGGTCAGTTGGATCACGCTGGAGGATTGGGTTCGGGCGGTGGAGTTCCTCCTCCACCGTGAGATCGCGGGGCCGGTGAACCTCACGTCGCCGAGCCCGGTCAGCAACGCGGAGCTGACGAGGACGCTCGGTGCCGTCCTGGGTCGCCCCACCCCCTTTCCGCTGCCCGCCTTCGCCGCTCGGCTGGCGATGCGGGAGATGGCCGACGAGCTCCTCCTGACGAGCCAGCGGGTCTATCCCGAGCGGCTACAAAACAGCGGCTTCGAGTGGAGGCATCCGTCCATCGACGCGGGCGTCCGCGCCGCGATCGCGAGGCCCTGACGGCGTGTCGGCCTCCACGCTGATCGCGCCCTTTCGACAGTGGGACGCCACACGAAGCCGGAAGGAGGCCGGTCGTCCTGTTCCGGCGGCGGATGGCTGCCGCACAAGCGTGCGTGAGAGAGCCGTTAAGTAGGCGGAAAAGAATAAGTTGAGCCTATTCATCGGTGCCAAGGCGGAAGTCGGCTTCCGCCTTGGCACCGATGAGACGGCGAAGCCGATGATCGAGCAAGCGCACCGTCCGCAA
>CAZQQP010000279.1:0-5774 GCA_964595475.1 uncultured Planctomycetaceae bacterium | reverse complement strand
ATATCTTTACGCCGTGCCGGTCAACTTGGGCTGACGACCGCGGCGGATCCCCCCGCTCGCCGGTTCTCCGTCGCATGGAGGAATCCCCTAAGCGCCGATGGTGGATGCGCTTGTGGACCCCGCCCAAAAGGCGGCTTCAATGTCGCCCCGGCGGTTGCGAGGCGAATACGCTCGTCGGAGAGGCGAGCAGGTGAAGGCCGTAGCGAATGACCGACCGAGAGACCCACCCGGACCGCTCCTTGACCCGCCAGCTCGCCGGACGGTGTCTGGTCGCGCTGCTGGTCATTGGGGCGCTGGCGCTCGCCGGGGTGGTCCTGCGTCATCGGATCACGGTCGCCCATGAGGAGGGGGCCCGTCTGGTCGACGCGAGCGGACGACAACGGATGCGGTCCGTCCGGGTCGCGCTGCTCGCCGAGGCCCTCGGCCGACAGGGCGAGGCATCCCAAGCCAAGGCGGTTCGAAAGGAGCTCCGACACACCGTCGAGCGGCTGAGCGAGACCCATCGCGGCCTCCTCGACGGCCTTCCCGCCCGCGACCTGCCGGGCGACCCGCCGCCGGCGGTCCGGCGGATCTACCACGGAGAGCGCCACGCCCTCGATGCGAAGATGACGGCGTTTCTCTCGGACGCCCGTGCCCTCCTCGAGCATTCCGCGGGTGAAGTCGGGCCGGACCACCGCGCGGTGACGCGGGTGGTGGACCGGGTCCGAAGCGGGTCACTGCTCGACACCCTCGACGCGCTCGTCGGCGCGTTCGAGCGCCACTACGAGAGCCAGGTCGACCGCCTCCGCACCTGGAACTGGGCGACCTTCGGCCTCCTCGTCGCCTCGCTGCTGCTCACCTGGTTTTTCGCCTTCCGACCCATGGTCGGTCACGTCCGCGAATATCTGACCGCGGTGCGGGACAAGGAAGAGCAGCTCCGGGCCATCGTGGAGAACGCGGCCGACCCGATTCTCACGGTGGACGAAGGGGGGACGGTCCGCTCGTTCAATCCGGCCGCGGAGCGGACCTTCGGCTACCCGGCGAGCGAAGTGTCCGGCCGTCCCGTGACGGCGTTGGTACCCGACGGCCTCGACGCGGCCGCGGGTCGGGACGGGGCGGTGGGCCGTCGGAAGAACGGGGCCCCGTTCCCGCTCGAAGGCACGGTCGGAAGGTACCAGCGCGCCGGCCGGACGAGGTTCACCGCGGTGCTCCGGGACATCACGGCGCGGCGGGAGGCGGAAGAGGCCCTCCGGCGAGAGCGCGCCTTCGCCGAGAGTCTGATCGACGCCGTGCAGGCGATGATCGTGGTCCTCGATGGGTCCGGGCGCGTGCTCCGCCTCAACCCGTACAGCGCCGAGCTCCTCGGCTTCGCTGGCGAAGACGCAGTGGGGGCGGACTGGGCCACGACCTTCGTCCCGCGTCGCGAGCGGTCCAGAGCCCGGTCGTTCCTCGAGGAGTCCGTCCGCGACCAGGGAGTGACCGGCATGGTGACGGCGGTGACGGGCGCCCGTGGTGAGGAGCGCGAAATTCGCTGGGCCAGCCGCCTGATCCGTGCCGGGCCGGACGAGCCGGTCCGCGTCGTGGCGGTCGGCCACGATCTGACCGAGCGGAAGGCTCTGGAAAAGCAGATCCTCGACGCGAGCGCCCGGGAGCGACGGCGGGTGAGTCAGCAGCTGCACGAGGGGCTCGGCCAGAGCCTCGCTGGTGCCGCGTTCCTCGCGAGCACGCTTCGGAATCGCCTCTCATGTGACGAGGCGGAAACAGCGGGGCAGGTCGAGACCCATCTCAACAGCAGCGTCGAGCAGCTCCGCGGTGTGGTCAAGGGGCTCTCGCCCGTCGAGGTCGACCCCGAGGGCCTCATGTTCGCCCTCTGGGAGCTCACCCAGAGCGTCCAGCGGACCTTCGGCATTCCATGCGAGATGCAGGGCGACCGTTCCGTCCACGTCGAGGACCACGACAGCGCCACGCACCTCTACGACATCGCCCACGAGGCGGTCCACCACGCGGTGGAGCGTGGCTCCACCCGAATCCGGGTCGGCCTGCACGAGGACGCCCCCCACGGCGTGCTCTGGGTGGAGCTCGACGGCGCCGCGCCCGAGGCGGAAGGCGAGGAAAGCGACGCGGCTCGCCTGATGCACTACCGCTCCCGGATGATCGGCGGAAGTCTGGAGCTCCGCCCGGGAGAAGAAGGCGGCACCGTCGTCACCTGCCGCTTCCCCAAGGAGCTGATCGCGTCCGCGGAGTCCGCTCGGTCCTGAGGGCGCTGACGGCGTTGCGGCGCCCCCGCGACGGTCGGGTCCCCCGGCGGCTCCAGCGGACGATCGAGACGTGCATGTCGAGCCGACTCGCACCGGGCCGCGACCCCCGGTGTGCCTGTCCCATGGAGGGGCCGGTCCCATCGAGGGGGCCGCCAGATATGTGCCGCCGCCAGATATGTGCCTGTTCCATCGAGGGGGCGGAGACGGGCCGTGCGGTTCCACGCTCCGCGACGGTCGCGGGCCGGCGCCGGTCGTGCCCGGGTGGGCCTTTCACGAGGACGCCGAAAGCTCGCGTCTCGCCTGGTCGTAGACGCGGAAGCACGCCTCCGCCGCCTTGTCCCAGCTGAGGGCGTTCGCCTCGTGGGCCGCGTGCGAGTGGAGGGTCGCGCCCGCGTCGTCGTCGGTCAGCAACGAAACGATCCGGTTCGCCATCTCCGCCGTGTTCCAGAAGTCCACCTTGACGGCGCCGCGGGGGAGGACCTCCGCGACACCGGACGTCTTGGAGAGGACCACCGGCACGCCGTGGTGGATGGCCTCGAGCGCCGTGAGGCCGAAGGGCTCGCTGACGGAGGGCATGACGTAGACGTCCGCCATGCGAAAGGCCCGCTGGACCGCCTGTCCACGGAGAAACCCGACGAACTGGATCTTCTCCGAGAGCCCGTTCCGCCGCACCTCCTCCATCATTTGCGTCGCGAGGTCGCCCCACCCGGCGACGAGGAATCGGACGTTGTCATAGCGCCGGAGCACGCGGGACGCGGCGTCGAGGAAATACGACGGTCCCTTCTGCATGGTGAGCCGGCCGAGGAACAGCACGGTCTTCTCCGGGCCGTGGGGCGGCGTGGCGGGGAAGGGGGTCTCCTGCCGATCCGTGCCGTTGTGGACCACTGTGACCTTCTCGGGCGCGATCCCGTAGCGGCTGACGAGGGTGCGACGGGTCAGGTGGGAGACCGCGACCACACGGTCCGCGAAGGCCATCCCCGCCCGCTCGATCGCGTAGACCCTCGGGTCGATCCCTTCCCCGCGCCGGTCGAACTCCGTCGCGTGGACGTGGGCGACCACCGCTTTCCCCGAGACCTCCGCGGCCGCCTCCGCCGCGGGGAAGGTCATCCAATCGTGGGCATGGATCACGTCGAAGGGCTCCGCCGCGGCCACGGCGGCGCACCGCTCGGCGTACCCCCGGATCTTCGCGACGAGGTCGCCCGCGTAGCCGTCCGCCCCGCCGGCGCCGACGACGTGAAGCGCGTGGCGTCGCGGTGGCTCGTCGAAGCGGGGCGGCGGAGCTTCCGCCTCCGGTGCCTCGTAGGGCGACTCGAAGCCGGCGGCGACAGGGCGGACCCGTAGGGAAGGGCCCGGCGGCTCCACCCGTCCGCCCACCGAGACGCGGGGGTCCTCCGGAGTGGAGACGGCACGCGGGAGGACGAACGTCACCGCGACGCCACGGCGGTTCAACGCCCGGGCGAGCCCGTGACACGCGGTTCCCAGCCCGCCGGTGATAAACGGGGGAAACTCCCACCCGAGCATGAGCACACGCATTGGCTCGGTCGGCGGAGAGGACACGCGTCGCTCCTCGCTACCTCGCGGGCGGTCGCTCAGCGGCCCGTTGTTTCCGGGGCCATCGCCGCTCGGGTGTCCTCGGCCGGGTCGTTCGCCTCGCGTCGCCGCCCCTCAGGCCACCCTGCCGTCTTCACCGAGGCTCCTTGGCTCGGCTCGTGACCTCGGGCACCATCGCCGTCAGCCGGTCCCGCGCGGTTCGAAGGAGCGAAGGCGGCTCGGGCCACTGCTCCATGATGATGGGCCCCGTGAAGCCACGGGCGACCAGCCGATGGAGAAGGCCGGCTATGCCCGCGGCATCCGCTCGCGAGGGCCCCGTGAACAGCGGAAGGTGCGTGTCCGCGTCGCCGAAGTTCTCGTGGGCGTGCACCTCGAACAGGGGCACGGTCGAGGCGACCGCGTCGAAGTAGCCGAGGTAGTCGTTGGGGGTCGCGGCGCAGAGGTTCGCGTGGCCGATGTCCAGACACAGGCCGACGCTCGGTGAGCCTTCGTCCTTCGGAAGATCGGCGAACAGCGCGGTCAGCGTCGCCGGTGTCGTCGCGGGTGTGTTCTCCACCGCGAGACGCATGCCCGGCGTCGCGGACGCGAGGGAGCGAAGCACGGGCGCCACGGCCTCCGGAGCGGACCCGTCGGGGTAGTGGACCACCACGTGGCTCGCCGCGATCGCCTCCGCGAACCGGAGCGTGCGATACAGATCTCCGACGCACGTCGGGCTCGTCGGGTCGACGCCGGTCGGGGCGTGGACCGTGTATTCGATGTTCCGCCGCCGCGACAGCCGCCGGAGCCGGCGCCGTTGGCCGTCGTCCAGCTTGTCGAAGTGGAAGCCGCGGGTGTCTTTTCTGTCCTCGAACCACTCGAAGGCGTCGAAGCCGGACCGAAGGGCGAACCGAAACGGGTCCAGGGGCCGCCTCGCGGAGAAGGCGGTCTGATTGCCAATGCGGATTGGCGTGGGCTCGCCCATGTTCAGAGCCCCACTTGTTCGCGGGTCTGGAGGAGGAAGCAGTCGCCCTCGCGGACGGCACCCTCGACGTCCTGGGGCGAGCCCACGGCCCGCTCGACCTCCACGCCGAGTCGGCCGATGGTCCGGAGAAGCGCCTCCCGTGCCGACGACTCCCAGACGAGCGGGTCCGTGGCGTAGTCCAGCCGCCTCCCTTCCGGCGGCTCCACCGATACGGACTCGTGGAGGCCGGCGCCGGCGTAGCGCTCCAAATCTTCGGCGTTGGAGTCCGACCGACAGATCACCCCGCCCCCGTAGAGGCCGACGCTCTTGGACGGAAAGCTCAGCAGCTCCACCGTCTCCGTCGTCTTGTCGAAGGCGAACGACAGCGGCCGTCCGGGATCGTTGCCGACGAGGGTCTGCCCGAGCCCCGCGACCACCTCCGCGTAGAGGCGATTCCGATCGCCGGTCAACGGGTCCGCCGTGTGAATGACGAACGCGTGCTCCGCGTCGACGATGGGCTGGATCAGCGCCGCCATCGCGACGTCGTCGTGGGGGATCCCCAGCCGCCGCCGGGCCCAATAGGCACGGTCCGTCCACTTGCTCGCCCAGACCTCCGCCACCGCCTGCCAGAGCGCCGACCGGTCCTCGGGCAGCGACAGCCCCTCGTTCGCCGCGGCCTCCTCCAGCGACGTCGCCAGTGCCTCCGCCGGCTGCACTTCCGCGGTCCGCGCCCGAAGCGTGGGGAGGACGTCCACGGGGCTCTCGTCCACCTTCGCGGCGAGCGTCCGCAGCTCCTCCGCGAGCTCGCGATTCGCCGGGTCCGCCAGCGAGACGTCGAGGGCGCCGAACGTCACCGCCACGGACCGCGGTGTCCGGATCCACTCCGGCAGCGCCGAGCGTAGCGCCGCGACGTGGCGGGACTTGCCGCCCACTTCCGCGGGGGCGAAGGCGTCGGAGGCGACCGCCCGTCCCGTCGCTGCGGGCGACGCGAGCCGGAGCGGCGGGGCCGTATCCGCCGCGCCCGTCACACACTCCGGTCCCTCGCC
>CAZQQP010000278.1:3958-5779 GCA_964595475.1 uncultured Planctomycetaceae bacterium | reverse complement strand
AACATGGGGTTTACCAAAACTTCGGACCTATGCAGGTACAGAACTTGCCCGACGATGCCCGCTTCCCAGTGCAGATGGCGATAGGCGGAGGCGCCGTCGCGATCGAGGATCGGGTCGAAGGCGCCGAGCATCGCCACGCTGAAAGCGCCGTCCGCCGCGATGGACTGACCACAGCTGATCCGCGCGGAGAGGGTGCGAACGTCTCCTTCCTCGAGGAGGAACGCCGGGAGGGTCGCCGGGCAGTGCGCGGGCTGTTCCCACGCGAACCGTCCGTGCATCGCCTCCTTCAGCGCGGTGACCTGCGCCGGGTCGCGAACGAGCGCGTACAGCCCGGGCGGCCATCCTTGCACGCGGTGGACGAAGAGCCCGAGGTGAATCATCGGCCGCCACGGAACGAGGTCCCACGGGGCCGCTCGCGGGTCCGGGAGGACCCGCCCGAGCATCCGGCATAGCTCCTCCGCCCCGATCGGGGTCTCCGCGTCCATTGCGACGGCGCTTCGCCGCTGCCGGATGATCCGCCCCGCGGGCTCGTGGCCTCTTCTCGATGGACCGGTCTCGCTCGCGGAGATCTCCGCCCGCGCGGGCTCGCCGGCGGACGGCCGCTCTTCCGGTCCGGCCGGCCTCCAGCACGCCCGTTCCACGCGCTCGACCGCGTCCCACCGCCCATGGGGCGGGCTCACCCGCCGAGGCGTACCGAACCAGTTGGCCTCCGCCGCCGCGGCCGGCACTGCGTCCGATCGGAGCGTCGGAGTGAACGAGGGATCCGGAGTGAGCGCGACCAGCGCCGCGGGTGTCTCGGCCTCGTCGTCGGCCGTCCCGCCGCCGCGGTCGAGGCCGAGAAGGGCGTGGAGTGCGTCGTCCGACATGTCCGGGCACAACCTCGCCCGCCAGCCGAGGAGCGTCCCGGCGAGCCGCAGCGCGCCGAGCCCGTGGCCGACGTCGTGCTGGCAGTAGCGATACGCCCGCTCGCCGTACTTCCAGCTCTCCCGCCACGCGAGCGTGGTGAGGACGACCCAGACGGCTCCGTCCGACGTCCCGCCGGTGAGCTTCCGAAACGAGTCGGCCTCGAACGCCGCCCGCCGCTCGAGGCCGTGAACCTCCGGCGCGTAGTGGTACAGCCCGGGTCCGCCCTCGAGAGGGTCGTCCCAGCCGAAGACGAGGTACACCTCGACGGGGTGCAGATTGCCGCTCGACGGGTCGACCCGGATGGACCGCCAGGCGTCGCCCGCACGCTTCCATCCGGAGATCGCGAAGCTGTGGTACAAGAGCATCGAGATGGACCATGGGCCCACCGTGTCCGGCGCCATGCGGTCCGGTCGCCCCATCGAGTCGTACGGCGGCGTGCTGTCAACCGCGGCGTCCGAGGGGATCGGAAGCGGAACGCATTCCGCCCCGGAATACCGACGGAACGGGTCGGGCCGCCGCTCCGCGTCGAGCGTGCCGGGCGACCGGGCGAGCCGATGGAAATCGTGCTTCGTCCGCTCGTGATACCACCGGACGATGTCTTCCGCGTCCGCGTCGACCGGCGCCGGCGGATATTCCACCGAAACATCGAATTGAGGGAGGGGCTGGTGGGTCATCGGGTCGCGTGGCGGAGATGGTAGCCATCGCTCGAGCCCCGTCGCGAGCGACCGCTTCCTCCCCGTTACGGCTCGTTCCGAAGATCGGCGCCCGCTCCTCGCGAGTGGACCGATCCCGCGCCCCGCCCCCGTCGCGTGCCCGCGGCGCCGCCAACCGCTTCGGGCCGAACCGTTGCCATAGCATCAGAGCATGGTTAGCCGGACCGACGGCGCGGAGGAGCTCTGGATCGACGTCGGCGGG
>CAZQQP010000278.1:0-3948 GCA_964595475.1 uncultured Planctomycetaceae bacterium | reverse complement strand
ACCGACTGCATCGTGAGGATGCCGACCGGAGCGCTCGCGACCCGGAAGGTCCTCAGCTCGGGCGCGGTGAAGGGGCACGTCGGGGAAGGGTCGTCCTCGGCCGCGATCGCCGATCCGGGTCGAGCGGGCGACCGCCCGGGGCTCTTCACCGGCTACTCGCTCCGTCTGCTCGACCACAGCGGCCGTCGGGTGCGGGAAACGCGTATCGCCCACTCCGACGAGGCCGGCCTCCTTCGGCTCGCTCCGTCGCTGGACGCCCCGCCCGACACCGGGGCTCCGTATGAGCTGGTCTCGGGCGAGCCGGCGCCCGTCCTCGGGATCCGCCTTCTGACTGGCCTCGGCTTGGGGGAGCCCATCGGCCCCGTCCGAGTCAAGCTGGGGACGACGCGGGGGACGAACGCGCTGCTCGAGCAGAAAGGGGCGCCGGTCGCCCTGGTGACCACGCGGGGCCTCGCCGACGTGCTGGAGGTCGGCCCGCAGACTCGCCCCCACCTCTTCGACCTGGCTGTCTCCAGGCCGTCGCCGCTGTACCGCGAGGTGGTGGAGGCGGACGAGCGGATGGACGCGACGGGTCGGGTCCTCCGCCCGCTCGACGAAAAGGCGATCGAGCGCGATCTGCGAACGGTGCGCCGTCGGGGCGTCGACTGTGTCGCGGTGGCGCTGGCCCACGCCTACGCCAACGACGCCCACGAGCGGCGGATCGCCGAGATCGCGGCCGACCTCGGGTTTCCCCAGATCTCCGTCGCGTCCTCGCTATCGCCGACCATCAAGCTCCTCGACCGCGGCGACACGGCGGTGCTCGACGCGTATCTCTCGCCCGTCCTCCGCGACTACATCGCGGAGCTGCGGCGGCGGATGCCCGAGGCCACGCTCCAGCTCATGGACTCCGCCGGCGGTCTGGTCGACGCGGAGCGCTTCACCGGGAAGGACAGCCTCCTCAGCGGACCCGCGGGCGGCGTGACGGGCTACGCGGACGTCGCCCAACGCGCCGGCTTCACCCGGGCGATCGGCTTCGACATGGGCGGCACCTCCAGCGACGTCAGCCGCTTCGACGGCGACCACGAGCACCGCTTCCGCACGGAGATGCACGGCGTCCGCGTCGCCACGCCCATGTACGCCATCGAGACCGTGGCGGCGGGCGGCGGCTCCGTCTGCCGCTTCGACGGGAGCAAGCTCACCGTGGGACCCGACAGCGCCGGCGCCGAGCCGGGACCCGCCTGCTACGGCCGCGGCGGGCCGCTCACCGTGACCGACGTGGACCTTTTCAGCGGCCGCATCCACGCGGACCACTTTCCTTTCCCGCTGGACACGGATGCGGTCCACACCCGCCTCACGGAGGTGGCCGCGGCCGTGGAGCGTGGCACGGGGCGGCGGATGGACCTCGACGCGATCGCGGAGGGCTTCACCCAGGTGGCCAACCTCAACATGGCCACCGCGATCCGGTCGATCAGCGCCGGCCGCGGCGACGACCCCGCGTCATACCTCCTCGTCGCCTTCGGCGGGGCCGGACCTCAGCACGCCTGCGGCGTCGCGGAGAGCCTCGGCGTGCGCCGCGTCCTCACCCACCCGCTCGGCGGCGTCATCAGCGCCTACGGCCTCGGCGTGGCAGACGTCCGCCGCTTCGCGGAGCGCACCGTCCTTCAGGAGCTGACCCCGGAAACGCTCCGGGACCTCGAGCCCACCTTCGACCGCATGGCCGCGGAGCTTCGCGAGGAAATCCTCGCCGAGGGCATCGCGCCGGCCCACGTCGAGGCGCCCCGACGCCAGCTCGACCTCCGCTACCGCGGGGAGGACGCGTCGATCGCCGTCCCCACGCCGTCGGACGGCGACTACGCCGCCGCCTTCGAGGCCCGCCACGGCCAGCTCTACGGCCACACCCACCCCGGCCGTCCGATCGAGATCGCGACCATGCGGGTGGACCGAATCGGACGCACGCCGAAGCCGGCCTTCCCCACGGCCGACCTCCACCCGCGGCGACCCTCGGCCGACCACACTACCACGGCCCTCTTCCACGGCCGCCGACACCCCACGGCCATCTTCCACCGTGACCGTCTCCACCCGGGCGACCGCATCGAGGGCCCGGCGATGGTGGTGGAGCCCTTCTCCGTCACGGCGGTCGACCCCGGCTGGGTCGCGTCCGTGACGGAGCGGTTCGACATGATCCTCGAGGCCGGCGACAGCGGGACGGCGGCGACGCCCGCCTCCACGGAGCGCGACCCGGTCCGCCTGGAGCTGTTCAACAACCACTTCACCCGCATCGCCACGCAGATGGGCCGGACACTCCAGCGGACCGCGTTGTCCGTCAACGTCAAGGAGCGGCTCGACTTCAGCTGTGCCCTTCTCTCCGCGGAGGGCGACCTCGTGGTCAACGCCCCGCACATCCCCGTCCACCTCGGGGCGATGAGCGAGGCGGTCAAGGCGCTCCTCGCGGACGTCTCGGACATCCGCCCGGGCGACGTCTACGCCTCCAACGATCCGGGCCTCGGCGGCTCCCATCTCCCTGACGTCACGGTGATGACTCCGGTCTTCGACGTGACGGGGCGGGAGCTCCGCTTCTTCGCCGCCTCTCGCGCCCACCACGCGGAGATCGGCGGCGTCCGCCCCGGCTCCTCGTATCCCTTCGCCCGCTGTCTCGCCGAGGAGGGCGTGGTCCTCCGCAACCTCCGGATCCGGGCAGAACGCTTCGACGACGTGGCGCTCCGACACGCGCTGACGAGCGGCCCGTGGCCCTCGCGGGCGCCGGAGGAGAACGTCGCGGACGTCCGGTCGGCAATCGCCGCCAACCGCGCGGGGCTGGACCAGCTCCGCGCCATGATCGAGAGTGAGGGGTGGCCCGCGGTCGCCGCGTACATGGGCTATATCCGCGAGGCGGCCGAGGCGAAGGTGCGAGAGGCGATCGGCCGTCTTCCCGACGGCAAGGCCGCGTACGAGGACGCCCTCGACGATGGAGCGCCCATCCGCGTGGAGACGACCGTGGGCGGCGACCGTATGCGGATCGACTTCACCGGCACGGGCCCGCCGAACCCCAACAGCCTCAACGCCAACCGGGCCATCGTGCAGGCGGCGGTGGTCTACTGTCTCCGCTGTCTCACGGGCGATCCCATCCCGCTGAACAGCGGCGTGCTGGCGCCGGTGGAGCTCATCGTCCCCGAGAGCATGCTCGACCCGCCACGGGACGCCGACCCGTCCCGCCGCGCCGCGGTCGTCGGGGGCAACGTGGAGCTGTCCCAGCGCGTGGTGGACGTTTTCCTCGCCGCCCTCGGCCAGACCGCCGCGAGCCAGGGAACGATGAACAACTTCGTCTTCGGCGGGTCCGGCTTCGGTTACTACGAGACCCTCGGCGGGGGCACGGGCGCCGGCCCCGGCTTCGACGGCGCCTCCGCCGTGCACAGCCACATGACCAACACCCGCTTGACCGACGTGGAGGTGCTCGAGCAGCGCTTTCCGGTGCGTGTGGAGACCTTCCGCGTGCGTCGGGGATCCGGCGGCGAGGGCCGACGTCGCGGCGGGGACGGACTCATCCGGGCGCTTCGGTTCCTTTCCCCCCTCGACGTCTCCCTGCTCTCCCAGCGACGGGTGCGTCCACCGTTCGGCCTCGCCGGCGGCGGCCCCGGCGCCGTGGGGCGCAACGTCCTCGAGCGCAAGGGAACCGGCGAGGTCCACTCGCTCGGCCCGTTGGCTCAGGTCCGCGTGGAGAGCGGGGACGTCGTGCGGATCGAGACGCCCGGCGGGGGCGGCCACGGCTGACCCGGAGGGACTCCCGGGTGAGGCGGTCGGGTCTTTTTTCGGCGCGGAACGGTAGTCGCGAAGATAAGGAGGCGGAAAAGAATAAGTTGAGCCTATACGCCAAAGCGAGGAGCGCGAAGCCTCCTTGCTTTGGCTTGGGTTTCGAACCATTGCGATGCCCCGCTGGCCGCAGATCCCGGCATTTGCGGACGTTGCGCTTGC
>CAZQQP010000277.1:0-5790 GCA_964595475.1 uncultured Planctomycetaceae bacterium | reverse complement strand
CCTCGTAGAACAGGTCCTGCCACTGCTTGACCATGCCCTGGAAGTCGTTGTTCAGGACCAGGGCCTTCACCCCGATGCCGAACTGGGCCGCGGTGCACAGCTCCATGCCCGTCATGCAGAAGGAGCCGTCGCCGTCGAGGTCCACCACGACCGCGTCGGGGCGGGCCACCTTCGCGCCGATCGCCGCGGGCAGGCCGTAGCCGATCGTCCCGAGGCAGCCGGAGGTGACCCACTGGCCGGGATACTTGAACTCGTAGAACTGGGCGCCCCACATCTGGTGCTGGCCCACGCCGGTGGTGACGATTGCCCGGCCGTCCGTCTGACGGTTGAGCTCCTCGATGACCGCTTGGGGCTTGATGTGGCCCGGCCGATTGTCCTCCTCGTAGCGGAACGGATGCTTCCGCTTCCACTCCGCGATGCGGTCGAGCCACGGCCGGCGGTCCACGGGCTCGATCCGCGGGAGGAGCTGCTCGAGGTTCTTCCGGGCGTCGCCCGTCACGCCGAGGGTGACCGGCACGGTCTTCCCGATGTTCGCGGGGGAGATATCGAAGTGGATGATGCCCCCGCGGCCCTCGCGCTCCGCCCGGCGGGCCTCCGGCGCGAAGTCCGAGACGCGTCCGGTGACCCGATCGTCGAAGCGGGCGCCGACCGAGACGACCAGGTCCGCCTCCTGCATGGCGAAGTTCGCGTAGGCGGACCCGTGCATGCCGAGCATGTGGAGGGCGAGCGGCGAGTGCTCGTCGAAGGCGCCGAGGGCCTGGACCGTGGTCGTGGCCGGGATGTTCCCCTTCTCCGCGACCTGGCGGAGGACCTCGCTGGCGTCCGCGAGGATGGCGCCCTGGCCGACGTAGAGGACGGGACGCTCGGCGCGGTTGATGAGGTCCGCGGCCTGCTGGATCTGGTCGCTGGTGCCCACCTCCCGCACGTGGTAGCCGGGGAGGTAAGGTCGGGTCACCGCGGGCTCCTCGAGGATCTTCGAGGTCACGTCCTTGGGAAGGTCCACGAGGACCGGACCCGGCCGTCCGCTGGTCGCGATGACGAAGGCCTCGTTGATCCGGCGGGGCAGCTCCCGCACGTCGCGGACGAGCACGTTCCACTTGGTGCACGGCCGCGTGATGCCCGTGACGTCGGCCTCCTGGAAGGCGTCCGACCCGATCGCCTTGGTCGGAACCTGACCCGTGAACACGACCAGCGGCGTGCCGTCCATGTTGGCGTCCTGCATGGCCGTGACGGTGTTGGTCGCCCCCGGCCCGCTGGTGACCAGCACCACGCCCGGCTTGCCCGACGCCCGGGCGTAGCCCTCCGCCATGTGGCTCGCGCCCTGCTCGTGGCGGGTGAGGACGAAGCGGAAGTACGGCGACTGGTGGATCGCGTCGAAGACGGGGAGGATGGCGCCGCCGGGATAGCCGAAGATGACCTCCACGCCGTGCTCCCGCATCTGCTCGTGGAAGATCTGGGAGCCGGTCATCCCGACGTAGCGGTCGTCGCGCGGCGCCGTCTCCAGGCTCTCGATGTTCGTGCTCAGGCTCGCGATGCTCATGGGGTCCTCTCCTCGGACGCGGGCCCACCACTCCGGTTTCCCACGACGGCCGTCGAGTCGTCCGGGCTCGCCGAGGACCGGAAGGAGCCGCGGTCGGCTGCTCGTCCTACCGGTCGACGGGCCTAAGAGCGGTCCGACAATGCCATATACTCTAACGCCCCTTCCGGACAGATCCAACGCCGCCATGCACAAACCCCGGCAACGTCCGAGCTTTCGGAGCAGGCCGAGCAGCCGACCGTATTCGACGGTCGTGAGGCCGTGGGCCGCGTCGGGTCGCCGGGACCGGCAGCCGAGGCTCCGGCGGTCGCGAGTCGGTCGCGGGAAACGGGCGGCGGCGCGGACGGCGTCCGCGGCATATCGCCGCGGGTTGCCCGCGGTCCGGGAACCGACGCGCCACGGACCGACCGGCCTGGGTCTCTCGCACCGCGCTCGGTCGCCGGACCCGTCGCGGCCGCCAGGCTCCGCGATGGACGCCCAGCAACATACGGCGCAGGATGGCGCGCATTGCATGCGCGGTGCGGCCGGGAAAGGCTATTGTCAAATGTTGTGTACGGCAGGGCGATCAGGCGGCATCCTTCACCCCGTCGACGAACGTCACCCCTCCGATCACGTCTGAGATCAGCTCCGAGTTCTTGAGCCGGCGCCAGCGCTTCGAGGCGCTCTCCATCAGCTTGAAGACCATTGTCAGACACGCGTCCCGGGACCCGCTCCCCTTCGTCCGAGCCGTCCGCAGCCGCACCGTCGAGAAGATCGACTCGATCGGGTTCGTCGTCCGGATGTGGGCCCAGTGTTCGGCCGGACGCTCGAAGAAGCTCAGGAGCTCCGCCCGGTCCTTGCTCAGGCACTGAACCGCCTTCGGGTCCTTCGCTTCGAACGCCGTCGTGAACGCGTCGAACGCCTGCTCCGCCGTCGCTCTTGTCGGAGCCTGCCAGATCTCCCGGAGCATGCTCTTCGCCTTCCCCTGCATCCTCTTCGGAAGCTTGTTCAGCACGTTTGCCGTCTTGTGTACCCAGCAGCGTTGCCAACGCGCCGTCGGCCAGATCTTCCCGACAGCCTTCCAGAGCCCGAGCTGCCCGTCGCCGATGACCAGTCTCGGCTCGGTCGTCAGCCCACGGGATCGCACATCCTGCAGGAGCTCGGCCCATGACTGCTCCGATTCCCGGTAGCCGTCGGTCAGCCCGATCAGCTCCTTCCGGCCGTCGGCCGTCGCCCCGAGCAGGACGAGGATGCACTGCTTGTCGTTGCGCTCGTCCTCGAGCCGGACGTTGAAGTAGACGCCGTCCGCCCACACGTAGACGTAGTGCTTGTCCGCGAGCGACCGGCGGCACCACTGCTCGTACTCCGTCCGCCAGCTCTCCTTGAGCCGCGTGACGGTCGTCGCGGAGAGCCCCTTGACCTCGGGCCCAAGCAGGGCCTGCAGCGCTTCCGTGAAGTCCCCCGTGCTCACGCCCCGCAGGTACAGCCACGGGATCAGATCTTCCATGGACCGGGTCTTCCGGAGATAAGGCGGGAGGATCGCCGATTGGAACTTCTCGGCCTCTCCTTGGGGGCGACGATCGCGGACACGCGGCTGCTGGACGTCGACATCGCCCATCGGCGTGGTGATGTTCCGCTGGGGCAGGTAGCCATTGCGGACGACCTGCTTCCGGCCTTGCTCGTCCGTAAGATCGGAGCGATGGGCGAGATACGTATCGACCTCGCTCTTGATGGCGTCCGCGAGCATCTTCTGGGCCCCTCCCGGAGCACCTGCTCAAGGGCCGACCCCGGGCCGATCTGGCCCGCGAATTGATCCGCCAGCGTTCCGTGGGGAGTCTCGACCATGGTGGCGTACTCCTTGTGTGCGTCTTACTAACCCTCTGAGGACCGTCGCCAGAGAGCACGCCGCCTTTTTTCTTGCGCCAACCATCCACAACTTTCGGTTATAGCCCCATGCCGGGAGACTACCGACGTAACGGCTATTTATCAGATTACGATCTGACCCCCACGGCTCCCTATGAGTTGTTCTCCGAACGGCCATGCATTGGCTGATCGGATCGCAAGAGACGATCGCGCTAGCGGTCTGGCACAGCGGCGTCCACGCACCGCCCCTCGTCGGCTCCGAACCTGTCGTTCCGATCGCCTGGCATCGCCGACGCGGCCCGGACCGGCGAGCGGTTCGCCGCGTCGCTGTTCCCGAGACGCCCCTGACCCGGCATCTGTCGAACGCCGCGGCAATCGGCGTCGATCCGCCGGCTCCGCCGGGGCCGGGCCCGCTCAACCTCTACGGGCCGAATCTGAGGCTCGCACCGGAAATCGGCCCGACCGACATCGGATCGCTCCTGTCAGCCGAGTGTTCTGGATGCCAACCACGGCAGCGCCAATGCGGCCTCGGTCCCTTGCAACACGTCCCGCCGCGACAACGATCGGTCCGAAGACACGCGATGGCACCCCGCGCGCACTGAATGGGTGTCCGGACAGCTCGCGTCCGACGGGTCACGCATTCCTTCCCGGTGGCGTCGTCCCCCACGGACGACGGAGGACGAATGCCGCAAGCACCTTGCCGCCGTCGGACCTCGCGCTTGTCCTGTTGGCATCCGCTTTGCGATCCAATAGAAACGCGCCGACGAAGGTGAGACGGCTGCTCGGGGTACGCCCGCGCGCCGCAGAGAGCCGGAGGCGGACAGCCGGCACCCAAGCGAAGGAGCTGACGATGGATCAGAAAAATCGCAAGCGACGCTCGACCATCGTTATTTTGCTGGCCAATCTCCTCGTTGTTCTGCTGCAGTTTCTCGTCTACTGGAGCTGGACGGCTCCGGAGCAGAACAGACCGCTTGGTGCTATAGCTCCTGAGTGGCTGGGACCGCTTCTGGAGGGCGTTGCGGTCCAGTTCGGGATCAACGTCGTTGCAAGCGCGATCATAAGCACCACGACGAACACGCGATACGGTGACGACTTCGCTCTCTCCGCGTTGTTTCTTTTGGCCCTGCCGCTGATCGGCTTCGGGATGTGCGCAATGATGGGGGCTGTGATTGGATGAGGCATGGAACTTCCGCTTCCCATTTCGCTACAACCGCCGAGCGGTGTGGCCCATATGGTCTTCGAGATCCTCGCGTACGCCGCGGCCGGGCAGCTCTACTGGCAGCTCGCCCGTGGGGGCGACCCCCTTCCTTTTCCGCGGCGCGTCGGAACGCTGCTCGCGGCGGCGCTCGGAGCGCTCGCCGGCTCTCGCCTCCTCGGCGCCTTGCAGCATCCCAGCTTGTTTTTCGCCCCGCCCTCGCTGCTCTACTACTACGCCAACAAGACCATCGTCGGGGGCTTGCTCGGCGGTCTCGTCGTCGTCGAGACGGTCAAGCTCGCGATCGGCGAGAAGCGATCGACCGGCGACCTTTTGACCTTTCCGCTCATCCTCGGCATCGGCGTCGGACGGATCGGCTGCTTTTTCGGCGGGGTCGAGGACGGCACTGTCGGGGTGGCTACGTCACTGCCATGGGGGCTTGACCAAGGGGACGGGGTCGTCCGCCACCCCACGCCGCTCTACGAGATTCTCTTCCTTTCGCTGCTCGCGGGAGCGATCGCGATCGTCGAGCGCCGTCGCGGCTTCGAGGAAGGCCAGCGCTTCCGCGTCTTCCTCGCCTCCTATCTCGCGTATCGCCTGGCCGTCGACTCGATCAAGCCCGGCATCCCGCTTGCCCTCGGCCTCACTGCGATCCAGTGGGGATGTGTCGGCGGCCTTCTCTGGTATACGGCCGGATCGCTCCGGCGGTCCATCGCGAAACGGAGATCACCATGGGTGACCACACCTACTACGACTTCACCCTGAGCCTCTGCAGCACCTGTCTGCGAACCGTCTACACGAAGATCGTCTTCGAGGCGGGCTGCGTCTACATGATCAAGACGTGTCCGGAGCATGGTCGGGAGAAGACGCTGATCAGCACGGATCCCGACTACTACCGACGTTGTCGGAACTTCGTGAAACCGGGCGACTCACCGAAGCGATTCGCGAATCCCGTTCATCACGGTTGTCCGTTCGACTGCGGGCTCTGCGCCGACCACGAACAGCACTCCTGCGTGACGCTCGTCGAGATCACGGACCGGTGCAATCTCTCCTGTCCGACGTGCTACGCCGGGTCGGGGCCGGGCCACGGCCGGCACCGCTCCCTCGACGAGATCGAAAGCATGCTGGACACCGCGGTCGCCAGCGAGGGAGCTCCCGCCGCCGTCCAGATCAGCGGCGGCGAGCCGACGCTCCACCCCCGTTTCTTCGACGTGCT
>CAZQQP010000276.1:0-5839 GCA_964595475.1 uncultured Planctomycetaceae bacterium | reverse complement strand
ACCCGCTACCCCGTCCACCGGCTGAAGGCGGAGGCGATCCGCGACTCCATCCTCGTGGCGAGCGGGGCGTTGAACCGCGAGATGTTCGGCGAGGCCGTGCCCATCGCGGAGAACGCGGTGGGGCAGGTGGTGGTCGGGAAGGAGAAGACGGCCAACGCGGGACGGAAGGTGGAGGTGCTCCCCCTCGGCGGCGACGAGTATCGCCGGTCGATCTACCTGCGGGTGCGGCGGAGCAAGCCCGTGGACTTCCTCAAGACCTTCGACGCACCCGCGATGCGGGAGACCAACTGCACGCGGCGGAACCCCAGCACGTCCGCGCCGCAGGCATTGATGCTGATGAACAGCAAGTTCATCCTCGACCAAGCGGGTCGCTTCGCCCGGCGTCTCCGGAGCCGGGCCGGCTCCGACCGGGGACGGCGTATCCGTATGGCGTGGCGGGTGGCGTTCGCCCGCACGCCCTCTCCCGACGACCTTCAGGGGGCGAAGCGCTTCCTGAAGAAGCAGACCGCCTACCTCGAGAACCATCCGGACAAGGTGCCCGAGGACCGGAGCCCGCGGACGCAGGCGCTGGTCAGCTTCTGTCAGACGCTGCTGAGCGCCAACGACTTTCTGTACGTCGACTGAGGCCGCCGACGGCGGCGCCGTTTTAGCGGAGATGCTCTCATGACGAGCCGACGGCAATTCCTCAAGGAACAGGGCTTTGGAATCGGCTCCGTGGCGCTGGCCTACCTCCTTCAGCAGGAGGAGGCGAGGGCCCGTCCCGAGTCGGTGGTGGGCACCACGGACGCACAGGGGCTGGAACCGAGAGCGCCCCACGCCGAGCCGCGGGCCAACGCGATGATCTCGCTGTTCATGCACGGCGGCCCCAGCCACATTGACCTGTTCGACCCCAAGCCGGAGCTGGAGAAGCACGACGGGGAGACCTACGACGAGAACGTCGACTTCTCCTTCAAGAACCGCGCCTCGAAGAAGCTGATGGCGAGCCCGTGGAAGTTTCACCCGCGGGGCGACAGCGGCATCGAGATGTCGGAGCTTCTGCCCCACCTCGGCGAGGTCGCGGACGAGCTGTGTGTCATCCGGTCCATGCGGACCGACATCAACGGCCACGCGCCGTCGGTACGCTACCTCAACACCGGCAGTCGTCGGGTGGGCCGTCCCGTGCTCGGGTCGTGGGTCACGTACGGGCTGGGGACGGAGAACCAGAACCTCCCCGCATACGCGGTGCTAACGGACCCCGGGGGTCTCCCCGTGGACGGGACCAACAACTGGTCGAACGGCTGGCTCCCGTCGACCTATCAGGGCACTGTCATCCGCCCGACCGAGCCGCGGATCCTCAACCTCGACCCGCCCGAGCACCTGAAGGGCAAACCCCAGGCCCGGAACCTCGAGTACCTCTCCCGGCTCAACGAGCAGCACCTCCAAAACCACGACGGGGCCGCGGATCTGGAGGCACGCATCCGCTCCTACGAGCTGGCGGCGCGGATGCAGACCGCGGCGAGCGACGCGCTGGACATCTCCGGCGAGCCCGACTCCATCAAACGGATGTACGGCCTGGAGGACAAGAACAAGAAGACGCGGGAGTACGGCACGCGGTGTCTCCTCGCCCGCCGTCTCGTGGAGCGGGGCGTCCGCTTCGTGCAGCTGTTCATCAACGCTCAGATCTGGGACAACCACAACAACATCAGCAAGGCCCTCCCCGACTGCTGCCGCAAGACGGACAAGCCCGCCGCGGCGCTGATCAAGGACCTGAAGCAGCGGGGCCTTCTCGAGACCACGCTGGTCCAGTGGGGCGGGGAGATCGGCCGGCTACCGGTGGTGGAGGATCACGGCAACCCGAAGAAGGCCGGCCGGGACCACAACGGCCAGGGCTTCACCATGTGGCTCGCGGGCGGAGGCGTGAAGGGCGGCATCACCTACCGGTCCACGCACGAGTTGGGACACCACGCCGTATACAAGCCCGTCACTCCCCACGACTACCACGCAACCCTCATGGACCTCTTCGGCCTCGACCACCAGAAGCTGACCTACATCCACAACCGCCAGAAGCGGACCATCACCAAGGGCAAGCCCGCGAGCGTCCTCACGGACATCATGGCGTGACGGCACGCTCTCGCTTCATCTCGAGGTCGAGGAGACCGGCGGCCGCGAGGAGGCCGACGTCCACGAAGAGAAGGGGGGCGAAGGGCGGGGCGTTGTAGAGGACCCGCTCCATGCCGCTTCCGGGCGCTTCGGCGAGGATGGCCCTTCCGTGGAAGTAGGCGCCGAGGAGGCCCACCGCCGCTCCGACGGCGACGACCACGAGGCTCACGCGGAGAAAGGTGCGGTCCGCCGGCGCCGCGACCGCGACGAGGAGGAAGCCTACCACCGCCGCGGCGGCCACCACGGGGACCCACTCCATGGGGTTGAAGAAGCCGTTCTGGGCGTGGTCCGCGAGGCTCAGGCCGAAGTTTCCGAAGTATCCGCCCATCGCGAGGAAGACCACCCATCGGCTCCACTCGCCCGTCCCGGCATCCGACATGCGGTTGAGGAGGATCAGAAGGCCGAGGCCCGCGTAGGCGAGCGGGGCGGCGAAGGGGGCGCTGTAGACCAGGCTCTTCAGCGTCAGCTCCGCGAAGAAGTGGCTGTCGAGGTGGAGGACCATCCCCGCCACACCTAGCCCCACCGAGAGCCAGCCGACCGCGTGGCCGAGGGTCGTATCCAGCGTCGTCCGGCCTCGGAGGCCCAGAACCACCGCGACGCCCAGCACAACCGGAGCGACGAGGGAGAAAACCACGGGCACCCACTGTGCGGGGTGGGCGAAGGCGTTGATCGCGTGGGCCAGGAAGACATCGAGGGCCAGGAACGCGAGGTTGAAGACGACGAAGGCGTCCAGCGCCTGGCGTCGCCACGAGCCCCACCAGATGGCCCAATCACTCGCTGCCACGGTGGTGCCTCCGAAGGACCTCGGCCTTATGCTTGATCTCGATGCGCTCCTTGAGCAGCTCGTAGTTGCCGTGCCACTGAACGAAGTCCGGCCCGCCCATGAAGGCCCCGTGCTTGGCGGTCCGCCCGTAGTAGTGCCAGTAGTCGAAGTAGCGGAACTCGATGGGCTCGTCGAACGGCTCGTCCGTCAGGATGCCGTCCTCGCGGAGTGACTTGATGATCTTCTCCGTGCGCTTGACCTTCTTGTTCGTCGCCTTGAGCACCGCCTCGGCGTCGGCGTAGAAGCGCTCGATCTGCGGGCTCGCGTGGCACTGGAGGCAGATCTGCTTCATCTCCTGCTGGGCTTGCTTGAAGCCGGGCCGCTTCTTGGAAACCTTCGCAAAGAGGTAGTAGGAGAGGCGCTCGCCGGGGTTGTGGGTCACCTCGTTGCCCCCGAGGCCGCTCATGTGACAGGTCGCGCAGGTGGGGACGGACATGTCCTTGGTGGTCAGCGACCCGGGGGAGGCGCCGAGGTTCATCTCGTTCTTCTGCATCTCGTAGAGCACGCCGTGCTTGGACTCCTTGTAGATCTCGAGCTGGGCGTGGTCCGGGCCCATGTGGCACTGGCCGCAGGTCTCGGGCTGGCGGGCTAGCTTCACGGACGCCTGGTGGCGGGCGTGACAGTCCGTGCAGGACCCGATGGTTCCGTCCGCGTTGGGCTTTCCGATGCTGTGGCAGGCCATGCACCCGCTTTTCCTCGCAGCCTGGCCCTCCTTCAAGGCCAGCGGATTCGGCTCCCGACGGACGGCCCCCGGGTGGTGCTTTTCGGCGAACTTCACCTGTTTCTCTGTGAAGGCCTCCTCCCCGGCGACGGCGGCCCACGCCGGCGAGGCGTGGCGGCTCCGGACGTACTGGCGATACTGCGTGGCGTGGCACTGTCGGCAGTTTCCCGAGGTCAGCGACTTCGCGAGGGTGAAGCCGCGGTGCTCCTTCCCTTTCTGGCCCTTCACGGGCCGGTGGCAGTCGAGACAGGTGACGCCCACCTTGGCGTGGCGGCTCCGCTCGAACTGGCGAACGATGGCGGCCGTCTCCTGGCGGTGGCACATGGCGCACTTGCCGGTGGCCCGGACGAGCTGCTCCGTGGGCTGTTGCAGCTCCGTCGCGGGCCGCTGGCTGTGGAGGATCCACGCCGCCACCACGAGAGCCGTCCCGATAAAGACCGCGATGAAGACCGAGCGAAATGCCATACGTCTTGTCCCGACAGCGAAGACAGAGGGTCACGCGGACGAGCGAGTGCGCGAGACCGCCAGGGAACCGACCCGCGACGACGAGGGAGCGCCGCAGCGAAACTCATGGCAGTAGATGCAAAGCGGCGAGTCTCGTCAAACCGGCGGATCGGCTCCACGAGCGTCGGCGGAGCGATCGGACCTCCAAGCGACCAATGCATCCGAATCACAGCAGAGATTCGGCCATCGATCGGAGCGCCGGCCGCCCGACCCAAGCCCGGAAGCCCGACCAAGATAGTCCGGCTATATATAGCCCGATCATCTTGATCGGGCGGTGGCCGGCGGCGGCCGGAAGCTCGGTCCGCCCGACATCCGTTTCGGGTTGAACGCCACGCCAACACCGATCTCGTCCGACACCCCGCCGTGTCGTTCCTCCGAGTCGACGGGCGATCGGCGCGAGCGGACTTCCGAACCCACAGGGTGCGGCTATATATACGCCGCAGCATCAGCCGCGGCCTTCGACAATCTCCCTCAACTCGTTGATGGTGAGAGGTGGATCCTCGCAATGAAGCATTGCATGACAGTTCGGGCATACCGGCCGGAGATCTCGGACGGGGTTGAGCTCGGCCACCTTCCGGCGGTCTGTCGCAGAGACGTCGTGATGGACATGCATGAGGCCGTCGCACGGTTCACCGTATCGCTGCGCGAGATCGAGGCCGCACACAGACCAAGACCTCCCGTGATGGTTCAACGCCGCGGATCGAGCCCAAGGGTCGCGCTCACACGCGTTCACAAAGATCGGGTAACACCTCGAGATGCGGAGAGCTCGTCGGGAAACTCGATAGGTGACTGTCCGTTTTCTTCAAGAAATTGGCGCCACCGGCGGTGGAGGGCTTCGGCTGCCCGGTCGCGGACGGGCCGCCCGGACGCCGGCGTGGCCCGAGCAAGCTCAGCGCATGGACCGTCTTCCAGGCGCTTCAGAGACAATACCGTCTCGTCCGGATCGAGGATCGATAAAAAACGAACATGGACAAAAAGAGCAGTGCGGCGAGAGGAGCTCGGGTCCCAGTGCCAATCCTCGGTGACCGGACCGATGGCTACACCCGATGCGAATAGCCCCCGAGGTTCCGATCCCTGCCGAAGAAAATAGACCGGATCACCGCGCTGTATTCTTTTGGTGTTGCCAGTGCTCCAACGCAAGTCGGCGTAGCCGTAGCGACGAACGCGCTCAACGACCTAGGACCAGTCGCGTTCGAACAAATTAGGGTTCCACGTCAGTAGAAATGTCTCCATCGCTGGTCTCCGGCAAGCGTCATTTTCGAGGCTTCATATCCGGCGGGCTCGCCAGGAGGCTCCCGCACCGGATTCCGGCGCTTTACCCCCGCTGCCCCCTTTCCGCCAGGAGCATTCGGCCATCGGCTCATCGTCTTTCTTCCACCACGAACAGGAGACGCTCCGCGCGGAGGACGATTGCGCCTCCGAAGAAACCCATCCAATTGCAGGGCCTCCTTCACGTTCCTGGCAGCAAAACCCGACCATCACCACGGGTATAACGAGCACCGTTCATACGGGTAGCACGATGATTGTTTTCAACAGCTTCCTCGACATGCCGCACAGACCTCCGTTGCGGTCTCGGTCAGGGTCGCGACGGACGCTTGGGGCGCATTCCCATTCTGCGCAGCCGACCGGACCTAGGACAGTATCATGGGCTG
>CAZQQP010000275.1:2216-5856 GCA_964595475.1 uncultured Planctomycetaceae bacterium | reverse complement strand
TGCCAAGGCGGAAGTCGGCTTCCGCCTTGGCACCGATGGGACGGCGAAGCCGATGATCGAGCAAGCGCAACGTCCGCAAATGCCGGGAGCTGTGGCCGGCGGGGCATCGCAAATGGTTCGAGGCCCACGCCAAAGCGAGGAGGCTTCCCGCTCCTCGCTTTGGCGTATAGGCTCAACTTATTCTTTTCCGCCTCCTTACCCTTTGCTGGAGCGGCTCGTCGAATGCTTCGGAAGGGTGGCTCGGCTCACGGGTCGGCTGTGGCCCGGATGTGAGCGAGGACGAGGCGGATCGTCTCGTAGGGCACCTGTCCGCCGAGATGCTCGTAAATCGGCCGGAGCCGTCCGCTGTTCACGGTCGTGGCCGCCTCCTCCACCCGCCGATACGTGGCGTCGTCCACCCAGCGGTCGATCCGCCGCGGCGCTTCGTCGCCGATGTGCTCCGCCAGATAGCCGACCACCGTCGACCGCGCCCGGTTCGCCGCCTCCATCACTTCCTCGATGCCCTTCTCCTCGGCGAACATCCGGAACGCCAGCGTCTTCGCCTCCCCTCTCGTCGACGCCTGCGTCGTCGACGCTTGCGTCGTCGATGCCTGCGTCGTCGATGCCCGAGCGGACTCCGCTTCTCCCGTCTGGTCTGTGGAGAGGCCGTTCTTCTCGCAGTGGTCGCGGATGAGCTCGAGCAGCGACGAGCCGATGTCGGCGATCCGACGCTCCCCCATCCCGTGGACCGCGTCGAGCGACGCCCGCCGCGTCGGCCGCACCCTCGCGAGCGAGCGAAGGGTCGTGTCGTCGAAGACGACGAAGGCGGGCCTCCCCCGCGACCGGGCGACCTCCTGGCGATAGCTGCGGAGCACCTCCAGCAGCCCGCGGTCCACCCCGCTCCAGGCGTCCGCCTCGGGCCGGGTCCTCGCGGTCCGCGTCGGCGGCCGATACAGCTGGACCGTCCGCTGGTTCCGGAGCACCTCCCACGAGGACGCGTTGAGCTGGAGGGTCGGCCGGTCCCCGTCGGTCCGGACGAGGAGCCCTTGGTCGACGAGCTGGTGAACCAGACTGTGGAGCTCCTTCTTGGGCACCTCCTTCATCAGCCCGTAGGTGCTCAGCGCGTGATGGCCGAGCCGTCGGACGGCCTCCGTCTCCGCGCCGACGAGGACGTCCACCACGTGGCCCACGCCGAAGCGCTGGCCCACCCGCGCCACGCAGGAGAGGATCTTCTGCGCGGTGACGGTTCCGTCCGCCATCTCCTCCACCTCGCCGAGGCAGACGTCGCACGCCCCGCAGTCGGTCGCGCCGTAGGTCTGGCCGAAATACTCACTGAGGGCCGCGTGGCGACAGCGGGGACGCATGCACAGCTGTTGCATCTCGCGGAGCAGCTCGAGCTGGGCGGCGAGGTGGTCTCGGTCGACCTCCTCCCCCGACTGGAGGATCGACTCCCACCGCTTGGCGTCCGCGGAGGAGTAAAGCAGCACACACTCCGCCTCCAGCCCGTCGCGTCCCGCCCGACCGCTCTCCTGCTGGTAGTGCTCCACGGACTTGGGCAGGGCGGTATGGAGGACGCAGCGGACGTTGGGCCGGTCGATGCCCATGCCGAACGCCACCGTCGCCACCACCACGTCGGTCTCCTCCCGGTCGAAGCTCTCCTGGATCCGCCGCCGCTCCGCCGCGTCGAGGCCCGCGTGGTACGCCGCGGCGCGGATGCCCCGGCTCTGGAGCACCGCCGCGAGCTCCTCCGTCTCCTTCCGGCTGATGCAGTAGACGATGACGGCCTCCCGCGGGTGGCGGGCGACCCCATCCAGCGTCTGCTTGGCCACGTCCACCTTCGGCAGCACGCGATAGATCAGGTTGGGCCGGTCGAAGGTGCCGACGAGCATGAGCGGGTCGCGGAGCTGGAGCTGCTCGGCGATGTCCTCCCGCACCCGCGGCGTGGCCGTCGCGGTGAACGCGTGGATGCTCGCGTGAGGAAAGCGCTGCCGCAGCTCCGCGAGCTGTCGGTACTCCGGCCGGAAGTCGTGGCCCCAGTGGCTGATGCAGTGGGCCTCGTCCACCGCGAAGCACCCGACGTTCATCCGCCCCACCATGGCGGCGAAGTCCGGCTTCAGCAGCCGCTCGGGGGAGACGAACAGGAGGCGGTGCTCCCCCGCGGCCACCTCCCGGCCCACCCGCTCCCGCTCGGCCCGCCCCATGCCGCTGTGGAGACAGGCCGCCGGATAGCCGATCGCCCGAAGGGCATCCACCTGATCCTTCATGAGGGAGATGAGGGGGGAGATCACCACGTCCGTCCGCCCCGTCACCAGCGGCGGCACCTGATAGCACAGCGACTTGCCCCCGCCCGTCGCCATGACCGCGAGCGTGTCCCGCTGGGCCAGCCCCGCGGCGATGACCTCCCGCTGAAGCGGCCGGAGCCGGTCGAAGCCCCAGTACCGCCGCACGGTCCGAAGGATCGCCGCTTCGGACGCGCTCGCGTCGGACGTCGCCGCCGGAGTGGCCATGCTCGCTGCGCTCCGCTCGCCGAGGAACACCCCATGGTAACACCCCACGCCCGAGCCGGTCGGAGCGGACGGCCGCCCTGGCCCGGGCCACCCGCGGTCATCGCGAAGCGACGAAGATCTCCCCCGGAGAGAAGGGCCCGGTCGGAATTCCGGTTCGCGGGGCTCCGCGACCGAGCTGCCGGGTCGTCGAATCGCCTCACGCGCTGCCCGCTCGGCCGTCCGACCGTCCCGCGGGCGTCACCGTCCGCCGCGGCCAGAGCCGTTTCCGTCGACGAACTGCATGTTCTCGACCACCACACGCAGCTTGGAGCGGTTGTTCCCGTCGCGGTCCTGCCACTGGTCGAGCTTCAGCCGTCCCTCGATGAACACGGGACGGCCCTTCTGGAGGTACTGGCTCATCACCTCCGCGGTCCGCCCCCACGCCTCCATGTCCACGAAGGTGGTCTCCTCCTGCCGGTTCCCGCCCCCGTCCGTGTACTGACGGTTGACGGCGACACCGACGTTGCACACCGACGTGTTGTTCGGCGTCTGCCGAAGCTGGGGGTCGCGGGTGAGGTTGCCCATCAGGTAGACACGGTTGAGTGAAGCCATTGGAAGCCCTCCTTCGGTGCGGCGGCGAGTTACCCTAACGCGCGTAGAACAAGATACCGCGGGCGGCTTCTCTGTCAAGCCCTTTCTTCGTGAGAGGCGAGCGGTCCGTCAACCCGGCCACGCAAGGCGCCGGTTGTGTGCCGGAAGGACAGGAGCCGCGAGCGGGGCGTCACGGGCCGACCGGGGTGCTTTCGCGGGGTGCGGCCCAGGGCCGGGTGCGTCGGGCCGCCCGTGCGGATGGAGCGCCGCCGTGCGATCGCGAGAGGGCGGCCTCTCCCGGTATCATCCGAGCGAGTCCGCGAGTGAAAGGGCGGTCCAGTGATCCCGCTCCGCGACGACATCGAGGCGGCCACCACGCCCGTGCTCAACTACGCGCTCATCGCCCTCTCCGCCGTGGCCTTCTTCTTCCAGCTCGCCGCGGACCGGGGCATGCTGACCTACGAGTACGGCATGGTCCCGGTCCGCCTGACGGAACCGGACGCGGTGGTCACGCAGAAGCGGATCGTCCGCGGGCCGTTCGGGAACTACCGGAAGGCGGAGACGCGAGCCCCCGCCCCCGCGGT
>CAZQQP010000275.1:0-2206 GCA_964595475.1 uncultured Planctomycetaceae bacterium | reverse complement strand
CGCTGGAGCCGTCGGCCGCGGTGCCGCCGCTGCTCACCATCCTGACCTGCATCTTCCTCCACGGCGGCTGGATGCACTTCCTCGGGAACATGTGGTTTCTCTACATCTTCGGCGACAACGTGGAGGACCGCTTCGGCCACGGCGGCTTCCTCGCCTTCTACCTCGGCTGCGGTGTCGCGGCGAGCGTCGCCCACCTGCTGACCAATCCCACTTCGGGTGTGCCGACCGTCGGCGCCAGCGGGGCGATCGCGGGTGTGATGGGCGCCTACTTTTTCCTCTACCCGCGGGCGGTGGTGCTCACCCTCATTCCGATCTTCGTTTTTCTCCACCTCATTGTCGTCCCCGCGTGGGTGTTCCTCGGGGTCTGGTTTCTCATCCAGCTCTTCAAGGGCACGGTCTCGGTGGGGGCGGGCGTGGCGTGGTGGGCCCACATCGGAGGCTTCGCGGTGGGCTTCCTCGTGAGCTGGGCCCTCCACGTGGCCGGAGCGCTCCGGCCGGAGGCGCGGCAAGTCCGTCCGGCCACCCGGCGGATCGACCCCCTCCGACGTTGACGCCCCGGGGCGGAGACCCCGACGGTCGCCCCAACGCAGCGCCCGCGATGGGGGACGTTCCCCTCGGAGCGGACCGTCCGTGGGATGCGCGACGTGAACCGCCCGACCCGGATGGTCGGAGATAAGCAGGCGGAAAAGAATAAGTTGAGCCTATTCATCGGTGCCAAGGCGGAAGCCTGCTTCCGCCTTGGCACCGATGAGACGGGAGGCCGATGTTCGAGCGAGGGCTACGTCCGCAAATGCCGGGGTCTGGCGCCGCCGGGGATTGCAAACGGGTCGAAGCCGACGCCAAAGCAAGGAGGCTCCTCCTCCTTGCTTTGGCGTATAGGCTCAACTTATTCTTTTCCACCTCCTTATCGCCGAGCCCTCTGGATTCGGCTGTCGCCGGCTGGCCCCACCGTGCCCGAACGGCCGCCCCGACGAGGTGAGGCGCCCGTCGCACGCGGGGGCGGCCTCCGCCCCTCGATCCCCTCGTCGACGGCTCAGAGCTGGGAGTAGTCCGTGGGCTTGAGGAACCAGTTGTGGACCTTGGAGACCGTGTTCTTGTAGCGCTCCATCGAGGAGAGCTTGTCCCACCCCTCGGACTCGAAGAACTTCTTCCAGAGCGCGTCCCGCTGCTCCTTGTCGTCGTAGACGAGCATGTAGGTGAGGTTGGGCAGCTTGTCCCCGATGAGCTTGTCGGAGTAGAAGACCGCGGTGAAGCCGAGCTTGTCGAACAGCGCCATCTCGTGCTTGTTGAACATCTCCACCTTCAGCCGCGCCTTCCGCTCGTTGTGGCTCTCGTAGGTCCGCAGCTCGAACAGCCGCGGCTGGCCCTGCTTGGTCTGCTCGGGCACGCGGAGACGCGGGTGGCCCTTGAAGGCCACGGTGAGGACGCTCTCGATCCGCTTGTAGGCCGGATCGTCCTGCGGCGTGCCGAGGTACTCCGACGCCGCGTCGTGATACGCCTCGTCCGACGCGAGCGCGTCGCGAACCTTCACGAGCTGATCGAGCGAGCCGTATCGCAGGAGGACGTGAAGCTTCCCCGGGTCCGAGCCGTCCGCCGGCTCGAGCACGCCGACCGGCTTCACGCCCTGGCGGTTGTACGCGGGGATGGCGGCCTCGCTCAGATACGAGTCGACGAGCTTGCGGTCCTCCTTGGACGCGAGGTTGTACGTCCGCAGCTCGTAGAGGTCGCGCTGGGCGTCCTCCCCCGCCTCGGCGGCGGAGGCCGCCCCGCTCGCCGCGACGGCGCCGACGGATGCTTTCAGAAAGTTTCTTCGTTCCATGGTTTCGTCCTCGCGTTGGGATCGGTTGGAGGGCGTCGGAGCCCGCGCCCCGACGATGCGGAACATAACGGCTGGGCCCGGGAGGGACAACCGGCGTGAGCACGCCGCCGACGCGGCAGCGTATCGGAGCCGCGACCGTGAGGGAGGGAGACGCGACCGTGAGGGAGCGAGATGCGACCGTGAGGGACCGAGACGCGTGCGACTCAGGCCGCTTCCTCGCGGGCGCGGCTCGTCGGGACCCGCTTCCTCACGGGCGCGGCTCGTCGGGACCCGCTTCCTCGCGGGCGCGGCTCGTCGGGACCCGCTTCCTCACGGGCGCGGCTCGTCGGGACCCGCTTCCTCGCGGGCGCGGCTCGTCGGGACCCGCTTCCTCACGGGCGCGGCTCG
>CAZQQP010000274.1:0-5936 GCA_964595475.1 uncultured Planctomycetaceae bacterium | reverse complement strand
TCGACGGCGTCACCGCCTACTACCTCCTCCACCGCCACGACTTCGGGATGGAGGACGCTCCGGTGGGCACCTGCATCCTCTACGCCACGGCGTGCGGCCTCTCCGACACGGATCTCGAGCGCCAGCGGATCCTCACCCGCAAGGGCGGCCCCGCGGCATCCGCGGAGGCGGCGGGGGAGGAGGAACCGACGACTCCGCCCGGCGCCGGGCAGGAAGGCAGCGAAGTGAAGCTCCTCCCGTGGACCCGGCGCCACCCGACGGCGGTCGGCGACGAGGCGTCGGACGACGAGGCCGTCCCGCTCATCGATCGCGTCCACCATCTCATGCACCTGTGGAAGGGCGGCGATCTCCACCGGGTGGATCGCTTCCTCGACGCCCACGGTCTCCGCCGCAGCGACCTGTTTCGCCGGGTCGTCCAAGCCCTCATCGAGCTCTCGGAGGGCACCGAGCGGACCACCCTCGAGAGCATCAGCAACCACATCGGGGCGAAGGGCGCGGAGCGGGAACGGCAGCCGGGGCTATTCGGCTCGGAAAAGGACGTCTCTCCATGAGTCGTGAGCATCCGGTCGGCCGGATTTCCGTCGCCCACGGACAGCCGCGTATCGGAGGAGGGCTCGCCCGATAGTCTGGTCGGGGCGCTCGACGCACGACGCTCCGGTTGACAGTTCGCGTCCCGGCCATCGCGACGCATTACGAGGCCTTCCGCGCGAGGGGCGGACCGGCGAGCGAGACGAACGAGCACGAATCGGTGGTGTGGCGGCCGGACTGTACAATGGCTGCCATGCGGGTGGTGGCATCCGTCGCCGTCGCCGTGTCGCTCGCTGGCTGCGGAGGGTTCGGCGACCACGCGGATCTGGTGGTGGCCGAGGACGACCCCGTAGCGGCGACCGACGCGACTCCCTCGTTGCGGGTGACCTATCTCGGGTGCAATGGCTACCTCTTGGCGGCCGACGACGCGGCGGTGCTGGTCGATCCCTATTTCACCCGCGTGGGCTTCTGCCGCGTGGCACTGGGGCTTCCCATCGGCCCCGACCGAGCCCGAATCGACGCGGCGATCCGTCAGCTCGACCGCCGGGCGCTGGAGAAGCTGCGGGCGATCCTGGTGACCCACGGCCACTTCAACCACCTGATGGATGTGCCCGTCCTCGCCGACCGGTTCGACGTCCCCGTAGTCGGCTCGGAGACGGCTTGCTTGTTGGCGCGGGCCGCGGGGGTTCCGCCGGCGCGGACCGTCTCCGTGACGCCCGGCGCCCGGCGGGCCTGGCCGGGGGTGATGGTCCGGACCCTTCCCGCCCGCCACGATTCGTTGCCCCTCGGCGGTGTGCCGTACGAGGGAGCGGTGGACGCCGTCCCCGAGAAACCCCCGAAGACCGCCGACGACTGGCTGCTCGGCCGGCCGCTGGCGTTCCTGATTGAGATGGGAGGGCAGCGGGTGTATCTCGACTCCGGCGGCATGCCGGGACACCCGCCGCCGGCCGGTGCCGCGCCGGTGGACCTGGCGATCGTGGGCGTGGCCATGGAGGACAGCCGCGACCGGCTTCCCGCGGCGCTGCGGCGGCTCCGGCCACGCTACCTCCTCCCGAGCCATCAGGACGATTTCTTCAAGCCACTGAGCGACGGCTTCCATTTCAGCCCGCTCGCCGACATGGATGCGGTGCGCCGGAGGGCCGACGCGGCCGACGCGTCCGGGTGCCTCGTCCTCCTGGACTACTTCCGGCCGTGGTCGATGCCGCCGAAGGCGGCCGCCAACGCCCCCCACGACGGAAGCGACGGGCCGTGACGAACGTGGTGGAGCCACGCTGGACCACGCGGCATGCGCTCGGGCTGATCGCCCTGGCGGCGCTCGGCCCGACTGTGCTCGGCAGCTTCTTCAACATCTGGTACAATGTGATCCACATCGAGCCGCTGTTGACCGCGGAGCAGCAGCGGCGCTTCCACCGGGCGATCGTCTGGTACAACCTGGGGGTTTACCCCGTCGGCGTGGGGATCTGGGTCTGGCTGGTCTTCTCGATGGGCCGGGCCTACCACGGCAGGCTCCGCGGGGAGGCCGTCGACCCCGCAGAACTGACCCGGGCCCAGCGGCGGGCGGTGAACCTGCCGTGGCACATCGCCTTTCTACTCGCGGCCGGCTGGTTGGGGTGCGTCCCCGCGTTCCTCGGTGCCGTCGCCGGGGCCGCCGAGCCCATGCACGAAAACCTTCCCGCCCACCTGACCATCTCCCTCGTCATCGCGGCGCTGATCTCGGTCACCCACTCGATGCTCTTGTTGGAGCTGCTCGCCCAGCGGTGGCTGTTCCCTGTGCTCTTCGGCGCGACTCAACCCTACCGCGTCCGGGGCGCGGCGACGCTCACCCTTCGCCAGCGGGGGCTTCTCCTGGCGGTCTCCGCGGTGGTCTGCCCGATCGTCTCCCTCCTCCTCCTCGGCATGGTCGACCACGGCCAGCGGCCCGGCGGTCGCTGGTTCATGCTGACCGTCGGCGTGGTGGGCATCGCCTTCGGCCTCGCGAGCACCGCGTTGATGAGCCGCTTGGTTGTCGGCCCCGTCCACGCGCTGCGTGACGCGGCGGGCACCGTCGCCGCGGGCGACCTGGGTGTGCGCCTCCGCTTGCTCCGCGCCGACGAGTTCGGCCCGCTGATCGACGAGTTCAACCACATGGTCGGGGAGATGCGGGCGAAGCAGGAGCTCCGCCAGACCTTCGGCCTCCACGTGGGGGAGCGGGCGGCGGAGGTCATCCTCCGCTCCGACCCCGGTCTCGGCGGCCGAAACCTGGAGCTGACCGTGCTCTTCTGCGACATCCGCGGCTTTACCTCGCGGTCCGCCGGCCGCCCGCCCCACGAGGTGGTCCGGCTCCTCAACCGCTTTTTCACCGCGATGGTGGAGGCGGTGGAGGAGGAGCACGACGGGATGATCAACAAGTTTCTCGGCGACGGGTTCGTCGCGCTGTTCAACGCGGCGGGGGACCAGCCCGACCACGCGTCGCGGGCGGTGGACGCGGCCGAGCGCATGCTCCAGAAGCTCGAGACACTGAACGCCGACAGCGAGGCGGAGGGTGGGCAGACACTCGCAATCGGGGTCGGAATCCACACCGGACGGGCGATCGTCGGCAACATCGGCTCGCAACAACGCCTCGAGTACACCGCGATCGGCGAGACCGTCAACCTCGCCTCGCGGGTGGAGGGACTGACCAAGAAGGTCGGTGAGCCGATCCTTCTGACGGACGCGACACGCGCCCGCCTGTCGGCGGATCGGCCGCTCCGCCCGCTCACCCCGCAGCCGGTCGCGGGCCTCGCCGACCCGGTGGCCGTCTACGCCCCCGACGGTGTGGGGATGGGACCTTAGACGCGATGAGCCCGGCGCGGCGTCGTCCGGCCGCGGCGGGGGTCGACGGAGCGGGGCGTGGCCGTCGCCGGGTCGCCGGAAGCCCGACCGGGGCGAAGCATGGGACGCGTGATAGCGACATGCGGGCTCGTATCTGCGGCCGGATATCCCGCAGAAGGGCCGCCACACCGCATCGGGGCCTGTGGTCGCTCCTTCACAGTCAACGGAAAGGCGACGCCATGGTCGCGATCCAGGGCGGCCGCACCGCGGCCGCGGGGCTGTTCGTCGCGTGGCTGGCCCTCGTCGCGGCGGTCGCCGTCGCGGCGGACCGCCCGTACAAGCTCGTAGCCGACCAGCCCGTCCCTGTCCGGTGGGCGACCGCGGCCAGAAAGCTTCCGCTGAAATACGAGCCCGTCCCCGCGACCGCGACCCGGCATGCCGCCGTGACGCTGCACGCGGTGAAGCGCGAGGGTGTCTCGTTCCAGGTGAGCCTTGGGCCGGACCTCGAGGCGCCCGCAGACGTCCGCGAGGTTCGGCTGAGGAGTCTGTCCCACGCGAAGACGGACGAGACGATCGACGGCGACGCGATCGAGCTGAGGACCGTCGGGCGGGTCCGCGACCGGAAGCGGGGCGAGGAGTGGCCGGATGTGCTTTTCCCCCTCGGGACGATCGAGGGGGTCGCAGACGGCTACGCCTACACCCTCTGGGTGACAATCTACGTCCCCGCCGACGCGGCGGCCGGCCGGTACACCGGCGACCTGACGATGACGGTGGCCACCGGTGGGCGGACGCAGCCGCTGCAGGTGCCGGTGAAGCTCCACGTCCGGGACCACACGTTGCCCGCGGACGTACCGGTGACCACGGAGCTGTTCCGCTTCGACGCGGGCAGCGTGGACCTCTGGTACGGCTTCGAGGATCGCGCCGCCCGGATCGCGTACACGACCGAGAAGGTCTACCCCCGCTACGTCCGGAACCGCCTGTCGCCGGGTCGCTTCGTCCCCGCCACGAAGCCGCTGTATATGCGGCGGAGGCCCTACGCCACCGGCGGGCCCCACGGGCGATACCGCCGCTTCGACGGGACCACGGGCGACGACACGGGCTTCCGCATCGATCAGACGAAGCCCTTCACGGTCACGCTCTGGGCGAGGCCCGTGGCGGGCGAGGCGGGGAGCCTCCTTGCGCAATGGGGCGGCGGGCCACGGGGAATGGAATGGCGGGTCGGCCCGACCGGAGCGCTGAGCGTGAGGTTCCGCGCGGACAAGGAAGGTCGCGCCATCGAGAGCATCGGGGTCGACATCGAGACGGGGGCGTGGTCCCACCTCGCGGTCGCGGTCGAGGACCCGGTCGGGCCGGAGCGCGTCATCACGGTGTATCACGAGGGGCGGCGGGTCGCGAGACGGACCATCCCTGGCCTCAAACCCTCGGGGCGGACCCTCCACCTCGGCAGCGCCTACCGGACGACCATTCGCCCCTACACCGGAGCCCTCGACGAGGTTCGCGTCTATCCCCGCGCCCTCGGAGCCGCGGCGGTTCGCCGCGACAAGGTGGGGGACGACGATCTCGTGGCGACCGCCGCCTTCACGGAGTCCTATAGCGAGGGCGCCAGCCCCGATCGGGTGGGGAAGGCGTACCTGAAGAAGTGGGGCGTCTACTGGCGCGACCGCGGCCTGCACCTCAATCAGTTGCCCGTTCCCGAGACATGGGGGAAGGAGCGATTGGAGCGCTTCTTCCGCCGCATGCTGCCGGTCATCGAGTCCCATGGCTGGAGCGACTATCTCTACGTCCGGCTGCCCTACGACGAGGCGACCGCGGGGCGGAAGGCGGCGCGGAACCGCGCCTTCGCGAGGCGGATGGCGAAGGTGGCGCCGAAGATCCGCCGCCACCAGACCTTCGGCGGCGGGCTGCGGGGCGACGCGGTGGAGAAGACCCTCGAGCCCCACGCCGGCGTGGTGGATATCTGGTGCTCCGTCCCCGGCCACTACCTCAAGCGGTTTTCCCGCGTCAAGCGCTGGCTATACCAGCGGCGCGAGGCGCCCGACGAGGCGCTCTCGTGGTACATCCACCGCAACATCTCCGTGGGCAACGGGTACAAGGATGCTTATACCGCGATGGACCTCCGCGGCTTCTTCTGGCGGATGTTCCAGGAGAAGGTGACCCGGTGCGCGCTGTGGACCACGACGAACTGGGACCGGCGGACGCCTAAGCACGCGGACCGAGACCCGAAGCGTGTGGCGCGTGGCTTTTCGCTGAGGCCGTCGACTCCCACGGGCGTGGGCAACGGCCTGTTGTTTTACCCTGGAGAGACCCCCGACGACATGATCCTGGACTCGATCCGCGCCCAGATCATCCGCGACGGCATCGAGGACTACCAGTATCTCCAAGCGCTCCGGCGGCGGGGAGAAAGCGGCGACGACGCGAGGGCGCGTGCCCTACTCGACCGGATCCGGCGGCTCGGGCCGCGGTTCGTCCGCTTCGGCCCGACGGTGAAGCTCCCGCCGGAGAAGCTGACCAAGCTACGAAAGCGGATGGCCGATGTGCTCGCATCCCCGCGGGGAGGGCGAACCTCCCGTTGCGCCAGGGAAAGCCTGGGAAAGGAGGATGCTATGTAAGGAGACCTA
>CAZQQP010000273.1:3543-6014 GCA_964595475.1 uncultured Planctomycetaceae bacterium | reverse complement strand
CCCCCTCCCTTCCCTGACCCGAACCGCCTCCCTTCTTCCCCTGCCGATCCGGGCGGCGCCCGAATAAGCGCCTCGATCCCCCTGCGACAATACGTCGCATTCCCCCCGGTCCCTCCGCTGATCTACCTTTCCCGCCGGGCCCTTGCGCCCTTGCCAGGGAGCCATCGACCCAGGAGGCCGGAATGGTCCCCAAGCGGATCCCGCCGCCCCTCTCCTGCCCCGTCTTCGGGATCATCCTCCTTTGCCTCAGCTCCCCGGCGGCCGGTGAACCGCCAGGAGGGCCCGCCCGGAAGGCTGCGGTGCAGGTCCCGGAGGTGGCGGTCCCCGGCCTGGCGGTCCAGGAGCCCGGCCAGACTACGCCCGTCGACCCGGAAGCGGAAAGCGGGACCAGTCCCGACCCTGCCCAGCTCATGGACCGCGTTTCCGCCGGTGCGGTCAACAATAACGGCCCCCTAAGCGGACAGGTCCAGTACCGCGGGATGTTCGGACCGCGCATGAACGTCCAGGTGGACGGGATGGGACCGCTCTCGGGCGGTCCCAACTGGATGGATCCGCCGCTCCACTACCTGCCGGGCTCCCTGCTGGGCTCGCTGGAGCTCGAGCGCGGCGTCTCCTCCGTGAGCAGCGGCGGTCAGAGCATGGGGGGAACTGTGACGGCCCGCTCCAAGCGGATCCCCTTCGGCGAAAGCCCGGGCTTGCGGCCCAGGGGGAACGTGCAGACTTCCCTCCGTAGCGTGGAGGAGGGCACCTCTGCCGGGGGGCTAGTGGGGGCGGCCAACGAAACCCACCGCTTTCAGGTGACCGGGAGCTACGATCGCGGCGGCGACATCGCGTTCGCCGACGGGGTCATCGCGGCCACCGAGCACGAGCGCCAGACCATCGGCGCCGGCTACGGCGTCCGGGGCAGCGGCAACGAGCTCTGGCTGGACTTCCGCCATACCGACACGGGCGACTCGGGCAACCCCTCCCTGCCCATGGACATCGATTTCTTTGACACGGAGATCGGCCAGGCGGAGTACACCCGACGATTGGGCTCCACCGAGATCCAGGCCCGGATCTCCTACCAGGACGTCGACCACGGGATGAACAACTTCAAGCTCCGTCCGGCTCCCGATTTCAATCCCATGAGCGCCGGTCCGGATCGCCGCTTCGTCTCCGCCGAGGCGGCAGGCCTCGGGTATCGCCTGGAGGTCCTCCATCCCCTGTGGCGGGGCGAGCTGCGGGTGGGAACGGACGGCCAGATCGCCGAGCACGACATGACGGTCCGCAATCCCGACAATCCGGGCTTCTTCGTCACCCAGTTCAATGACGCCGAAACCGAGCGCTACGGGGCGTTTGCCGAGTGGATTGGCTCGCTGACGCCCCGCCTATCCGCCGAGCTCGGGATCCGCTACAACCGGGTGGAGACGGCCGCCGGGCCGGTGAACGCCTCCCCCGCCCGCAACCTGGCCCCGCCGCGGCGGCTCCGGGACGCGTTCAACGGCCGCGACCGGGACCACGCCGACAACAACGTGGACCTGGTAGCGAAGCTCCGCTACGCGGTCACCGGCGCCCTGAGCGTCCACGCCGAGGCCGCCCGCAAGACCCGCTCCCCCAGCTACATCGAGCGCTACCTGTGGCTGCCCCTGGAGGTCTCGGCTGGGCTGGCCGACGGCAACAACTACGTGGGTGACCCCGACCTCGACCCGGAGGTGGCCCACGTCGTCGATGCCGGATTCACCTGGGAGAGCGGGGGGCTCTACGTCGCGCCGCGGGCCTTCTACAAGGCGGTGGACGACTACATCCAGGGTACCGCGGCCACCGATCCCGACGTGGTCGCGGTGAGCACCCTGAACGGGGATGCCACCCCGCTGCGCTACACCAACGTGGAGGCGGAGATCTTCGGCGCGGACCTGCGGGCGCGCTGGCGCTTTGCCCCCCGCTGGCGGGCCCGGCTGGTGGGCCGGTATGTGCGGGGCAAGCGTCGGGACATCGACGACAGCCTGTTCCGGATCGCCCCGCCCCAGGCCACCCTGGGGGTGACCCACCAGCGGGCGCGCTGGCGGATCACGGGCGAGGTCCAGATCACCGGCCGGGGCAAGCACATCTCGCAGACGATCGTCACCAAAGAGGCCTCCACCAGCAACGCCGAGACCGGGAGCTACGCCCTGTTCAACCTCCGCGGCCAGTGGCGGCCCGTCAACGGCCTGGGCTTCCAGGCCGGTGTGGAGAACCTCCTGGACAAGGACTACACCAAGCACACCAGCGGATTCAACCGGGTCCGCGGCAGCGACGTGCCGGTGGGCCGGCGGATCCCCGGACCGGGGCGGAGCTTCTACCTGACCCTGGACGGGAGCTGGTAAGGGTAACAGCGAGTTCCCGGAGACGGGACAACGGGGGGGCGGGGCCCCGAAGGGCCCCGAATGCGGTCCCGGAGAGAGGGACCGGCGAAGGCAACGGTGGAGAATTGGGCTATGCCGCCTCCCATACCC
>CAZQQP010000273.1:0-3533 GCA_964595475.1 uncultured Planctomycetaceae bacterium | reverse complement strand
GGCCACGCCAGCCAAGGACCTGGCCCGGTGGCCCCGGACGAGGAGGAAACCGGGCGAACCCCTACCCTGACTCCGCCGAAACGGGACCGCAACACCGGGTGAAAGCAACCAGTACCGGGAATCATCGCCCACTTCCCGGGCCGCTAGTCTTCCGCCAGGAACGTAACCTTGGCGTTGATCCGGTACTGGGCGATTCGGCCGTTCTCCACCACGGCCTCGGCGTTCTTGAGATAGACCGACTTGACCTCGCGGCCGGGCCGGGCGCAGTCATCGACGGTCTTCTGGGCGGCGTCCTCCCAGCTCTTGTCGGACTGGGAGAGGGTCTCGAGCACTTGCAGGGTAGCCATGGCGGACATCCTCCGATTACACGGCCTGGATGGATGGGTGATTGTTCCCAGTATGGAGTAGATTGCCGACGGCCAATTGACCCCGATCAAGTACCGGGCTCTCCACCCGGATGACTGCCTGGCCCCGAGCCAACCCCTTCGGGGACCGGTGAAAAGGATCCATTCCCGTTGCACAAAGGGCCGCTGTGCTGCCCAATGACCCGAGTGGCCGGGCAAATGCCCCGGACAAGGTAGGCAACCACCTCTAGCGAGGCACCTTATGCGTAACGGAACCGCTGTACTCGTGCTATCTCCGGTCCTGCTCCTCGGCGCATCCGCAGCCTGGGCGGGCCACGACCACCGAGGCCACAAGGGCTCCCTGGAGGCCTGCCTGGAGGCGGCAAGTGAAATCAAATCGGGCGAATTCGCCAAGGTCGAGCACCTGAGCGTCACCGACGAGGGCACCCCGGCCTATGAGATCGAGGTCCACACCGACGACGGCGGCCAGTGGGAGTTCGAGTGCGACGCCCGCACCGGCTCCATCGTCGAGATGGAGCAGGAGGTGGAGTCCGCCGGTGACGAGCCCTTCGCCGGCCGGGCGAAGATCTCCGAGAAGGAGGCCATCCGCACGGCCAAGGGGCTGTATCCGGGCACGGTCCAGGAGCTGGAGTACGAGATCGAGTCCGACGGCGCCGCCTCCTACGAGCTCGACATCCGGGACTCGGGCGGGACCGAGTTCAAGGTGGAGGTGGACGCCACCAGCGGCAAGATCGTCGAGGTCCAGGTGGAGGAGTGGGAGATCGGCCAGGAGGACCGGCGCTAACCGGCCGGCGCCTGCGACCGCCCGCGAGGGATCGGAGAGGATTCCCACCGGAAGGCCTCGGGCGCCGGCGCCCGGGGCCTTTTCCGTGGGACCGCCTCGCCGCGGCCGAGGCTAGGACGCTGCGGTCACCCGCGGGGCCCGCCTTCCCTTGCGCTCGGCCGCGGTCTTGCCGGCATGGACGTAGAGCTCCTGGCTCTGGAAGGACTCCTCCGCCCGATCGGGCAGGCGCATCTCGTAGGGAACGGGCTTGAGGTGATCGCCGTACTGGCGCTCGGCGTTGTAGACCTTGTTGAACCGGAAGAGCATGCGCGTGGTGTTGAACTGCCCGCGGATCCACTGCCGCGCCAGGATGCGGCTGAGTCGACGGGCGGCCCGCCAGCCCAGGTTCTTGCGGTTGATGTTGGCCTGGGTCTCCACCAGCAGCTCGTAGAAGCGGTGAAGCGGCAGCTTGGTGGGCAGCACCGCGTGCTGGACGTCGAAGAGCCGGTAGTCGCGGCTGGTGAGCTGGCGCTGCTCGGTGTGGAACAGCTCCGTGCCCGGATAGGGCGTGGCCACCGTCAGGTGGACCACCTCGGGGACCTGCAGGGCCCACTCCTGGGCGCGGCGGAAGTCCTCCTCGTCCCAGCTCGGGTCGGTGATCAGGTTGATGGCCACCGTGATGCCCAGCCGGCGTGCCACCTCCAGGGCCTTGAAGTTGTCGTTGGGCGAGATGCGCTTGCGGAAGGCAGTGAGCTGGTCCTCGTCCAGGGACTCGAAGCCCAGGAACATGTACTTGAGCCCAAGGTCCGCCCAGCGCCGGAAGACCTCCTCGTTGCGCAGCAGGACATCGCAGCGGGTCTCCAGGTAGTACCGCTTCTGGATGCCGCGCTTCTCGATCTCGTCGGCAATGGCCAGGCCGTGCTCGGGGTAGATGAAGGCCACGTCGTCGACGATGAAGACGTTGGGCTCGCGGATGGAGGCCATCTCGTCGGCTGCAGCGGCCGGGTCAGCCCGGCGGTAGCTGCGGCCGTAGAAGGTCCAGGCGCTGCAGAAGGAGCAGTCCCACGGGCAGCCCCGGGTGAATTCGATGGAGGCGCAGGGATCCAGCACCCCGATGAAGTAGCCCCGGCGCCGCCGCGCCAGGTCCCGGGCCGGCGGGAACCGGGTCAGGTCGTCCAGGAGCTCCGGCTTGGGCCCGGGCCCTTCCGGCGTGCGCACCCCGGGGACGCCGTTGACCCTCGGCACCGCCTCCATCATGGCCGGGGCGGTAACCTCTCCCTCCCCTTCCACAATGGCATCGATGGCCCCATTGGCGTGCTCCAGCACCTCATCGGCGATGAAGGAGACGCTGTGCCCCCCGGCGAAGACGAAGCATTCCGGCTCCCGGGTCCGCAGGGCCTTGGCCAGGTCCACCACCTCCGGGATGTTCGCCAGGTAGTTGAGGCTGAAGCCCACCGCCTGGGGCCGAAAGCGGCGCACCTCCCGCCACAGGTCGCGGTGGCGGAAGAGCTGCAGGTCAAGCATGCGCACCTCGTGGCCTGCGGAGCGCAGGGCTTGGGCGACGCGCTCCAGCCCCAGGGGCTCGAGGCGCAGGTAGATCTCGGAATACATCAGGGAGCTGGGATGGACGAGCAGGATACGCATGGCGGGACCCCCCGGCTGGGACCAATTGGACCACAGTAGCGCGGGAGGTACCTGGGGTGGCAAGGGGTAGATGCCCCTAGGAAGAACATCCTCAAACCAGGGCGCGGACCACGGCCGTTGCCCCGGCGGCCCCCGAAACCCCTAGCACCGCCTCCCGCAGCCAGCCCCGATCAAGGACCCGGGCGGTATAACCCGACATCCAGAATCCGACGAGCACGGCGGGCAAAAGGACCAGGCCAACCTGGAGCTCCGCCAGGCCGAACCGCCCGGCCACCGCCAGGACTCCCAGGGCCACCAGCCCCCCGGGAACGAAGATCGAGGAAAGGGTGGAGCGCAGGCGCGAGCCGGACACCCCCTGGTAGACAAAGGCCAGGGGAGGGCCACCGATGGAGGTCGCCGTGGCCATGAACCCGGATAGCGAACCGGCCGCTGCCAGTTTTGCGGGGGTGGGGGCCGGCGACCATCCCAGGAAGCTCAATCCCCCCGCCGCTAGGACCAGCAGCCCGAACACCAGCGCCAGGCCGGTCCCGGTGAACTGCCCGGGCAGGGCCCACTTCAGCCCGCGGATATCGAGCTCCGAGCGATCCCGCAGCAGAATGAGCACAGGCAGCGTCATGCCCACGATGAGCATGGGGGCGGGCACCAGGAACGGGTTCAGCAGGAACAGGAGCGGCGCGCCCAGCACTGCGATCCCGAAGCCCACCGAGCCCTGGACCACCGCGCCCACGATTAGCACGGCACTGGCAACCAGCCATTCGGCG
>CAZQQP010000272.1:4858-6047 GCA_964595475.1 uncultured Planctomycetaceae bacterium | reverse complement strand
GACGGCCCCGGCCGTGTCGACCGTCGGCGGGAAGAGCCCAACATCGTGGTGGACCAGGTCATCCCTGTGGAGGAGGCGTCCGAGCACCTCACCCGCTGTGTCAAGATCGTGATCCGCGAGCAGGTCTTCCACGGGGATCCGAACCAGCTCGACGGCCAGCTCGACGACCTGAAGACCATGCTCCGGCAGGTGAGCGGCCAGACACCAGTCTGCTTCGAGGTGCAAGCCAACGGAACCACGGCGCTGCTCGAGAGCCCCCTCTGTGTGCGGCCCAGTGAGCAGTTGCGGGAGCAGGTCGAGGGCATCCTCCAGGACCGCGCCTGCTGCGAGCTCATCGGCGCCAACGAGGGCGGCAAGCGGGAGGAAGCCCCCGCGGACGACGAGACGCCGACCGAGACCGAGCCCGAGATGGCCGGTCCGGAGGAAGAGAGCGTCTGACACGACGGCTCGAGCGGACACCCGCGTCAGCGTCGTCCTTGCTTGGGTGGCACGCGCAAGTCCCAGAGGGATGCCGCCGGTGCCCGTCCGCGCGCTTGCCCGTGCTGGCGGCTGCGTGGCAGCCCACGCCGTGAACGGACCTCTCCGCTTGCATCCGTCGTTGCGGGCGGAAGGCGGTGGACCACGGCGTCTTTCAGCGGGGGCCCGCGTGTTGGGGGCAGCCGTCCTTTCGGAGACCCGCTCCCTTCCGGTCACAGCTCACTCTGGTCCCCGTTTCGGTGCTCGTTTCCACGGCCCGCCGCCGGATCAACGATTCCCTTTTCCGACGCGATCACCCCTGGAGCCGGGGAGACCGCGAATTGAGGCATGACTGTCGCGCGGCGGTGCCAGATGTGGCGCATAGGGTCGGGCTGTGCCCATGATCGGGCTGGGAACAGCGCCCTCGGAGATCCGAACCGGCCCTGACTTCCGCGCGAGCCGAGTCTCAGGGGGCTTGTAGCAGTGCCAGCATTGCGGATTGGCTTACAAGGGGGATTCTCTTAGCCTGTCGAGCGGAGACAGTGGGTTGGAGGATCAGCTTGCCGCCTATCGGGCCGGACGCCAGCAAACGGAGGTCCTCCCCGATGACGTGACGTCGGCCCGCGATCGCCTAGGCACCGAGCACCCGTGGATTGTAGACGGCGAGGCGGCCCGGCGGGCACGGCGGTCCGACCGCTACACGGTCCACGACGGACTGTTGCCCGCGGGCGAC
>CAZQQP010000272.1:0-4848 GCA_964595475.1 uncultured Planctomycetaceae bacterium | reverse complement strand
TGCTAGCACACTGGCCGAGGAGGGGGGATCGCTTCGAGAGAGGGTGCTTCGGTGAACGGGGTCGACCTCGAACAGCTATTGGACCGGATCGAAGCGGCGGCGCGCCGCTACCATCGCTTGATCTTGGTGGTGGGGCCCGCTGATTCGGGGAAGACCCGGACGCTCCAGGCGCTTGGCCACCGGCTGAGCAGCCGCATCCACAATGTGAACAGGATCGTTTCGCAGGCCCTGCTGGAAGTGAGCCGACACCGCCGGCCGTTCGCGGCCCAGCGGGCGCTCGTGGACCCGGTGAAAGGGGAAGACCCGGTAGTCTTGGACAACTTGGAGATCCTCTCCGACCCGGAGCTGCGGCAGGATCCGCTCCGTCTCCTCCAGCAGATGTCGCGCAACCGAACGGTGGTCGCGTCCTGGAACGGCTCCCTCGCAGGGGACCACCTGACCTACGCCGAGCCCTGGCATCACGAGCACCATGCTTATCCTGAGCCGGATGCGATCATCGTCCAGCCCGCCACACAGGACAGCGCGGCACCGGGGGAGTCGAGGGCCGAGCCATGAAGTACGGCGAGCTGATCCAGTTCGATCCGATCGACACGGTTGTCCAGCTGCAGGCCGCCGCCGACGAGGAGGCGGCGCGGCAGCTGGTCTCGACGTACGTCATCAGCGACGCGATGGCCGAGCGGCTCTCGGACGTCGTCTTCCCCAACCTCCAACTCGATCGACCCGCCGAGAGCAAGGGTGTGTTGGTCGTCGGAAACTACGGGACGGGGAAGTCGCACCTGATGTCCGTCATCTCGGCGATCGCTGAGAATCCCGGTCTCGCCGGTGCGGTGAACCACCCACGGGTCGCGCAGGCGGCCGAGCAGGTGGCCGGCAAGTTCAAGGTCCTTCGTACCGAGCTCGGGGCGGTGCAGATGCCGCTACGCGAGTTCGTCTGCGCGGAGCTGGAGGAAACACTGGCGGCTTGGGGAGTCGAGTATCGCTTTCCTCCGTGGAACGAGACCCGTAGCCACAAGGCCGCCTTCGAGGAGATGATGGCGGCGTTCCACCGGCAATTCCCGGACCAGGGCCTCCTCTTTGTCCTCGACGAGCTTCTGGACTTCCTGCGAACCCGCCGCGACCAGGAGCTCGTCCTGGATCTGAATTTCCTGAGGGAGGTGGGCGAGGCCTGTGAGAACTTGAAGTTCCGGTTCGTGGCCGGCGTCCAGGAGGCGGTGTTCGACAGCGAGCGGTTCGCGCACGTCGCGGACAGCCTGCGCCGCGTGCAGGAGCGCTTCGTACAGGCGCCGATCGCCCGGGAAGACGTGAAGTTCGTCGTCGCCGAGCGGCTCCTGAGGAAGACCGCCGACCAGCAGAGCCGGATCCGCGCGTATCTCTCGGGCTTCACCCGGTTCTACGGGCACATGAACGAGCGCCTTGACGACTTCGTCCGGCTCTTCCCGGTGCACCCGGACTACATCGACGTCTTCGAGCGGCTGACCGTCGCCGAGAAGCGCGAGGTCCTCCGGAGCCTGTCCACAGCGATGCGGGGTCTCCTCGAACAGGAGGTCCCGGAAGACCGGCCGGGGCTCATCGCATACGACCGGTACTGGGACGAGCTGCGGCAGAACCCGAGCTTTCGAACCAAACCCGACATCAAGGCGGTGATCGACTGCAGCCAGACCCTCGAGTCACGCGTGCAACAGGCCTTCACCCGGCCGGCCTACAAACCGATGGCTCTGCGGGTCATCCACGGCCTCTCCGTCCACCGGCTCACCCACGGCGATATCCATGCACCGCTCGGCTCCACGGCCGAAGAGCTTCGCGACGGGCTGTGCCTCTACCAGCCGGGCATCGAAGAGATGGGCGGGGAGCCGGCCGACGACCTGCGGACGATGGTGGACGCGGTCCTTCGGGAGATCCATCGGACCGTCAACGGCCAGTTCATCTCGGTCAACGAGGACAATCAGCAGTACTACCTCGACCTGCAGAAGACGCCGGACTTCGACGCGATCATCGAGCAACGGGCGGAGACCCTCGACGACGACGCGCTCGACCGCCACTACTACGAGGCCCTGAAGCGGGTGATGGAGTGCACGGACCACACGTACGTCACCGGGTCGCAGATCTGGGAACACGAGCTCCAGTGGACCGAGCGCAACGTCTGGCGGGTCGGATACCTCTTCTTCGGGTCCCCCAACGAGCGGTCCACCGCGGTGCCGCCGCGCGACTTCTATCTCTATTTCATTCAGCCCCACGCCCCGCCGCGGTTCCGGGACGAGAAGAAGCCCGACGAAGTGTTCTTCAAGCTCGTCCGCCCGGACGAGACGTTCCGCTCCGCCCTCCGCCGCTGTGCGGCCGCGTGGGACCTCGGCTCCCGTGCCTCCGGCCATGCCAAGAGCGTGTACCAGTCCAAAGGGGACGACTCGCTGAAGGAGCTGACGAAATGGCTCCGCGAGCAGATGCCCACGGCGTTCGAGGTGACCTACCAGGGGCGAAAGCGGAAGCTCGTCGAATGGGTCAAGGGCGGTCTCCCCGGTAGCTCGGGAGGAACCGCGAGCGTTCGTGACATCGTGAACACCGCCGCCGCGTCCGCGCTCGCCCCCCACTTCGAGGACCAGGCGCCGGAATACCCCACTTTCTCGGTGATGGTGACGCGAGAGAACTGTGAGCGGGCCGTCGAAGACGCCCTGCGGTGGATCGCCGGCGCCGCCCGAACCGAACACGGCGCGAAGATCCTCGACGGCCTCGAGCTGCTCGACGGCGACCGGCTGGACGTGCATCGGTCGCGATACGCCCGGCACATCCTCGAGGTCATGGGCCGGAAGGGCGCGGGGCAGGTGACCAACCGGAGCGATCTGATCGAGACGGACCGCGACGTCGAGTACATGGCGACGGGCCGATACCGGCTGGAGCCCGAGTGGGTCGTCGTCCTTCTCGGTGCTCTCGTCCACGCCGGGGAAGTGGTCCTCGCGATCCCGGGCAAGAAGCTCGACGCCACCGCGATGGCCGACCTCGCGGCGACCCCCGTGAAGGAACTGGTCCATTTCCGCCACGTCGAGCCCCCCAAGGAATGGAACGTCCCCGGCATCCGGGCGCTGTTCGAGCTCCTCGACCTGACGCCGGGGATGGCCCAGCTCGTCGCCCAGGGCAACGAGGATGCCGTCAAACAGCTTCAACAGGAGGTGGAGAGCCACGTCCAGCGTCTCGTGCAGGCGCAGCAATCGCTCCGCGAGGGCCTGACTCTCTGGGGGCGGAACGTGCTCGACGAGGAGACCGCGACCCGCCTCGGCCAGAGCCTCGAAAGCGCCAAGGACTTTTTGGAGTCGCTCCAGCGCTACACGACGCCCGGCAAGCTCAAGAACTTCCGCCAGAGCCGCGATGAGGTGCTCGGTCAGCGGGCCGGTCTCGACGGACTACAGGAAGTCGAGGCGCTCCGGAATCTGACGTCCCAGATCGAGCCCTTCGCTTCATACCTCGCTCAAGCCGAGACCGTCTTGCCCGAGGACCATGAGTGGGTCCGGGATGCACGGGCATCGCGCGACCAGCTCGTGACGGCCGTCCAGGATCCGGAGCAGCGCGGCCGGTCGGGATTTCTCTCCGAGGCCAAACGAAGCCTCGAGGAGCTCAAGCGCAGCTATATCCAGGCCTACGTGGACATGCACACCCGGGCCCGCCTGGGCCGGTCCGACGACGATCGGAAGCGACGTCTGCTCAGCGACGAGCGGCTGGCCAGACTCCAGAGCCTCGCGAGCATCGAGGTCATGCCCACGCAACAGCTCCAGGACCTCCAGGAGCGGCTGGGGAGCCTGAAAAGCTGCTACGCCCTGACGGAGCAGGAGCTCGCGACGACGCCGACCTGTCCCCATTGTGGCTTCCGGCCCGGGACGGAAAAGGGAGGCCCGCCGGCGAAGCAGGTGCTCGACGAGGTCGACGACGCGCTGGACACGCTCCTCGATCGATGGACAGGGACGCTGGTCGAGAATCTCTCCGACCCGACCGTCTCTCAGCAGATCGAGCTCTTGCGGCCGGAGGAGCAGAAGCTGGTCAAAGCCTTCGTGGGTTCCGCACAGCTCCCCGGAAAGGTGGATGGACCTTTCATCAAGGCCGTGAACGAGGTCCTCGCCGGCCTCACTCGGATCGACATCGGGACCGACGACCTCCGCGAGGCGCTGCTCAATGGGGGCTCGCCCGCGAGCCCCGATGAGCTGAAGAAGCGGTTCGAGGCATTCCTCGCCGAACAGGCGAAGGGGAAGGACCCACAAAGGGTCCGGATCGTGGTCCAATAGCTACTGCTGGGACGGGACACTGAGATGAGGTCTCCGAAACGCCGTCGCCGGCCTGTCCGAGCGGTGGTTCCGCCGCCTGAGGGCACGGACCTGGGCGAGATCGCGAAGGGCGTCCGATACGTCGGCAGCCCCGAACACAAGGACACACCGTCGTTCGCCGGGCCTCCCCGGCCACGGCATGCCACGGCGAGCATCTGCGACCCGTCGCTGGCACAAAGCCAGGCCACGCTCACGCGGTGGCTGCGGCGGGCCGTGCGCGCGGGCTGCACCGGCGGGTATTGGGAAGGCGGCTTTCCCCGATACGTCTGGTACAGACAGGGGGACACCGTCTACGAGGGGCGTCTGGTTAACAAGGGATTGAGAGAATACAAGGGGTACCCGCTCCGCCGCGAGGAGTGGCCGAAGGGACTCGAGCAGTGCGATGAGTGAACTGGCGTTCCATTTCGAGTGGGAGGATCCCGGCGGGGCGAAGGGCCCTGAGCTTCGTGCGACGTGGGCTCGCCTCCAGATTGTCGCGGGGGGCCGTTGCGTGACGCGCGTCGAGGACACCGCGGCCCGCTCTGTGAGAGATGCGGTCTACCTG
>CAZQQP010000271.1:0-6048 GCA_964595475.1 uncultured Planctomycetaceae bacterium | reverse complement strand
CGGGGTGAAGGATGCCGCCTGATCGCCCTGCCGTACACAACATTTGACAATAGCCCCCCGCTTCCGACCCTCGGACGAAATCGGCGTACCTCGCGGTCCGCGGGGAAGCGCCTTCGGCCGCGGTGCGGTGCCCGCTTTCGCGGGGGAGTCACGGCATGGCATCCGCGGCGACCCGTTCGGCCAACCCGGGCCCTCTCGAGCAGCAATGCTGACGGAGAGGATGCTCCGCGGGCTCGGCGGGCGCCTCGACCTGGAACCGCTTCGAGGGCCACCTCCGAGAGCCGCTCGCTCGGTGAACCGATCACCGCAGCGCTGAGCGAGATCTTCGCGAAGGCGCTCGGGTCGGCTGCGACGCGTCGGCAAGAAGGAGCTGGGCGCGATGTCCCACGAGGCGACGGTCCGCACGGTCCGCGAGACCTTGTGCGCGGTCTTCGCGGAGATGGACCGCTGGTTCGAGCGCGAGGCGGCGCTGGGACCGTTCAAGCCGGCACCGGACCAGTGGTCCGTCGACGAAGTGCTCGAGCACGTGACGCTCACGAACCATTACCTCCTGCTGACGCTGGGCAAGTGGGTGCGGATCGCGGAGCACCGGGCGGGCCGAGGCGACCCGACGCCGCCAGGCGAGAGCGATCTGGAAAGGGTCTCGGCCGTCGGTGAAGCGGACAGCTTCGAGTGGGACCGCCCCGCCCACCTCGAGCCGACGGGGCAGCGCTCCCCCGAGACAGTCCGGGCCACCCTCCACCGGCAACTCGGCGCGTGTCTCATTCACTTGGAACGCATCGACGGCGGGGTCGGCGCGCTGTGCCGCATAAGGATGTCGGTCCACGCCCTCGGCAAGATCGACCTGTATCAGTGGCTGTATTTCCTGGCCCAGCACGCCCGCCGCCACCTCCAGCAACTCCGCAGGCTCGAGAGCTCCTTTGATGCGGCCCGCTCGGTCCGCGGCGAACCCACGGACGGATAGGAAAGCAAAGAACACAGACGACCGGTCACCGCCCAGAGGCGAGGCCTCTATCGGGTCGTGCTCGGGTCATCCGCATGGGCTGCTTTTCCACGTCGCCGCTCCACCCTGTTTGCTTGAGACCGAGGATATTTTCGGCATGCAGGACCCGCACCTGCAGCTCCCGGATCCACGCGTCCGCTGTAAACGCGTCGATTGTCGGCTCAGGCTGCTCTACGCCGACCCCTGTGAGTTTCCGATGATATCGGTGCACGAGGCCCCCTGTTGCAGCCAGCGGTCCGCCTGCTCCCGCATTGCCTCGAGCGCGGGATCGGCCCCGCCTGCGCCAGGTGCTTCCGACGCGTCGAGCAACGCCCGGACGAACTGCTCCCGCGCCGAGTCGTCCGGGATGAGCTGACAGACCACCCGCCGATTGAGGCGGTATGGACCCGCCGATTCCATACCCTCGTCCGCGAGGAGCATCCATGTCGGAAGGCACAGCTTCACCGGCTCTTGTTGAAGGCCGTTTGTTAGAGGCTCTGAGAGCCAGGACCATCGACCGAGCGACGGCTTCGTGCCGGGCCAGCACTCGGAGAGGAGAAGGTCTCGCAACAGCATGCTGTCGGTCTTGGAAGCGGGCCCGAGGGCTTCGGACATGGCGCCATGGCCATCCACTCCGCCCCACTGCGTTCCGAGCTTCCCCGCAATCTCATCCCATAGCGATCGGCGGTTGTCCTCGGTAAGGTCGGCCGTCGCGCTCGCGAAGCACTCCCGCTCCAGATCCAGGACGAGCCGGAGGTTACCATCCAGGGCGTCGAGGACCATCGCTCTGACCCAGGAAAAGAGACCGTCCGAGGGTGCACCGCGGTGTTTGACGAGAATTCTCCAGCAGGCGAAAAAACGACGCCGACGTGCGAAGACCCGCCCGCGCCCCATGCACATAGCCCATCGCCCTTCGCGTGACAGCGGCGAGCTGATCCGCGGAGAGCTTCAAGTCCTCGCGGACGGCCTCGTGCAGCTGAAAATATTCGAAGTTCGGCGCGAAGCCGGCGGTGGTCTCGAGGGCGCTCGCTAAGAGCCGGGCCTCGTTGTCGGCCTCGGCCGAGCTGGCGGCCCGCTTCATAGATCGTAGCATCGCGCTTAAAACCTCTTGGTCGCCGGGACGATCCACGCGGGTCGCCCGCTCCTCCCACGCCCGACTGCAATAGATCCGATTGTGAACGCCCTGAACCCTTCCGTGCCAAGCCGGGGGCGAGGTGCTCTCGCCGTCCGGCGTCCACCCGACCAGATAGCCGAGAGGGCTCGCCATCGCTTTCTGGTCCTTCGAGTCGCTGTCGGCGACCGCGCGACGCCACCTCTCGCGTCGGTCACCCGCACCGGCGGCCTCTTCCCCGCCCTCGTCAGTCGGTCGCTCGTCCGTTGCGGCGCCGCCTTCCCGGACGATCTCGTCGTGGAGAAAGGTAAAGGCCTCCGGATTGACCTCGCGGATCGTCTGGGTCACGAGAAGGTCGTCGAAGCTGAGCTCACCGTACAGAGAGCTCCACGCCCGGCGCGTGGCGCGAAGGGCCGCTTTCATGTTGCGAGGCCGCAGGAGCAACTCCGTAAGAGGCTCCCAGGGAAGGGAGGTGATGAAAACGAAACTGCTGGACCTGGTGGGCGACCTTGGCGCGTGGCGGTCGCGGAATGTTGATCTTGTGGTCGCAGAGGCGCTCGAAGGGAAACGCGGGGGGGAGCTTACCGCGAGGATGAACGTGAGGCGGTCGAATTGTCGGAGACGGTCCAGGGCCGCCCGCAATTGCAGAAGGTCCGAGGAGAATCTCTCCTGGTTCGCGTTTCGATCGGCGTCCTCGACGATTTGTGTGAAAGAGCTCTTCCCGGTTCCGTACGCGCCGAGCAGCCCGAAGGTGGGTCGTTTGCCAGTCAGCGAGGGGTCGGCGATTCGCTCCGACACTTCCCTGGCGCGGTCGGAGAGGTCGAACAGATCCTCGCTGGGGTCGCGGATCGGGTCATCCGAAGCGATCCACTGTCCCCGAGCATCGTCATCGTGGGGAGATGTGGGACGAGCTCCGGGTGGGTCGGGTCGCCGGCCGGCGGCCCGGCGCTGGCGGCGTCGGAGGTGCCAGTCAGGAGTAGGGCGCCCGTGTAAAGGACCACGCCGCCCAGTATCGCCACCCACGTGGGTGGGCAGCACCTTCGCAGTCGAGGGCGGCGGAGATGGCTGATTCGGAGACCCCCGCGGCGACAAGCGGGACGAACGCGACCGAAAGGAAGCCGAAGACCGTCAGCGAGCCGAGACCGTAAATCCCGCCGCGATACCAGAGGGTTCCGCCCCAATCCGCGACGCCTGCGATTCCGGCGACGTGGCGGAGGAGCCCGCCCAGCATCGCCCCGAGCCCGGCGAGCACGGTGATCCGAGTCCATCGCTCCGCGATGGCGATCGCTCTCGGAAAGCGTCGTGGGACGTTTTGGGCTCGTTGGACGATGCGTGAGAGAGCACTTCGCGCGTCGTTCGTCGTTTCCGGGCTCGGACTCATCCGAGACTCCCACAGAGAGTTGTCGCCGATGCCCGTTTCGTCGGGCTTGTCCGTAGAGGCCCCGCGTTGACGGGAACCAGTCGGGATCCGCCGACGCGCGGCGGGATTCTCACGGAGCCGCGACCCAGCAGGCGTGCTCGGGCTTCGAGTTCGCACGGCCGCCTCGGGCACACCCTAAGTTGATACGAGCCCGCTTGCGTGCGCCACTGGCGACTCGTCCTAGCGACGGTCCGGCCTCGCCAAGCCCTCGCCGGTCTGTCGCCTGGCCGTCGTGAGCGGTCCGGGGACCGATAGACTCGGCTCTGTCCCGCGAATCGGCGAAGGGAACGGCCGTCGGCTAGCTGGTTCCGCAGAGGGAAGCAAGGGAGTGTCGAAGTGATCGGCGTCTTCGCGACTCGGCAGCGGCAGATCCTGATAGCCGGCCAGACCCCGGCGACGGTCCGACGCTTGGTTCCCGGCGCGTCGCGACTGTCCGGTCGCGCTAACGGAGCCCCGCTTGTCGAACCGGAGTCAGGCCCTTCAAGCAAGCTGCCTTCTCGCGTCCCACGAAACCGGGAAACCTCTGGGAAGGTGGCTACGGTCAGTCGGCCGCACGAGGTAGAGTGGTGGGCGGATCGGTCGAACGCTCGACATCGCGTTTTTCCACGTAAGGAGTGATCAATGACTCGCTGGCTCGGCGGTTTCGCTCTGGTGTGTGCGGCGGTCGCCGTGGTTTGTCTGCCTTCGGCGCGGGCGGAGAAGGTCAACGGGTGGGCGGTGAAAACGCCCGACGAGGGCACGCCGCCGGCGATCCGTTACGACAGCGACGGCGGGCCGGAAGGCGACGGCGGATGGGTGGTCGAGGCGAAGACGGAGACGGACCGGCCCGGCGTGCTGCGGAAGGTGGTCCCCGTGAAGGGAGGCCGCTTCTACCGCTTCCGCGGCCTTTACCGCCTCTCCGGCGACGCGGTCGGCCGAGACCATGCGATTCCCAACGTCGCTTGGATCAATCGGGACGGGCCCAACCCGACGGTCTCGCCCGACCTCATCATGAATCCGAACAAGACACCGTCGGTGGACTCCTACCGCGCTCCGGACGTCTATCCGCGGGACCGGCGTGTGACCTCCTCCGGCTGGACCGTCGTCGAGGGGACGTACCAGGCGCCGGAGCAGGCGACCCACGCCCGCCTCGAGCTCCGCTTCCGCGGGCGGCCGGGCATGGTGCTCCGTTGGGCGAACGTGACGTGGGAGCCCACCGCGCCGGACCATCGGCGCGTGGGCCTCGCCGCGGTCCACTACACGCCCGACGGTCCGACGCCGGAGGCGAACCGCAAGCAGTTCGTCCCGCTGGTCAACAAGGCGGGCCAAAAGGGGGCGGACCTCGTCGTGCTCCCGGAGTACGCCACGTATCGCGGGACGGGCGGGAGCTACGCCGACGTCGCGGAGGCCGTTCCCGATGGTCCGACGACCCGCTTCTTCGCGGATCTCGCGGAGAAGGAAACGCTCTACATCGTCGCCGGCCTCATCGAGCGGGCGGCCGACGGCGACCTCCACAACACGGCGATCCTCGTCGGGCCGGACGGCTACGTGGGCAAGTATCGCAAGGTGGTCCCCACCGGCAACGAGCGAAACGGCGGCCTCGTCCCCGGGACGGAGTATCCCGTCTTCGAGACGGAGATCGGGACCCTCGGGATGATGATCTGCTGGGACGTCCACTTTCCCGAGGTGGCACGCAACCTCGCCAACAAGGGCGCGGAGATCATCGCGCTGCCCATCTGGGGCGGCGACCCCAAGCTCGCGAGAGCCCGCGCCATCGAGAACCAGGTCTACCTCGTCACCAGCACGTACACCTCGCCCGAGGAGAACTGGATGAAGACGGCGGTCTGGGACCTCGGCGGCCGCCGCGTCGATACGGCCACCTCCCAGGGCGAGGTCGCCTACCAGGAGGTGGACCTCGGCGAGGAGAAGTACTGGCACGGCTTCGGCCACTTTCGCGGCCGCATCTTCCGCGAGCGTCCGCCCGCCGGAACGGGCCGGCATCGGCATGGCGGGCGCTGAACCCGTCCCTCAGCTCCGTGTGGGTTTTCGCGGACAAGACCGCAGACGGTCTTGTCCGTGCCACCCAACGCCGTGAACGAACTGGCGATCGCATCCGTGCGGTCGTTTTTGGCCTCCGCGGGAGCGGAGCCCTCCCGCCGCGCCGTCGGTCAACAACCATCGAGAGGGCGAAGTCCCGGAGGTCCTCAAGGCGCCGGAGGGAGACCGTCGGCGGATCCCTCCCTCGGAGACACCCCGAAGGTCCCAAAAGGACACCGTCGGTGGATCCCGTGGGGACGCCTGCCGAGCCTCTTTCCGGCTTCGGGCCGATTTGCTCACCCCAGGCTCAGACCCGACGGAAGGTGAGGGGTGAGCAGGCAACGTGAAGGCGGCTCACCCAGATCTCGTCTCGCCATTTTGGGGGCCGCCCGTGCGGTCTACCCCTCATCGCTGTCGGACGGGCGCCAATCAGCAACCCGCGGGAAGACCGGGCAAATTGCAGCCTAAGGAGGCGGAAAAGAATAAGTTGAGCCTATTCATCGGTGCCAAGGCGGAAGT
>CAZQQP010000270.1:458-6049 GCA_964595475.1 uncultured Planctomycetaceae bacterium | reverse complement strand
GGTGGGCGAGGGCGTCGTCGTCCGCGGCGAGGAGGAGGCGGCTCGGCGCGAGCGGCTCGCCGTCCGGCGTGCGGCGGCCCGCGACGAGGGTGAGGCGTCGCGACGCGGCGAGCGCCGAGAGGGCGTAGGCGTCGCGGGCGGCCCGTCGTCGGTCGTCGGTGAGGCCGACGTGGCGGCGGAGTGTGTCGGGGAGGAAGGGGTCGGCGGAGACCGACTCGGGCACGCGGCCCTCGTTCACGCCGGTGACCACGAGGTGGGGCGCGTCGTCGAGGAGGAGCTCGAGCCAACCGACGACGTCCACCGCCGGGCCGGACGGGTCCTCCGGGATCGGCCGGGCCTCCACTTCCCGGAGCATCAGACGGATGGCGTCGGCGGCGTGCACCTTCGTCTCGCCGAGGCTCCCCGCCAACGCGTGATGGGCCGCGAGGGCCTCGTGGATGGCTTCGCACGCCTCGATGACCTCGCGATCCGGTGGGTGGGAGGCGTTCAGCGGCACGGGGGCGTAGACGTCGAGGAGGACCTCCCGGATCGCCTGCGGCCACTCCCGGAGCGGCCGCGGACCGCTGCGCAGCGGGGCGAGCCACGCGTCGACCGCGGCGAGCACGTCGGCGAGCCGGCGTGGGCGGTCGCCGCTCTCGTGCCAGCGGCCGCCGAGGACGCGCTGCAGGTGGTCGTTGTGGTAGCCGTCGAGGTGGGGGAGCCAGTCCTCCGTGTCGTTTATGCCGAGGCGGCGGCGGAGAGACGCCTCCACGTCCGGGTGGCGGAGGAGGGCGGCGAGCTCGGGAAACTCGCCGCGGTCGAGGGACTGCCCCACGGCGGTGAGGAGCATGGCGGGCGACGAGCGGCCCACCGGCTTGCCCTCCGCCCGGTGGACAGGCACATCCGCGGCCTCGAGGTGCTCCGCGACATACGGCGTGAGGTCGGGGTCGGCGACACCGACGGTGGCGGCGTCGGGGCTGTCGGGCCCGTCGTGGGCGAGGGCCTCCATGGCCACGGCCGCTTGGTCGGACGGCCCGTCGACGAGGTGGATGCGCTCGTCGGCGAGGGGCACCGTCGCGTCCGCCCATTGGTCGGGCACGATACAGCCGCAGGCGTCGAAGCGGTGGGCGTGGTCCTCCGGCGCGAAGACCAGCGCCGTGACGCGGTGGGCGAGCCGCTCCACCATCCGCCGCTGGGCGGTGTTGAGGTCGGCGACGCCCACCAGGACGACGTGGACCGTCGGCGGGTCCGTGGCGACGCGGTCGCGGGCCACGGCGTCGAGACGGGCGCGCTGCGGGTCGACGAGGCCTGCCCCGCCGGGGCCTGCCTCGCGGAGCTTCTCGTGGAAGCGGCGGCGGACCGCCTCCGCGGCGTGCCAGCGGTCGGTCTCGTGGAAGTCGGGAAGCGAGGCGCCGCGCTCCGCGACGTCCGCGAAGGTGAGGCCCTCTCCCGCGAGCTCCTCGTCGAGGCCCGCGAACGTCTCCGCGAGCGTGGCCCATTCCACCGGGTCGTCCGTGTCCGGCGGATGGGGGACGACCGCGGCGAGGGTCTGCCGGTCCGTCTCGCGGAGGGCCGCCTCCCACGCCCGTCGGCGGGCCGTCTCCGTCGCCAGCGCCGCGCGGTCCTCGGGGGGGAGGAGGAGGTCCGTCAGCATGGCGGGCGTGATGACGTGCGGCGGGAAGAGGGAGAGGCCGGCGGCCTCCGCGGTGTCGAGGAGGACCTCGAGCATGCGTCGACCCGCCCGACGGCCGGGGACGACCAGCCAGTCGTCCTGCATGTCGAGGGAGGCGGGGCCCGCGTATCGGCGGGCGAGCACGTCGGCCGCGGCGGGGAGCGCGGGGCGATCCCACCCGAGGAAGACCCGCTCGATCCGCTGGTGCACGCCCATTGCCGCGATTATCGCGACCCGCGGACAGGCCCTCAAACGGACGGACGCGTGCCGTCACCGGAACGAACCGAGGCGGCTCGGGTTAGAGCCCAACTCAATTCGTTCCGCCCTCCGTGCTCTCGATCTCGGCGATGAGCTTGTCGAGGAGCCGCCGTCTACGGCGGGGCGCTGCTTCCCGGGCGGTCCGAAGCGCCGGGAGCGCCTCGGTCCCCATCGACCTGATTCCCTCCCAAGCCGCGTGGCCGTACGACGGGGCGCCAAGGCTCCGAACCCATAGGGCCATCTCCGGGACGGCTTCCGTGTCCCCGATGTCCCGGAGGGTCCAAAGCGCAGTGGCGATGACTTCGTCTGTGGGCAGGTCGACCTGTACCGATTCCCTTTCTTCCGCGAAGCGGGACAGCAGGTCGCGGAGGGCCGGGACGACCTCGCGAGGATCGAGGGCGAGGAGCTTCGTCCGGATTTGTCGGCGAAGGCGCTGCGTCAGTGACATCTTGGGTGTCCGCTCCAAGACCGTGACGAGGGTCGACACGTCAAGGGCGCCGAGGGTGTCGAGGGTCTCGATCATCTCCTCGCAGAGCCACGCGTGGGGCTCCCGCGACAACCGATCCTTGAGGGGTGCGGCCGCCACCGCCGGATCCCCGAGTTGGTCAAGGATCTGCAAGGCGCGGCGACGTTCCTCCTCCTTGGCCGAGTCGATGTGGGCCGCGGCGTCGTCCCGGACCTGCTGCACGGAAAAGGAATACCCGCAATGGATGCAGACCATCGCGGGAGGCCGGACCGCCTCGGCGCACTGCGGGCACCGGCGCATCCACGGCTCGTCGATCTCACCGGGCCTCGCGTGTTTGTCTGGCAGGCCCGCGGCGCCGATGAGGCCGAACAACCCGAAAACAAGCCCGACCAGGAACCACCCCCCTGCTTCATAGCCCTTTGCGTGTGCGACGCGGGCGGCGAGGGACCCTGCGACCACACCTTGGACGATGATCAAGAAGACGATCACTGCCGTCATTCGCTGTCCTCCACGCGCTCAGCCGATAAACCCCATACATAGTGCCTGACACTATGGAGCAAGCCTTCTTCATGTACTACGTCGGAGGGGACGTGCACTGGGAGCGGTCGCGTGTCCGTATTCTCGACGGCAGTGGGGCCATGGTCGAACGTCGGACCATCGCGGGGTCTTGGGAGGACCTAATCGCGTTCTTGACGGACTTCGGAGCTCCGATGGCTGTGTGCTAAGCATACGGAAAAGAATAAGTTGAGCCTCAGACCTCCTGACATACCCCCCTCTGCGAACTGACCGGTTCGCGACCCTCGAGACCGCCCGAACGCCCAGGTCGGCCCTGGATTTTCCGCGGGTGGAGGACTGTAGCTGCGAACGGCACCCCTCACGACTTCTGGTTATGGGCCGGCGGAAAGGGCCCGAAATTCGGGGCTCACAGCGGGTATGTCAGGAGGTCTGAGCCTATTCCTCGCCGAGGAGATGCGGCCGATGCTCGAACGGGCGCAACGTCCGCGAATGGCGGCGTCTGCGGCCGACGGGAGATCGCAAATGGGTCGAAGCAAGGAGGTTGCCCCTCCTTGGTTTGGCGTAGAGGCTCAGCTGATTCTTTCCCGCCTGCTTAGGTGTGTGGAATATCCCGTGCCGCTCCCGCGGACCGCTTGACAGAGGCTTGCTCACAGGTGTCCGATCCAGGGGTCTCGGGCCGAACCGGGAGGGTGCGGTCCCAGGGCCGGACCGAGACGGTTCGCCTATATGGGGCTGTCGCGACCTGACGCGCTCGGCTGGCGCGGCGGGTCAGCCGGTGGGGTTCTCGATCCAGCGGCGGTAGCAGCCCGGGCAGAGAGTGAGGGTGAGCCGGCGGTGCACCTCGTCGTGAAGCTCCCGCTCCGACGCCCCTTCCATGTCCGCGATGGCCTCGGCCATCTCCCGCCGCGTGTCCCGGCGGAGGTCCTCGTCCGTGATCTCCGGCGGATAGGGGTCGGCGAACGCCTCGATCCGAACCAGGTAGAGACGTCCGTCGCCCGGCGTCAGCGACGCGCCGCAGCGGTGGCAGAAGACGGGATTGCTCGGTGACGCCCCGGCCATGGGCTCGCTCCTCGTGAGGGACCCGCCCGGGCGGTCAAACGGCGTCCGCCAGCGCCGGGAGCACGTCGGCGCCGCGGCCCGCGACGGCGTAATCCAGCCAGGACGCGTAGCGCGTCGGGTGCGGGTTGACCTCCACGACGGTCGCCCACGACGCCTTGGCGTCCGCGATCAGCGCCGCGGCGGGCATGACCGCCCCGCTCGTCCCGATGGAGAGAAAGAGGTCGCACTCGGCGACCGCTTCCTGGGCTCCCCGGATCGTCTCCCGCGGGAGGGTCTCCCCGAACCACACCACGCCGGGCCGCCGCGGGCCGCCGCAGCCGCACAGCGGCGGATACGTCTCGAACACCTCGCCCCAGGTCTCCCGCTCCTCGCCGCACGCCGTGCACCGCCAGCGGCACAGCGACCCGTGCAGCTCCAGCACGTTCTCGCTTCCCGCCCGCTGGTGGAGCCGGTCGACGTTTTGGGTAATCAGCGTGAACCGCCGTCCCGTCTCCCGACAGCGTCGCTCCAGCGTCGCCAGCGCCGTGTGGCCCGCGTTGGGCGTGCACCGCTCGGCCTGACATCGCCGCTCGTCGTACCAGCGGGTCACCCGCGAGGGGTCCCGCTCGAAGGCCTCGGGCGTGGCCAGCTCGCTCGGGTCGTAGTGGGCCCAGAGGCCGCTCAGGGCGTCGCGAAACGTGGGAATGCCGCTGTCCGCCGAGATGCCGGCGCCCGTCATCGCCGCGATCCGGGACGCGTTGCGGACCGCGTCGACGAGGCCGGCAGGAAGGGAGGGCGCCTCGCTCATCGTCGCTCCCCGGCCGACTCTTCCTGGGGAATGGGCAGGAGGTGCGACGGGCTCAGCGGCCGCGGCACGCGGCCCGCCGGAACGGCGCGGTCCGCCGTATACGGCCCCACCGCGGTCCGACGCAGCGTCGTGATGTGGCCGCCGGTCCCCAGCCTCTCGCCGATCTGACGGGCGAGCGAGCGGAGATACGTCCCCTTCCCGCAATCGACGGTGACGGTCGCCTCGGGCCACACGTAGCGGTCCAGCCGGATCGAGCGGATGCGGACCACGCGAGTGGGCGTCTCCACCGTCTGGCCGCTCCTCGCCAGCGCGTAGGCCCGCTGCCCGCCGACCTTCACCGCGCTGTGCGCCGGCGGCACCTGCTCCACGTCGCCGGTGAGGCCGTCGAGGGCCGCCCGGAGCGTCCCCTCGTCGGGCGGCTCCGCCACGTCGACGGGCTCCCGCTCACCCTCCCGGTCGTCCGTGGACGTGAACGCGGAGAGGTCCACGGTGGCCTCGTAGACCTTGGGAAGGGCCATCAGCCGATCCACCGCCTTGGTCGCCCGCCCGAGGCAGCCGATCACCACGCCCGTCGCGAGCGGGTCGAGCGTTCCGGCGTGGCCGGCCTTGGCCCCACCCGCCGCCGACCGGACCTTCCGGACGACGTCCATGGAGCTCCACCCCTCGGGCTTGTCCACCACGATCAACCCGTTGAGGTCCGTCCGCCGCTGCTTCAACGCACCCTCCGTTCGGACAGGATCACCGCAGAGCATACGGCGCGGCCCGCTCGCTGTCCTCGTGACCGATGCGGCCGACCGCCTGGGCATCGGCGGTTGGCCCCGAGCTCGCGAGGCGCACAAGCGTCCGCTGGGTGG
>CAZQQP010000270.1:0-448 GCA_964595475.1 uncultured Planctomycetaceae bacterium | reverse complement strand
GAACCGGGCTCGGGGCGGGTTGGGGGCGTATGCCTTTTTCCCTCGTCCAAGGCCTGCCTGGGCTCTCTCGATCCCGACGCGATCGCCTCCCGCCGCGACGCCCGTGGGAGCCCATGGGGAGGGCGAGGCTCCGGCCGAGCCCTGTGTCGGGCCGATTTGCATCAGCCGAGCCGCACCCGCCCGACCGGCGCCGCCCGCGGGCCTTTACCCGAACGCGTCGCGGGATAGCATCGCACCGGTGCGAAGCCTTCGAGACGTGGTGCCCGAGCACCGGCACGAAGACTTGGAGGAGTGGTGCCCGAGTGGCTGAAGGGGCGCGATTGGAAATCGCGCGAGGGCCCAATGGTCCTCCGAGGGTTCGAATCCCTCCCACTCCGTTGCCCGCCAACTCCAAGCGTCTGCCCACTGTCCCTGTGGTAAGGAGGCGGAAAAGAATAAGTTGAGCCTA
>CAZQQP010000269.1:0-6060 GCA_964595475.1 uncultured Planctomycetaceae bacterium | reverse complement strand
GGTGCCAAGGCGGAAGCCGACTTCCGCCTTGGCACCGATGAATAGGCTCAACTTGTTCTTTTCCGCCTACTTACCTCCTCGCTCCCGACACGGGTCTTCTTATCGGCGGCGCCTTCTTTCCCGATCCGGCGGTCGAGGCAGCCGTGGATCGGTTGCCAGAGATGCCCGGGTTGCAGAGGGGCGTTCTTCCCGAAGGCGCGGATTGCTTCGCCCTCGGGCAGGAATTGCGCGGGCAGGAACGCCGCGACGCCGTCCGAGGCGGACGGCGCGCGTGATCTCCGGGGCATCCTCGCCGTCGCCCGCGTCGCTCGTGTCCGCGTCCGGCTCCTCTCCCGGAACCGACCCGACGGGTCCCCGTTTCGCCTCCGCGGACCCTGTGGGCTCGACCCTTCCGGACCCGGCGCGGCCCGCCCGCGCTTCCCCGCTCGGCGGGGGATCTATCGCGCTCATCATTCACCTCCCCGCCCCGTTTCCGGGGCGACTCGAACCGCCGTCAAGCCCGAAAGCCTGTCCCCCACAGGCGGTCACGGCGCACTCCTCAATATACAGCGCTCCGGTCGGTGCGCCATCGCTTTTTCGTTCCGCATTCGTCGCGAGGAAAGGCCGCGGGCCGACCCGGGCTTGGGCGGGCATCAGACAGATAGACCTCTTTGGTGGCCACGCCTTTCTCTCATCACCCCGACCGGGATCACAGCTCAGAGAGGAAGACTCCTCGCGTGCCGAGGCGCGCTGGAGCGACGCGTCGCGGTGAAGCCTGCGCTCGTAGGCACTTCGGATCCCCGCTACATCCATAGAGACTCCAGTTCCCCGTACCATCTTGTAAGCGACCGGTGAAACCGGTCGCGTGATCCTCGCACCTTTCGCTACGATGACGACTACGTCGAAACTAGGGACGGATGCCCGACGGCGCACCGCCGTGGCGCCGCACACGGAGCTCCGCTCGAGCCGTAGGCATTGCCCAATCGATCGAAGCGGCGGAGGCTGAAAGACGGACCCCGCTGGTTCGTGTGCCGAGGGCCCGGAGACCCTCTACGGGACCGATCGAGCAGGAGTGAAATTGCGGAAGTTCCCAACCGTAATCCGTTGCGACTCGAAGACCTCGACCACACCACGGGCTTCCAAGCGCTCGCGCGGCAGGGGCCGCTCGTGCAGCTCGCGGAGCGCCAAGAGACTCCGGCACGTCTCGAGCGTCACCGGCCTTTCCCAAACCGGCCAGCGCCAGAACGTGTTGCGGCTGTTTGTCCCCGTGAAGCCTGTCGTCTCGAGCTGGGCCGGACGCGGGATGGTAGGAAAGAGCGGCAACGCCTCGATCGCGAGGCGGTTGGCACCGCGCATCGTCTTCGCCGGATCGCTGCTGGGGTCGTCCCACCTCCAGGCGTAGCGACGATCGTCCGCCGGGTCCCAACGGAGGCTTGGTCGATCGTCGCGGTAGTCCCACGGCCGGAAGAGCGCACGTTCGAGATGAGCTTTGTCTGTCGCCTCGATCAGCTCCCGCATGGATGCCAGGAAATGCTGATGACCCGCCCCGCTCATGGTCCGGAAGGCCGTGTCCTGGACTGCGCCATTTTCCGTCAGTGCTTCGGAGCCGAACGCAGCCACAAAATCCGTCCACGTCCGGTCCCCATCGGCATGAGCGGCATCAACAGCTTCATGGGCATACTCGCGAAATTCCTCGGGTGAGACATTCAGATTATCGCCGAGGCCAAACGCCGCATGCTCCTGCATGGACTTCAGCTGTCGCTCGAGCGACGAAAGAAAACTGTCGGCATCGACAGCCGCGGGGAGGGTCAGGCTTGGTCGCCACGCGCCTCGTTCGACCTGCCAGGCCAGGACGATCGCGTTGTTGGGCCAGATCCTCGTGGCCGTGCGCAGCGTCCCGATCGCCGCAAGAAAGGCGAGCGGATTTGACGCATCGAGGCCGATGAGTTGTTCGCTATCTGTTGTCATTGTCACGGCTCACGGAGTGGTCGTCATCTTTCTCAAATCGGAAGGTTGCTTCTGTTCTTCTTCGCTGATCCGGTGGTCGGCGAGGCGAAAGAGCGCCTCGAGATACGCCAGACCCCACCATCCATAACGGCGAAGAAGCCGCCAGAAACGCTCAGGAACGCCCGAATCAAGCCGATGGGGCGGCAGTGTGGTGCGCTGCCCCGGCGTCAGTCTCCATGTTTCTCCAGCGGGCCCACCGACCAGCTCCGGCGGGTCGTCGTCCTGAACAACCGGGGCGAGTGGGCGGGCGCGGCCATGGTGCGTAGCGACCAGGTGGAGGACCAGGTCGCGGTCATGAGCCTGACTGAGGTGGTCGCCGTCGAGCTGGAGAAGTTGCATTGACGCGAGCTCATGCCGATAGCCTTCGGGCAACTCGCTCATGTCCCAGGCTCGTTGATGTTCCCGGCGGCTCTCGGGCACATGCTCCGACTTGGCAAGTGGCGCATGTCGCGCAGCGGCAAGCCATTTGTTGCCGCCATGAAGATATTCCTGGTACCGCTCGTCAGCCTTTCCGACATCGTGAAACCATCCCGCGATCCTGAGATCTGTAGCAATGCCGCGGCTCATGCCGCAGCTCTCAGCGTACTGAGACGCCCGACGACCCACCGCCTGAGCATGCTCCTCTAGCAAGACCGGGACGCTGCTGGCCGAAGCCGTCTCGTCCTCACTCGTAAAGGCCTCACCCCGGCCACCCGTATCGCGGACCGGTGACCGTCCACGCAGAATGATTCCGCCAAGTGGATGGCGCATTAGTTCAACGCGACCCGCTTTTCCAAGCGCTTCCACGATCTCGGTAAGCCTTTGCGACCATGGCGGCTCGTCGCCATCCTGTCCGGCTGATTCGTTCGCGATCTGCTCCAGGAGGGCGAGAAGCTCGTCCTCGTCTTCCGGCAAATCCTCGTCGGCTTGTCGCACCAGCTCGCGGACGCGACGGGTCGCTTCTGTGTCCGGCCAATGACGGATGGCCTCCCGTCGCAGACGGAGGACGGCCTGGCGACGCTGTGACCAATTCGCCATGTCACCGACGTCCATCGCGGGACTCGATAGATCGGTCGCTTGGGTGAGAGGGACGTGGCCGAGCGTCTGATCGCGCAGCGTTACCAATGGCAGAACAAGCGTGTCGCCTGGCATCAGCTCGCTCGACGTCTCGAGCACGCGACTCTGGTCTCGTCCACGCCAGATGACCCCGCGCCGCTCGTGGGGCAACGCGCTCCCGTCCTCGTCGCGAAACGGCTGGGACGCGGGGACGTCGGCGTTTCCTTCAGCGGGCTGGTCCTCAGCGCGCAGCCAGGCGCGGACGGCGGCGAGCGGAGCGGTCATGCATTCGCTTGAAGCGGGAGGGCATAGGCTTAATAGCTCGAGCCAATGGCTTCCGGCGTCGTCCGGCAGCATATCGGCCCGCCAGCACACCTCGACCTCAGGTGACGAGGTCGAAGTGCCGCGGAGAAACAGCCCAGGGTCGGGGTCCGGAGCGGGTGGTGGGCTCGTCTGCGCCCAGCGGTCGAGGTGGGCAGGCAGGAGGATCGGCGGCTCAGGCGAGGGGGTTCGCAATTCCTCGTGGCGGGCCGGATCGGCGGAGTCGAGGCGAGCTTTTACCGTCTCGATCCCCATGTCGAGATGCTTAGGCCAGCCGTCTCCGGTGGCGTGCTCGACGAGCCACGCCCAAGTTCTCGCAATGGCATCGCCGTAGACGGGATCCGGCGTTCGCGTCTTGGTGTCGGCCTGTGCCACAACAACGGCAGCCTGCGCCGTTCGGTAACGACCGAGACGGTTCAGCCGACCGAAGCGCTGGTGCAGGGCATCGAGGGAGGCGGATTCGGTGACGAGGGCGTCGAAGTCGAGGTCAGCGCCGACCTCGACCGTCTGTGTGGCGACGAGGTATCGGGGCGGCTCGTCCGCATCTGTGGCGCGTTCCGGATTCGCGGCAAACCGTTCCACGGCCTCATTGACGACCTCCGCGCGATCGACCTCCCGCATCCGTCCGACGAGGAGCGTCGTCTGACGCGCCTCTGCGCTGAGCCGCTCGTGGATCCTTTTGGCCGTGTCTACGCGATTCACGACAATCCCGATGCGGCGTGCCCCGTTCTCGACCATGCGCTCCGCGCACTCGTCGAACGCATTGATGAACCTGTTGCTCTCCCGATTTGCGGAGACCGGTTTCTGCAACTTCGCGGACTTGGGGGCCTGAATGCGGGCACCGAGCACTGGGTCACGGCGGTCCTTTTCAGTGAGGGTGATCGGGCTGATTGTCTTCGGTGGCGTGGCTGTCATCTGTACGAGCGCAAACGGCGCAGCGAGCGGATGCTCGGCCCAGGGGGAATTGCGATATCGCATCACCGCATCGACCGTGCGTCCGAACGGGTTGGCGCAGTGGGCCTCATCGACGAAGACCAGGGCGTCGTTCCCGGCGAGTCCGGCGTCGATGGGGGTCATCGCCCCCGATCGACCGTAGCTCCGGTAGAGAAGGCGCGACCCGACCTGATCCACCGTGCTGCACACGATCGTCGGCTGAACCGGGTCCGTGGGCCACTGATCGTTCCGGTAGATGCCTCCACGCAGCTGGAAGCATCGGAGAGGCCGATTGCCCCCACCTTGTGTCCCGTCGGTAGCGGTCAGCCGCCGGAGGCGCTCGGCGACCAAGGCGATCGTCTCGCCAGCGGGTTCTTCCTTGTCTAGAGCGTCCGCAAGCTCAGAGGCTCGACGAAACGCTGCGTCGACGATGAGCCGCCGATCGACCACGAAGAAGATTCGCCGGGGGACCGTTCGCTCGGTCGGTTCGCGATCGGCGTGACAGGCGAGCGCGAAGACGGCGATGTCGAGGCATGCGGTCTTTCCCGCGGCTGTCGGGAGCGCAAGCCAATCGGTTCGGCCCTCGGTCTCGTTCGCCGCGTCTTCGTCGCGCGGATCACCCCAGCCGTGCCGCGCTACGCGCTCGGCGACCCGGGTCTGCCATGGGAAGGGCTCGAGTGGACGGCCATCGGAAGAACGATGGAGCTCTCCGAAAAATGCCGGAAAGTCGTCAGGACTGAGCTCAGCCATCGTCCCGCTCCTCTGCAAGTGCGCGACAGATCCCATAGCCGCGATACCGCCCGGCCCCGACGAGGAGCGGCCCTCGAATCGGCCGGTCGAACGTGATGATCGCATGCGTGTGGTAGATCTTCCCGCCGTCGGACTTCCGGCGAAGCTTGGGCATGGAGTGAACGGTGTCGGCGCCACGGAACATGGAGACGGGTGAGAGCTGGACATCTGTGACGCCCGCCGACGCGGCCGAACCTTGGGCTGAACGCGTCCACAGGACACGGCGGCAGGCGGCGGCGATCTGCTCCTGCATCTGCAGCCACTTGTCGCGTCCCTTTGGATGGCGATCCAGCGCAATCGGGGTGACTGTGGCCCAGCGTTGTGCTGGATCACCGTTGGGAAGCCCCGTCCACGTTTCCGCCCGCAACCCGAACGGCCGCCCCTCGCGCTCCTCGAGCGTCACTGTCCAAACGCCGAGGCGACCGAGCTTAAGGTCGTTGCGCCGTGGCGCCCCGTACTGGTCGTAGAGGAGCGGGCCCAACTGCCGCGCCGCACTGCCGTCGCCCTGGTCGGTGATCCGCGTTGGCAGGGCGAGCGCGATTCCCAAGAGGTGCCCATCGGCGTGCTCCGCCCCGACGTAGGGGAGGGGGATCATGCCGAGGTGGTCATCTCTGCTGGCCCTCCCTTCCGACGTATGGCCGCTGATCCACTCTGGAACCGGGTCCGCCAATCGGCTTAGGAGCGTCTTGTGGAGCGCCGCAGTCACCTTTTGCGCCGAGCTGGTATCGAGGGAAGGGCCGCCCACGCGACGGAAAACAATCAGGTTCGGCGAAAAACAGGTAGCCGCTTCGCGTGGGTCGGGAGGGGTTGGGGGCACTTCGTCATACCCGTACCACATGGAGGCATGGGGCCGCTGACCGTTTTCGAACGCGTCACGCAGGTGGTCTAGGCGTCCGGTCGTCGGAACGCGGAGACGGTAGCGGGAGGAACCTCGGCTGATTGGTTGGAGCGTCCGCGAGGAGGCGTCAGGGCCTTCCTTTTTGCGGCCTGCCTGAT
>CAZQQP010000268.1:5524-6069 GCA_964595475.1 uncultured Planctomycetaceae bacterium | reverse complement strand
CGCCTCGAGGGAGTCGTCGGACGTGGCCGCGTCCGCCGTGTCGCTTCCCGAGACCTTGAAGGTCATCACGTACGCGTTGTCCCCGTTCCGCTCGTAGACGGTGTAGGCGTAGCTTCCCTGGTTGCTCGCAATGAGGTAGCCCTTGCCATTCGGCGCCCGGTAGAGTGCGAGGCCTTCGACGTCCGCGACCGTGTGGCCGCCGGTTTCCCTTGGTTTGTCGACGAGGACCGGTTCGTCCGCCGGAGCGGTCGGCTCCGCCCCGACCCGCCAGATGCGACCCTCGTCCTCCTGGGCGAGGTAGAGCCGGCCGAGCCGATCGTCCGCCACGCACCCCTCGATGGTCCGGGAGCCTGGCTTGTCGAGGGTGAAGCTCCGCACCTTCTTGGCTTCCACCTTCCCGGAGCCGTCGGCCGACAGGCGATACTGCTCCACCTCCCCTTTTTCGGACGTGACGATCGCGTAGAGAGCCCCGGTCTTGGCGCTGCGGTACATGCACGTCCCGTAGATCTCGAGGTCGGGCTCGATCGCTCCCGCGGAGACGTCGG
>CAZQQP010000268.1:0-5504 GCA_964595475.1 uncultured Planctomycetaceae bacterium | reverse complement strand
CACCCGGTAGAGGACGATGCGATTGGAAGCGTGGTTCCCCGCAGCAACAAGGGCCACTCGATCGCCGCCGAGCGGAAAGTTGTACCGGACGTCCACCATACCGGTCGCGCCGTCGCTGCGGAAGGACAGCTCCTTCCCGTCGAGGGCGTAGACGGCGACCCCCTTGCTCGAGTCGGTTCCGATGATGGCGCTTTTCGAGAGGTCGTCGGGGTGCAACCAGATGCACATGTCGTCGCCGGAGTCCCCGCTACCGCGGACGGGCTTCGTCTCGGCAACGGCGGCGGCCGACGGCGCGTCGGCGTCCGCGGCGCACGCCCCGACCGCGAGAAAGACGGTGAGCAGCCCCACGCTCGCCGGTGCGGCCGTTCTCAGATGGCTCATGTCGCGTCTCCTTCAGCAGCGACCGCATGCTTCAGAAGAGGAGCTCGAGCCCGACGAAGCTCAGCAGCTCGGGCTCGCCGCTCGACGACTCCCGCAAGCTCCGTCCGACCGAGAACAGCAGCGCTACAACCTTCGCGATCTCGTACTCGGTCCCCACGGTGAACGTGAGATCCTCGTCGTCGAAGCCCGATTCCGCGCTGCCGTGGATCTCGCCGAGGAGCTCGAGCTTCTCCGTCAGCGAATAGCCTGTCGCGATGCCGTATTCCCATTCCTCCGGGTTGGTGCCCTGGAGGAGGTAGACGAACTCCGCACCGACGTACAGCTTGCCGAATCGCCGGCCCACCTGCGACGTGAAGCGGTATTGGTTGCCCGTGGGAACGAGACCTCGTTGCTCGGAGGAGGTCGGATTGTCGAGAAAGACCTCGGGGTTGAACGCCGCCGACACCCCGTGGTTCTCCTGCTGGAGAAAGCGCCATTTCGCCGCGAGCTCGATGTCGCCGAGGCCCGTCCGCGCTTCGGCGCCCTCCTTGTCGAGCGTCACCATCGGCACCCCCGTCGTGATCTCGACGTTCTTCGCGATGCCGTAATCGACGAGAACCAGCGGCCCCTCGATGAACCGCTCGTCCTGGGTCTGCTCGTACTCCCCGCCGATGGTCACCTCGGCCCGACCGAGCGGGGCCACCCCGGGGTCGTCCGTCTGCTGGGGTGGGTCCCCTTGGCCAAGCACCCGCCCGGCGATCAGCGCAAGCCCCACGAAGACCAAGACCCATCTCCGGGCCACCGAAAAGAGCTTCATCGGCGCGTCTCCGTATCGATCGACGTCCGCCACGATTCCCGCTCAGTCGCCGTCATCCTCCTCGCCCGTTTCTTCGTCTTGCTCGGCTTCGGCCCGCGCGGCGTCCTGGGCCTCGAGGGCGGCCTTGAACGCCTTGGCCAGCTTCTTCGCGGGTCCGGTTCCCCAGTAGTGCATGAAGTAGAACGGCGGCCGCTCGCCGATCATGTGGTTGTGGAGGGCGACGACGTGGATGCCGTGATCCCTGAGCGTCCGGAGCACCGGCTGGACCTCGCCCGCCGCCATAATGAAGTCGCCGTCGATCGACGCGGCCTCGTCGGAGCCGCTAAAGGCGGCCCATGTGCCCAGCCCCATCGACCCGCCGACCTCGGTCTCGCCGACTCTGCCCTCGCGCCCTCGGCTGACCTTGACCACACCGCCCGGCTTCTCCGCGGCGTCGAGGCCGGTGATCCGCTCAATCGCCTTGACATCCAGCTCGCCCGGCTTCGGCGCCGGCCCGCCGAAGCCCTTCGCCGGCTACGGCCGCTTCGCCCGCACCTTCTTGATGGCGTCCCACATCGCCTTGACGCCCTTGGCGAGCGCCTTCGGCTCGCCCCGGCCGCTGATGTGCATGAAGTACGCCTTCGGCTTGTCGTAGAAGAAGTGGTTGTGCAGCGCGGTGACCTTCAGGCCGTGGGCGAAGGCCGCGTCCATCGCGGCGTCGACCTCGTCGCGGAAGACCACGGTGTCCCCCATCACGATGGCCCCGCCGTGCTCCGCCGGCTTAAACGCCGCCCAAGAGCCGAGGCCCGCCGCGGGCGGGAACGACGTTCCATCCACTGTCACGTCCACATCGTCGCGGACCCATCCGATCCGGACGACTCCGCCGGGCTTGGTCGTGGCTTCCGTCCCGGCGGCCTCTTGGATCACTTGCGGGTCGATGGCCCGCGTCGCCTCCTCGTCGTGGGCCTGGAACTCCTCGCGGCTCAGCGTGCCGTCGCCGTCCTTGTCGAGACGGTCGAAGCGCTTCTCCGGGTGCTTTTGTTCCTTCTCCGCCTCGTCCGCGACGAGCGGCTGGACCGCGGCGGCCGCAACGACGGTGACCACGAGCCACATCCCGCGGCCGCTTACGGAACGATGCCATTGGCGCGTCATGGGAGCTCTCCTCTCACGCGACCGAAAGCCTCGAATCGCCTGTCGTCGACGATAATGCCGCCGGCGCCTCCGTCCACCGCTTTTCTCTGAAGTTTGCTTAAGGTTTGCAGAGGGGCAAGACGATCCGAAAGGTGCTTCCCTGTCCGGGGTTGCTGCGGACGTGGATCCGTCCGCCGTTCGCTTCGACCGCCCACCTCGCGATCGACAGCCCGAGGCCGTGGCCGCCGAGATGGCGGGCGCGGGCGTCGTCGACGCGATAGAAACGGTCGAACAGATGGCGCTGGTGCTCCGCGGCAATTCCGGGTCCGGGATCCGTGACCCGGATCCACCCGTGGGCGCGCTCCCGCTCCACCGCGACGTGGATCACGGCCGCTTCCGGGGTGTATTTCACCGCGTTGTCCACGACATTCGCGACCGCCTGGCGAATGAGGTGGCGATCGCCGTAGGCCCGGACGGTCGCTTCCGTGTCGCAGGAGATCCGTTGGTTCTTCTCCGCGGCCAGCGGGACCAGGTCCTCGGCCACCTCTCGGGCCACTTCCGAGAGGTCGAGCGGCGCAGGGTCCACCGGCAACTCGCCGCGGTCGGCCCGGCTGAGGGTAAGGAGGCTCTCCACGAGGCCGGACAGCCGCTCCGCCTCCTCGAGCATCCCGCCGAGGGCCTCTCGGTATTCCGCGTCCGTCCGCCCGCTTTGAAGGGTGACCTCTCCGACGCTCCGGAGGCTGGCGAGTGGGGTACGCAGCTCGTGCGAGGCGTCCGCGGTGAAGCGTCGGAGCTGCTCGAAGGAGCGCTCGAGCCGCTCGAAGGTCTCGTTAAAGGCGGCGGCGAGGTGGCCGAGCTCGTCCGTGGGGTTGTCCACGCTGAGGCGCTGGTCGAGTTGGTCGGCCGTGATCCGCCGGGCCTCCGCGGTCATGCGGGTCACCGGGGAGAGCGCCCGCCGGGCCATCCCGTAGCCGCCGAGCGCCGCGATCGCGGCCGCCGCGGGCAAAAAGAGGCCTTCGATCAGCGCCAAGCGGCCGACCGTCCCCGCGGCGCGGTTCTCGCGAATGACCCGGATGATCGTCGGCTTGCCGTCGATCGGATGCACCGCCTCGAGATACCGGAGCGTCTGGCCGCCGTCGAGCTCGACGGAGCGGATCCGCTCGCGGTTTCCGCTCGACGGTGGGGGGAGGGCCTCCTCGAGTGGCTCGGCCGAGTCGCTGGTGAACAGCCGCTCGCCGCTTCGGCTCCACGCTTGGACGCGGAGCTGCTCCGCCAGCTCCTCGCGGGGATGGGCATGGTTCCCACGCCAGCGAAGGGTGCCGTCCGCGGCCCGGTCGAGCATGGCCTCGGCGATCTCGAAGTCCTCCCGGAGCCGGCGGTCCAGCTCCGAGGAGAGGCTGTGCCAGACGAAGGCGAGCACCCCGCCGCCGTAGAGCAAGAGCAACAGCAGCGAGGTGGCCGCGTACCAGACGGTGAGCCGGGATCGGATGGTCAGGTTTCGCCAGAAGCGGATCACGAGGTGGCCTCCTTCACGACGTAACCGACACCGCGGACCGTGTGGATCAAGCGGCGGCCGACCCCTCGGTCGACCTTTTTCCGAAGGTGAGAGATGTGGACGTCGATCACGTTGTCGAGCGGCGTCGCGCGGGAAGCCTCCCCCCACACCTCGCGGGCGAGCATCCTCCGGGAAATGGGTTGGCCCCGGTGCCGCAGAAGCACCTCGAGGAGGTGGAACTCGCGGTCCGTCAGCTCGAGGGCGTGGCTGCCCCGCCAAACGCGCCGCGAAAGAAGATCCATTTCCAGGTCGGCGATGCGCCGCTTCCGGGCCGTCTCGGGCGGCCCCCGCCGCAACAGAGCGCGGGCGCGGGCGAGGAGCTCGGCAAAGGCGAAGGGCTTGACCAGATAGTCGTCGGCGCCGGCGTCCAGGCCGCTCACGCGGTCCGTGACCCCATCCCTCGCCGTCAGGACCAGCACCGGAACCTCGATCTTCACCCGCCGCACCCGCTGAAGCACATCCAGGCCACCGCGGCGGGGAAGCATGAGGTCGAGGACCACCAAGTCGAACGCCTCGCGCTCGATGCGGCGAAGGGCCACCTCCCCTTCCGTGGCCACAGCCACTTCGTAACCTTCCTGGGTGAGCCCCGTCTCCAGTGCTTGGGCCAGCTTGATCTCATCCTCGACCACAAGAACTCGCATCGGAAGATTCCGTAGCTGGAGCCACGCGTGTCCGATCGCCACGGCCTCCATCATGTAAGCGGCCGACTGCTGTCGGCAGTCGCCACCCACGGGTGGTTGTGTCTGCCGTGGGCTCTCGCGGCGCTCTCCGCCGTGGGCGCGGCCCTCGTGGACACCGGCGAGTGGGTGCAATGGTTCCACCACCCTCGGCGGGACGCCCTGTCCGAGGCGTCCCGCGAGGGGGCGAGGCTCTGGCGGACCATGCTCGGAGCAACGGCGGTCGCGCTGGGGATCGTCCCCGCCCTCCTCTCGGCCAGACGGCGTGGTCCGCCGCCGACACCCCGGCGGCTCCAGCCGGAGGAGCGGTGGCGGCTGATCGGCATCGTCGGGCTGGGGGCGGGGGTCCGTCTGCCCCGCGTGGTCGAGAGCCTCTGGTACGACGAGATATTCGTGGTCCCGTACCTCCAGTACATGGGGCGGGTCTCCATCGCCCTGACCCTGCCCGTGATGGACCCGCACCCGCCGCTGTACTACGTGCTCCTCGACCTGTGGACTGGGGTCGTCGGCCCCGGCGATGTCGGCCTCCGGTCGCTGTCGGTCCTGTGTGACGTCGGGTCGATGGGACTGGTCTATCTCCTCGTGCGACGACTCTATGACCGGCGGGTCGGTCTCGTCGCCGTGGGGCTGTTCGCGCTCTCGCCCTTCTACGTCTGGTACGGCCGTGAAGCGCGGATGTACGCGCTGGCGACCCTGCTGGCGCTGGCCTCGACGTATCTCGTGGTCCGGATGGGCGACGGCGACCGCCGGTGGCGGACGGCGGGCGGCTACGTGCTGGCGACGGTCGCGCTCGCACACACTCACGCCTTCGGCCCGCTGGTGGTCCTCGGGCAGAACGTCTACTTCGCCGGCGCCGTCCTCGCCGGACTCCGCAGGGGGGAGGGGGTCCCGCGACGGGTCGCCGACCTCTCGCTCCCGCGGTGGGTCGGCCTCCAGGTCCTCGTCGGCGCCGCGAGCGCGCCCTACTACGCGCTGCTCTATCACC
>CAZQQP010000267.1:0-6104 GCA_964595475.1 uncultured Planctomycetaceae bacterium | reverse complement strand
CTTCCGCCTTGGCACCGATGAATAGGCTCAACTTATTCTTTTCCGCCTACTTATTGCGTCCGATCACGCCATGTCGGAAGCGCCCGGGACACCCCCTGTCCGGATCCGGACGCTGGCCCTTGCGGGCGCGGCTGTCGTGGGGGTGGCAGCCGTCGTCGGCGTCTGGCGGGCGTGCTGGGGCAGCAGCGACTTTCCCGGCTTTTACCAGGGGGCGATCGCGTTTGCGGACGGGCGAATCAATGAGGCCGTCCGGCGGTATCCGCCGCCGTACATGCTCGCCCTGCAGCCGCTGACGTGGCTGCCGGTCTCGGTCGCCGCGGTGGTCTGGATCGGCGTCAACGCGGCGGCGGCGATGGACCTGCCACGGCTTCTCTCGCGGCTCGGCGGTCCGCCGCCCGGCGCCCAGTGGGTCGCGGCGGTGGCTATGACACCGTTCCTGGTGGACAACCTGGTGCTCGGTCAGAACGCGCCGCTGCTGCTGTGGCTGACGACCGCGGGCCTGACGTTGTGCCGGAACGAGCGGGCCATGTGGGGCGGGGCGGTGATTGGGATGGCCGCCCTGCTGAAGGTTCTCCCGGCTGTGGCCCTCGGTGTCCCGCTCATCCTGCGGCGCGGCGGCCGGGCGGTGGCCGGAGCCGCGGCCGCTGCGGCGGTGGTCGCGACGCTGATGGTCGGGTGGCTGGGGCCGACGAACGCGGCGACGGTCACCTCCGAGTGGGTGGCGACGGTGACGACGGAGCAGATGCCGTGGGCGCTGCTGCGAACGGGCGAATCGATCCGATACAACAACCAGGCCGCGGCGGTGGTGCTGGGTCGGACCCTTTCGGCCGTGCCGCACGAGTCGGAGGCGAGCGTCCAGCTGGCGGCGTGGGGACGTCCGGCGGTCGTCGCGGTGTACTACGCGTTGGTTGCCATGGCTGCGAGTGGGGCGCTCGCCTGTGCCCTGCGGTGGCGCGGGGCGGGCGAAGGATGGCTCGGGTGGTGGGGGCTGGCCAGCGCCGGGTCCCTGCTACTGACGCCGATCGTGTGGACGCACTACTTTTTCCTCCTTACCCCCGCCGTAGTGTATCTCGCGGCGCGTGACCCGCGAGGCGTTCTGATCGGCGCCGGCTTGTCGGCCGTCGGCCTAGCGAGCAACGAGGTCCGATGGCTCGGCGGGCATATGGCGCTGACGCTCGTCGTCTTCGGGGTGGTGGCATGGCGGTTGTGGGTCGAGCGTCCTCCGCAGGAAGGGGTGGCCCGGTGACGAGGGCCGCGCCAAAGCAAGGAGGCTTCCCGCTCCTCGGTTCGGCGTATAGGCTCAACTTATTCTTTTCCGCCTCCTTACCTGCGACGCGGGCTTCGCGAGGACGTCTCTCGCTGAAGAGTCGCCGGCGAGGTGGCGATCGCGGCGCGGGCGATCTCCTCGATGGAAAGGCTCGCGTTCTTGATGCTCGGCTTCTCGTCGCCGCGGACGACGCTTTTCTCCACGGTCGGATCGTTATACGTGAAGCTCGACTCGTGGCTGTTCAGGCGGTCGATCAGCTTCTTGCCGAGCACCTCGTCCCCGTGTAAGAGCGATGGCACGCGAGGACCAGGACGGTGTCGTTCGCGTGAGCTTTCTTGTTCCTCTGATCCACGAGGCGCCTCAGCTCGTAATCGACGGGCACGACCGTGATCTCGAAGCGGCCTTGCTGCACCTTGAGCGGCTTGTCACGCGAAGGGCTTCGGATCTCGATCCGGTCGCGCGCCAACGCCTCGAAGAACTCGCCGTTGGCCTCCTTGAAGTTGTTCCCCTGTTTCACGTCCGAGCTTCATTCTCGCTTCTCCGCCGCGAACCGGAAGAGGTCGTAGAGCAGCGGCGCGGCCCGTTGTCCGTCGAGGAGGCCGAACCACGCGTAGAGCACACGCCCGTCCGCGAGCGGTCCGCTCTGATACGCGGCGTACGCGGCCGCCGCGCCGTAGTGCCGGCCCTTTCCGTCGGTGAGGTCGATCAGGCGGGTGACGTCCGCCTGCGAGGCGATCGCTTTTGCGGCGAACGGCCGCCACCGGGGATGCGTGTTCCGCGGATAAGGCCAGCTCTTCGGAAGGTGAGCGAGGGCGTCGGAGCGCTTCTCGAAGCGAAGATCCACTGCGGGCGGCTCCTCCCACCCGCCGACGCCGTCGCCGTCGCCCACGCGGAGCGGCAGGCCCAGCGCCCGCGCGTTGCCGACCGCGGTCCCTTCCTCGTCGTAGTGGAAGGGCATCGGGCCGGCCGGAAGAGCCATCAGCAGGCCGCCGCCGCGGAGATACTCCTTGATCGCCGCGTCGACGTCGCCCTCGGTCGAGACGGTGCGTCGGTAGTCCTCGCCGCCGGCGTACACCACGATCGGCCGCTGTCGCGGCGTGATCCCGTCGGCGACCTCCTCCCACGACGGCTGGGCCGGCTCGAGGCCGACGTCCGCGACGAGCCACCAGAGCGCCGTCGACGAGGCGTTCGGGAGGATCGCCACCCGATCGCGGAGCGTCTTCCGGAGACGGGCGAGCTTCTCCGCGTCGACCGCCGGGCCGGGCCTATCGACGGTGGTGCGTGGCTGGGCCTTGAAGCGGCCCGCCCACTTCGCCGTCGCCTTGAGATACTTCTCGCCGTGCTCCGCGGACGGCTCGATCTCGCTGCCCTCGTGCCACTCGTTGAACGACGTCACGAGGACCCAGTCCGGGTCGGCCGTGAGGACCTGTTTCCACTGCTCCGCGTACAAGGCGCCGTCGCGGCGGCCGACGGCGAGGCCGGGCGTCCGGATCTTCGTGTCGTCGTAGCCGGGAACCACTGTGACGGTGCTGATCCGATCGGTCCGCTCCGCCATCCCCACCCACTCCGGGTAGGTCCGGCCCGCCCAGCGGCCGACGTCGTCGGCGCTCGCGATCGTGCTCGCCGGGTTGTAGGTGTGGATGCCGTCGAAGATCCGCGCCGCGGGGCGGGAGAGGCGATCGCCGATGAACGCGACGTCGCGGGAGAGCTTCTCGTTGACCCGATCGATGGCGCGGAGCCAACCGTCGAGGCCGAGCTGACCCACGGCGCGGCCGTAGACAAAGATCACAGGTTTCCCGTCGACCGTCAGCCATGCCGGATGGTCCGCGTGGGCGCGGAGGAGCTTCAGGATGTCCGTCGCCGCGGACGCGGCGGTCTTGGGGTCGGGGACCCGCTCGTAGTAGACCGTCGCGTCCAGCCCCCTCGCCTCACAGGCGTCGAGGATGGGCCCGAGGGCCCGGTCCGAGTAGTCGCCGTGGCCCCACCAGCTCACCACGAACCCGTCGACGCCGGCGTCCGCCGCCCACTTCGTGTGCTTGGTGAGGACCTTCGGCTCGAAGGAGTCGTAGCGGCCGAGGGTCGGGTAGTGCGTGCTCCGCTCGACGGTCCGGGCGGAGCGGTCCGCGTCGCCCCAGTGGCGATAGCCCGTCGCCGGCCCCGCGCCGCCGGGCGTGCCGTACCACGGGTAGTAGAACGCGAGCACCTTCCTCGGGACCCGATCGTACGAGACGTCGCCACGCTGCCGCAGCGCCGCGGCATCGATGCCGGACGGCTCCGCGGTCGCCATGGACGTGACGATTCCTATCGCGAGAAGGGCCACGACGACCGACGCGGTGGATCGAAGCATCCCAAGCCTCCTTTTCGCTGTCATGATGGAGGATATGCAGACGGGCGGAGCCGCGTTGGACGACGGGCCGGATCGGCTCGGCGGCGTGGAACGGCGTCGAAAAGGAACGACCGGTCTGGCCCGTCACCCCCGTGCCCGGCGGAAAGTCGATTGCCCCAGTGCGTCCGAGACGTGGAAGTTCTTCGCGCCCCGTGCATCGAGCACCTCCCTCACATTGGCGGGACGCCCTGCTCTTTCGCCCGCATGAGGGCCGCGAGCATGCCGATCACGGGCTGGTTCAGTTGCTCGCCACGCGGGGCGCGGCGTCCGCAGCTCGATCGTCGTACACACCCCGCGTCGCAGACAGTCGCGAGTGGAACGACGTCCCGAATGACCAATGACCGAGCAACAGCGACCCGAGGCGGAAGCCGCGAGATCTCACCTGGGGTGGGGCCTCGGCCCGTCCGCATGGGTCATTTCCGCCATGGGTCAAAGCGGGGGTCCTGTCTACGAACGAGCGGATCGACGGCCGGTCCCCCGCCGCGGCTGCTGGCGAGACCGACCGCCGGCGTGACGTCCGGTCGGCTTACTGCCGCCCGCCGTCGGGCGACGGTTGCGGCGGCCGTCGCGACCGCGGTTGCCCGCCCCACGAGTCGGGCCGCCCCGTCGAGGATCCTTGCCGCCGGAGGACGGCCGCGGGCCGCGCGGCTCCGGCTCGGCGTAGGCCGGGCAGTCGGTTCGGACGGCGATGCGCGTGCCGAGAAGACGCTGGATCGCGTGGAGATTCGTCTGCTCGTCGTGCTCGCAGAACGAGACGGCCGCTCCGGAGGCACCCGCGCGGGCCGTCCGGCCGATGCGGTGGACGTAGGTCTCCGGCTCGTGTGTGAGGTCGTAGTTGATGACGTGGCTGATGCCGTCGACGTCGATGCCGCGTGCCGCGATGTCCGTGGCGACGAGGACGCGGGTGCGACCGCTGCGGAAGCCCTTCAAGGCGCGTTCCCGGGCATTCTGGGTCTTGTTGCCGTGGATCGCGTCGGCGGGCTGCCCGCGGCCGCGAAGGTCCTTCACCACTCGATCGGCCCCGTTCTTCGTCCGGGTGAACACGAGCGCTCGGCGGACGGCCGGGCCGTCGAGCATGTGGGCGAGGAGGGCCGGCTTGTTTCTCTTCTGGACGTAATAGAGCGACTGGTCGATGGTCTCGAGCGTCGGCGTCTCGGGGGCCACCTCGACGGTGACGGGATCGGCGAGCAGCGTGTCGGCGAGACGACGGATCGCGGGTGGAATCGTGACGGAGAACAGCAACGTCTGGCGACGGGCCGGCAGGTGCTCGACGATCCGCCGGATGTCGTCGATGAAGCCCATGTCGAGCATGCGGTCCGCCTCGTCGAGGACGAGCGTCTCCACGCCGCCGAGGTCGACGTGGCCCTGGGCCATCAGGTCCTGGAGCCGGCCGGGCGTTGCGACGAGGACGTCCATGCCGTTTCGCAGGGCCTTCACCTGGGGCTCCTGCCTGACGCCGCCGAAGACGGCCGTACCCCGAATCGACAGGTGCTTGCCGTAAGTCGTGAAGCTGTCGGCGATCTGGCGGGCGAGCTCGCGGGTCGGGCACAAGACGAGACATCGGGGTCGTCTTCCCCGGCTCTGGGCGGCCGGCTTCTCGGCGAGACGATGGAGGACGGGCAGGGCGAACGCGGCGGTCTTGCCGGTGCCGGTCTGGGCGCTTCCGTGGACGTCCCGCCCGTCGAGAACGTGCGGGATCGTCCTCTTTTGGATCGGGGTGGCGGCGTTGTAGCCCTCCGCGGCGAGCGCACGGAGGATCGATTCGGCGAGCCGGGAATCAGCAAACTGCATAGACAGTGGTCCTTCCAGGGTGCACACCGAAACGGATCGGCGGGTGCCGAAGGACAACCGGTCGATGCGCCGCTACTGAGCTCCGGAGGATCGGGGGTCGGAAGGCCGACGAGGCGATCGGGGAGAGCTGTTCGGTGGCGAAGTATAACCGGCCGACGCCCCGAGGCGAATGGAGAATGCGGGCAGCGGAGGATCGGATGAAGCCGATCCGCTTCACCTGCGAAGAAACCGTGGACACGGCGCCGGAGGCGATCGCCGAGCGGATTCTCGATCTGGACCGCTGGGGTGACTTCGACGGCTATGGCGTCCTGCCGGGGATCGCGACGGCGGAACTCAAGTTACGGACCTCCACCATCGTCGGTTCCAGGATCCGGGTGCGCAACACCGACGGTTCCCGTCACATCGAAGCGATCGTGCAATGGGACCCGCCTCGCCGGGTCCAACTCGATCTCCACGAGCTCTCTCCGCCTCTGTCCCGCCTCGCGAGCGCTTCAACGAAACATGGCCGTTCGAGCGCCTCGGCGAGCGGACTGGCGTCGTCCGCACCGTGGAAATGCACGCCCGTTCCTCCGTCGCCCGTCCCTTGCTTCGGGGGATCTCCTGTCTGTTAAGGAGGCGGAAAAGAATAAGTTGAGCCTATACGCCAAAGCGAGGAGCGGG
>CAZQQP010000266.1:0-6106 GCA_964595475.1 uncultured Planctomycetaceae bacterium | reverse complement strand
AGCCGGCACCCGGCAAACCCCGCATGCGAAAAGCCACACAACGGGAGAGGGCGCTCGCGGCAGCCATGACTTAGTTCACGGCGTTGGGTGGCACGGGCAAGCCCCACCGGGATGCCACCGGTGCCCGTCCGCGGGCTTGCCCGTGGTGAGCTCGTCTCGAGCTGCAGCACATGCCCATCGAGCCATGGTCACCGAACCCTACACGGCGAGACGCGCCAGGGAGTCAGTTCACGGCGTTGCGTGGCACCGGTCCCCTTTCCGGCGTCACGATGGGGAACCGAAGGCGTCTTCCTCGCGGGACCTTCTCAGCCCAGAAGGCCATAGGCTGACGGCCGCGGCCGAATCCGTGCCGGGCCGTGACCGGCCCGGCTCAGGGGTTACAGACAGTGGGGCTCTTCCCGCCGGAGCACACGCTCGCGCTGCGGGGCGCCCGCTTGATCTTCTGGAACGTCGCCCCGCCGCCGCCACGGCGCCGGGTGGTCTGCTGGTGCCAGTTCTGCTCCTTCTTGAGCCTCTGAAGCTGCGCGTCGCTCAGCGGCGGCCGGTGGAAGCTTCCGTCGCTCTTCGCGGAGGCCACCGCCAAGGCGTTCACCGGCGGCGCGCCGCCGCCGGAGGTGCCGTCCTTCGGACGCATCTTCTGCATCTCGGGAGGCAACTTTTGGTAGTAGCCGATGAAGCGCTTCTCCTTGTCGTCGCAGCTTCCGCAGCTGAAGACGACGGCGCGAACCGCTTGGTTCCCGTTCGGGCTCTCGATGGGCGCAAGTTTGCTATCCGAGTCCTTGAAGAGCTCGCCCGTCTTCAGGTCGAGGAAATAGGCTTGCGCTCCGCTGGCACTCGAGCCTCCGGAGCCACCGATGCCTGCGGTGATGATCCAGGCCAACGCCGCAACCAGGATCACGACCGCCCCGCTCGTCACCACCGTCGGATTCGAGTTGATCCAGTCACGCAAACTCATAAGGCGTCCTTTTCAAAAGGCAACCGTTGCTCCCTGACCATGCCCGAGGGCGAACTGCTGCCGTGACCGTTCCTCTTTCACGGGCCACGCACGCGTGCCCCACAGAGAAGCCGATCCGCTCGGAGCGAAATGGCCTCTATGCTAGGCCCCGGCCCTGCGGGAGTGAACCAGGATGACGGAAACCCGGTCGCAGGACAAGGGCTCCGAAACGGTGCCCCCTGACGCTCGCAGTCGAAAGCGCGTCCGAGCCGGGACGGAGACGGCCCACCGTGCGTAGCATCGCTCATTTCGGAAGCACGGCACCGGAAAAGCCAAGTCCTTCGACGCCGGTCCGGGAGTTCGCCGGTGAGAAGTGCGCGGATTATCCTCTGGCTGACCCTGCTCACGGTCGCGCTGTCGAGCGCGGCGGTCTGGCGTCCTTGGCGCTCCAACCAAGAGGACTCGGACCTCCCTTTCTGGCTCCGCGACCTCGACGCGGAGGTGTGGGGTCCCGAGCTGAAGGCCCAGCGGTACTGGCAGGGCTTCTTCGTCCCACTATGGGACCGCCTGATCGCCGCGGACGACAAGCTCGGCGTGCTGAGCGACGTCTCCCTTCAGCGGCTGCGGCTCGGCAAGCCCGTGGACCGGCGGGAAACGCCGCTGGGGATCACCACTTTCACCCTGCAAGGCGATGGGCCGGTCCTCGGGCCCGAGGCGTGGAAGGGCCGCCTCGCCCGCTATCGCGACGCCGGCTACCGCATCGTCCACACCGACTGGCACCATGAAAACTTCCGCCCCGCCCACGGCGGACATCCGCCCCGGTCCGAGGTGAGCTTCGAGGTCCACGTCCGCCGTGACGGCGGCGACGAGAGGCCGCAAACGCGGCTCCGCATCAGCGGCCTGCTCACCGTCCGCTGGGAGCGGTCGTCCGCCACGCCGCGGTCCGTCGTCGCCTCACGGGTCCGGATCGCCCGGCGGGACGGCCCGCCGCTGTTCACGGAGCAGAAGGCGGTCGACCTCAAGAAGAACACACCCGTGGGCGGCCTGGCGGTCCACGACCTCGACCACGACGGTTATCCCTCCCTGCTCCTCGGGGGCAAGAACCTTCTCCTGAGGAACGAAGGCGGCCACCGCTTCACGGCGGAGCGGCTGTTCCCCGGCTGGCCCGTCGACTTCAGCGCCTTGGTGGTGGCCGACTTCACGGGCGACGGAACACCCGACGCCGTCGGTACGGACTCGGGTCACCGTCCCCGGCTCTACCCCGGCGACGGCGAGGGCGGGTTCGGCCTGCCACGGATCATCCGGGCCACGGGTCCGCTCGTCGGCAAGCCGTGGGCGCTCACCGCTGGCGACGTCAACGGAGACGGCGCCCTGGACCTGTTCATCGGCCAGTGGCGCCTGGTTTATTGGGCGGGGGCAGGCGACCAAGGAAAGTGGCCCCACCGCTACTTCGACGCGACCGACGGCCATCCCAACTACCTCCTACAGAACCGCGGGGGCGGGCACTTCACGGACGTGACGGACCGCGCCGGCTTCGGGGCCAAGGCTCGCCGTCGCACGCTGAGCGCCTCCCTCCTCGACCTCGACGGCGACCACGACGCGGACCTCGTCCAAGTCAGCGACTTCGCGGGCGTGGACATCTTCCGCAACGACGGGGACGGCCGCTTCACGGACGTCACCGACGCCTGGCTGGACAACCGCCATCTATTCGGCATGTCCCACACCTTCGGCGACTACAACCGCGACGGCCGTCTCGACCTGTACACCGTGGGGATGAGCCTTCCGACAGTGCGTCGTCTTGAGCGGATGGGCGTCGGCAGGTGGGGAACGGACGCACCGCACACGGCGATGCGGATGGCGATGACCTACGGCAACCGCCTCTACCTCCGCAAGGGCGACCGCTTCGTGCAGCCGCCGTTTGCGGACCAAGTGGCCCGGTCCAACTGGTCGTGGGGCTCCACCACGCTCGACTTCGACAACGACCGGGCGGCAGATATCTTCGTCGCGACCGGCAATATCACCGGCGAGACGACGGCCGACTATAACGCTCGCTTCTGGTGTCGGGATATCTACCGAAAACACCTCACGGCGCACACGACGACGGCACGCGTCTTGAAACGGGTCGGCAATGGGAAGCTCTCTTACAGCGGAAGGATTCCCAACCGTCTGTTCGTCAACCAGAACGGAGAAGGCTTCCGCCGCCTCGGCTACGTGGTCGGCCTCGGCCGGGACTTCGACGCCCGCAACGTCGTCTCGGCCGACCTCGATCGCGACGGCTATCAGGACCTGATCGTGGGCTCCGTCTCCGAGGGAGGGACGCTCCACCTCCTCCGGAACGCGGGACGGGCGGGCACGGACCACCACTGGATCGGCCTCGACCTCCGCCGGAGTGCTTCAGGCATCTCACCGGTGGGAACGAAGGTCACCCTCCGCGATGCGAAGGGCGAGCGGGTCCGGCGGCTGGTCACCGGCGACTCGTACAAGTCCCAGCACCCGTTCACGGTCCACTTCGGCCTCGGCGAGCTCAGCGAGGTGGAGGCGATCAAGATCACCTGGCCGGACGGCCGGCGGCGGACCCTCACCCGTCCCGCCGTCGACCGATACCACACGGTCCGCACCCCCGACTGATCGACCGGCGTCTGAGTGACGACCGCCTTGGCCCGGCGTCGTCGGGGCTGAGGAGTTGGGATGGCGTATAGGCTGACCTTATTCTTTTCCGCCTCCTTCCTTCGCCGAAGCGCCGGCCTTGCCGACGAGGGAGTCGAGGGTCCTCGTCAGTTGCTCCCGGAGGTTCTTGTCGTACCCGACGTGGACGTCCCGGACGATCCCCTTTCGATCGATGATGACGGTGGTCGGAATGCCCTCCACCTTGTACTTCTTCGCGACTTTTCCGGACCGGTCCAGCGCCACCGTGGGGTCCAGGTCTTCCTCCTTCAGAAACCCGCGGATCGCCTGCGGCTTCTCTTGTTCGTTGACCGCGTAGAGACGCACTCCCTTGTCGCGGTAAGCACGCGCGACCTTCGCGAGGATCGGCATGGCCTTCCGGCACGGCCCGCACCAGGTCGCCCAGAAGTCCAGAATGACGACGTGCTTGCCCTTGTGCTCGGAGAGCTTCACCTGTTCCCCGCCGAGCAACGGCAGCTCGAAGTCCGGCGCCGGCTTCCCTTCGAGCTCGCTCTTCTCCGAGCCGCTCTTGTTGCCCTCCCCGTCGCTCTTGGACTGGGCGGCCTCGACGAGCGAGCCGACCTGCTCCGCCCCGTCAGGCGGGGTGAAGGCGAAGCGCTCGGGAGGCAGCTCCTTATCGACCGCCCAGTCCTTGAAGCGGATGACCAGCTCCGTCTTCATGTCCGTGGTCGCCTTGGGCACCTTCGAGCCCATCGCCTGCATCATCTTTTCCATGTCCGGCGCGAGCTTGAGAAGGAGGGGCCGCTTCCCCTTGGCCACCCACGCGTGGACCGGAAACGTGCGCTTCTTCTCTTTGGAGCCGCCGGAGCGTCGGAGGACGATGCGAAGGTGGTGGGCCTTTCGTCCATCCACCTTCTCGACGCCGATGTACGCGACCTCGTCCGTCCGCTCGAGAAGGCTCGTGGGCTCCGAGTCGGCCATCGCCGCGAGGAGCAGCTTGACACCCATGCCGGCGCCGGGACCGGTGAAGCTGAGACCCACCTGGTTCAGCTCGCCCAGGCTCTCGGGCGCTTCGCGCACGGTGTAGCTGTTCAGGATGGGCATGTGGATGATCAGATCCTCGCCGTCGCTGGCGAAGCTGCCGCCGGTGCGGCCCCGCTGGCGGATGGCGGCCACCTTGTTAGGCCGCTCCACGGCGACCTCGTGCACGGTGTGCATCTCGTTCTCGAAGCTCCCCGTGCTGATGATCGTCGCCGAGTCGACGGTGACCCGGAGCGTCCGGGCGTCGTGGACCAGCTTCCACGCCCGCTGGATCACCTTCTTCGCCTTGCGGCTGGCGTCTTCTCCGCTTCCGGCGACGGCGGGGGTCGCGGCCGTGGCGACGACGGCCGCGACGAGCCCCGTGCGGATGGCGCGCCCAAGCTCCATGGCGGGTCTCCTTCTCGAAGCAGAGGGTTCTCGAACGGCATGTGTTCATAGCAGAAAGCCCCCCTTCCGCCAAGGGCGAACCCGTCGCGGTCGCCATTGACGGGACGGCGGGATTGCTCAAACTGATGGCGTCCGTCACCGTCTGCGGGCGGGAGAAACGCCATGATCGTCGATACGAACGTGCACCTGTCCCACTGGCCCTTCCGCCGCGTCCACGGCGACGAGCCGGAGCAGCTCGTGGAGCTGCTCCAGGGCCACGACATCACGCAGGCGTGGGCGGCGAACATCGAGGGCATGCTCCACGAGGACATCGCCGGCGTGAACGAGCGGCTCGCGGCGTGGTGCGGAGAGCACGAGGACCTGCTTGTCCCGTTCGGCACGGTCAACCCCGCCCTGCCGGACTGGGAGGAGGACCTCCGCCGCGTCCACGAGGACCACGGGATGGCGGGCATCCGCCTCTACCCGAACTACCAGGGCTTCGCGTTGGACGGGTCCGCGGCGGAAAAGCTCTCCCGGGCGGCCGCGGAGCGTGGGCTCGTCGTTCAGGTGGCGGAGAAGATGCAGGACGAGCGCGTCCACCATCCGCTGATGAAGGTGCCGCCGACGGACCTCGGCCCGCTCGCGGAGCTCAAGAGGAAGATCCCCGACCTGAAGGTGATGGCGATCAACGCGCTGCGGAGCACCGGCGGCGTGAAGGAGCTCGCGGACGCGGGCGTGGTCTTCGACATCGGTATGCTCGAAGGGGTCGCGGCGGTGGAGAAGCTTGTCGAGCGGGTGGGGAAGGAAGCGGTCCTCTTCGGCAGCCACGCACCGCTGTTCTACATCGACTCCGCCCTTCTGAAGATGCGGGCCGCGGAGCTCGCCCCCGCCCAGTCCGCGGCCGTCCTCCACGAGAACGCCACTGCGCTGTTGGAAGGCTGACTGATGACGCTCCGTCCCGTCGCCATGCTCGCGATCGTGGGTCTCGCCACGCTCGTGGGCCCGCTTGCCGCGGCCGAGAGGCCCTACCGCCTGGAGCCGATTCCGACGCCGAAGGACACGGTGCCCGAGGTCGGTGCGCTGGCGTTCACGCCGGAGGGCAAGCTCCTCGTCGGTTTCCACCGCGGGCGGATCTACACC
>CAZQQP010000265.1:0-6158 GCA_964595475.1 uncultured Planctomycetaceae bacterium | reverse complement strand
GGCGGAGACGCTCGATCAGGCGTTGGCGGGGGACCGCGGGCTGGAGCGGGGCCTCCGCGTGGAGCCGCTCGAGGGCCCGGTGGATGCGTCGCTCGAGGGCGTCGGCGACGTCGCGGTGGAGGCGGACGCCGGCTGACGTGACGACGTCGCCGGAGGCCTCCAGTGTGCGGAGGAGCGTATCGACGTCGGCGGGGTCGACGTCCGCGTCACGGGCGAGGTCGAGGTCCGTCCACGGGCGGGTGCCCTGGAAGGTGATGGCGGCCGACGCCCGCGTCGTCGGGGCCTCCGCCCGGAGCGACGCGAGGCGGTCGAGGAGGTCCGGGTCCCGGCGGAGGCGGCGGCGAAGGGGCCAGGCGAGCGGCTGGAGCACCTCACCGCCGCCGACCGTGACCAGCGGCGACTGCCAGCGGAGGACGAAGGGCTGTCCCGCGGCGGCGACCACGGGCGTGTCGCAGTGGAGCTGGGCGAGGGCGGTCTGCCCCGGCTCGAGGGTGTTGCCCTCGAGGAGCCAGACGGCGGCGAGCACCTCTTCCGTGCCGAGGGACACCCGGTGGCGGGCACGGTGTTTCAGGACCCAGGGGCTGTCCGGCAGGAGGGTCAGCCGCGTGGTGAGCAGACGCGACGGACGGAGATAGCCGGGCGTGGCGAGCTCGTGGCCGCGGCGGATGGAGCGGTGGTGGACGCCGAGGAGGTTGACCCCTGCCCGGGCCCCCTGGCCCGCCCGCTCCGCGGGGTGGCCGTGGACGTGGACGCCGCGAACGCGGAGGCGATCGCCCGTCGGAAGCCACTCCACCTCGTCGCCGCGGGCGACGCCGCCCGACCAGACCGTGCCCGTCACCACCGTGCCCGCCCCACGGATGCTGAAAGCGCGATCCACGGGCAGGCGGAACGGCTGGCGCCTCGCCAGCGGGCCGGCGCGGTCGAGGACCTCGCCGATCGCGTCACGCAGCGCGTCGACGCCGCTGGGCGAGCCGTCGGGCGGCACGGCGGTGCGGACCGTCGGCGCGTCCTCGAGGAAGGTGCCCGCGACGAGCTGGCGGACGTCGTCCTCCACGAGCTGGAGCCATTCCTCGTCCACGCCGTCGCACTTGGTGATCGCCACGACGCCGCGGGGGATCTTCAGCATCCGGGCGATGGCGAGATGCTCGCGGGTCTGGGGCATCACCGAGTCGTCCGCGGCGACCACGAGGAGCAGGGCGTCCAGCCCCGCGGCGCCGGCGACCATGTTCTTGATGAACCGCTCGTGGCCGGGCACGTCCACGATCTCCACCTCCGCGGAGGCCACCGCCGCGTGGGCGAACCCGAGGTCCACGGTGAGGCCGCGGACCTTCTCCTCGTCGAGGCGATCCGTGTCCACGCCGGTCAGCGTCCGGATCAGCGTGGTCTTCCCGTGGTCGACGTGGCCGGCGGTGCCGAGGACGAGAGGACGAGTGCTCATGGGGACGGTGTGAGCGGGTCGACGCGTTGTGGCCGGTCCATGCGGATTTTACCATGCGAGCGTGCTTGTAAGCAGGCGGAAAAGAATAAGTTGAGCCTATTCATCGGTGCCAAGGCGGAGGCTGCTTCCGCCTTGGCACCGATGAGACGGGGCTCGCACGAGGGCGACGTCCGCATCGGCCTGTGCGTGTCCGCACATGTCCGCGGGCACGAACAGGCAGACGCAGATAGGAATCACGGGATCCGGACCCGGCGCGTGATCGGAAAGGGGTCGAAGCCCACGCCAAAGCAAGGAGATGCCCCTACCTGTGCCGCCGGGACGGCAAGCAGGCTCCTTGCTTAGGCGTAGAGGCTCAAATTATTCTTTTCCGTCCATTTAGGCCCACGGAAGCCGCCATGACGGAAGAGGCCCAGTCCGTCCAGGATCGGATCGACGCCCTCCACGCCTGCGTGCGAGGGCGGACGGCGTTGCTTGTGGTGGACATGCAGCGGGGCTTTCTCGAGCCCGGCGCGGCGCTGGAGGTGCCCGGCGGACGGGAGGCACTCCCCACCGTCCGCCACCTCGTCGAGCGGTGCCGGGAGAAGGGTGCGCCCGTGATCTTCACCCGCTTCATCTACACGCGGGCCGTCCCGTGTCTGCGGGGCGACCCCTTCGGCGTGGAGCATCTGCCCAAGGAGGCGGGTCAGCCGACGGGCCTCGGCCGGCCGTCGAGCAACTGTCTGATCGACGCGGACGGGGAGGACGGGCCGAACTCCGCGGCGATCACGCCGGAGCTGGCACCGACGGGGGAGGAGCTCGTGGTGGACGGCCACACCTACGACAAGTTCTACGGCACGCCGCTGGACCTCGCGCTGCGGAGCCACGGCGTGGAGTGCCTGGTCGTGACGGGCGTGACCACGGACGTCTGCGTGAACGCGACGATCCTCGCCGCGGCGCACCGGAACTATCGGGTGACGGCGGTCCGCGACGCCATGGCGGCGCCGGAGGGCGACCTCCACGACGCCTGCTTGCGGATCTGGCAAAGGAAGTTCGCGAGAATTCGGACCGCGGACGCCGTGCTCGAGGAGCTGAGCCGCTTCTGACTTTCGGTCGGTCCGGACCGCGTCGGGAAGATTCGCGGTCAGCCGTCACGGCCCCCGCCGGCGGCACGCCCTCAAGAACACGAGGTCGGCCAGCGAAGGAGCCTCCCCATGCGACGCCTTCTCCTCCTCGCCGCGCTTGTCCTGCCCTCCGTCGCCGTCGCGGAGAAGCCCAACATCGTCCTCATCATGACGGACAACCACGGCGCCTGGACGCTGGGCTGCTACGGCAATTCCGATATCAAGACGCCGAACATCGACCGCCTCGCGGAAGAGGGCACGCTGTTCACCCGCGCCTTCAGCTCCAACGCGGTGTGCTCGCCGACGCGGGCGACCTACCTCACCGGCCTGATGCCCTCGCAGCACGGCGTCCACCGCTTCCTCGGCGGCAACGCCATGCACGGCGACGAGGCGTACAACACCATCGAGGAGTTCCGCTCGCTCTCCGAGATCCTCGCGGACGCGGGGTACGCCTGCGGGATCAGCGGCAAGTGGCACCTCGGCGACACGCGTAACCCCCACGGGGGCTTCACCACCTGGCACGTCAAGTGGTCCGGGTCGACGCGGCGCTTCTACAACGCCCGCGTGGTCGAGGACGGCGAGCGGCGTCGCGTGGAGCAGTATCTCACGGACTACTGGACCCGCCACGGGGTCGACTTCATCGAGGAGCACCAGGACGAGCCGTTCTTCCTGTACCTGCCGTACAACGGGCCGTACGGGTTGAGCCCCCACCTCCTCGAGCCCGCGAGGAACGCGTTCGCGGACGACTACAAAAACGCCCGCTTCCCCTCCTTCCCTCGCGCCCGGATGCACCCGTGGCTCCACAACAACAAGAACTACCTCAACAACCGCAAGGCGATGCGCCGCTACGCCGCGGAGCTCAGCGGCGTGGACAAGGGCGTGGGGACCATCCTCTCCACGCTGAAGCGGCTCGGCCTCGAGAAGGAGACGCTGGTCGTCTTCTGCGCCGATCAGGGCTGGCTCGGCGGTCAGCACGGCATCTGGGGCATGGGCGACCACACCCGTCCGCTGAGCTCCTTCGACGGGATGATGCGTGTGCCGCTCATCTTCCGCCATCCGGGGAAGATCCCCGCCGGAGAGCGAGTCGACCCCATGGTCTCCAACTACGACCTCCTCCCCACGCTGCTCGGCTACCTCGGCATGGCCGACGAGATGCCGGACGACCCGCCGTCGCCGGGCCGCGACTACTCACCCGTCCTCCGCGGCGAGCGGATGAAAGGCTGGGACAACGTCGTCTATTACGAGATGGAGAACGTCCGGACCATCCGGACCGCGAAGTGGAAGTACATCCACCGGTATCCCGACGGCCCGCACGAGCTGTATCACCTTCGGAAGGACCCGCACGAGAAGGTGAACCTGTACGGCCAGCCCAAGCACCGCGACAAGCAGAAGGCGCTGCGGAAGCGGCTCCGTCGCTTCTTCGACCGCTACGCCGAGCCGAAGTACGACCTTTACGAGGGCGGCAAGTCCAAGACGCCACTCCTCGTCATGCCCAACGACCTCTACACGCCGTAGCGGCGGCGAGCGCGACTCGCCGATGCGGACTCAGGACGGTCGTCGCACGGCGGACGCATCCGGACCGCTCAAAAAGAGCAACGAGCCGCGATCGTCCGTCTGTGCGTCGGCCTCCGCGTCTCCGCACGCAGACAGGTAAGGAAGCGAAATCCCCGTCAAAGGCCACCGATGACCATTCACATCGAAGCGATCCCGGTCCTCTCCATCGCCACCGGCATTCTCGTCCTCGTCTTCCCCCGCCTCCTCAACTACATCGTCGCCATCTACCTCATCCTCTTCGGCGTCCTGAGGATGCTCCAGGGGTGACCGGCCCGTCTCTCCTTTGAATCTGTCACGACACGTCGCCACCGGCGCCGCGGCGACACGGTTCGCCGGCTTCCTGCCCGGTCCTCGCCACGCGTTGGGATCGCGGGAGGCGATTCCCCTGCGGGCCGGTGGCTGCGTGCGATGACGACGAGGTCCGGTCCGCCGCCCTCGTGGTCGCCCGGCGTGTTCAACGGCTGCCATCCCCGTTCCTCTCGCGACGGCGCAGCGGCAGCTGGCTCGCGAGCTGTGCCAGCGCCTCTCGGATCCGCACCCGTTGCTTCTCGTCGACGACGAGGTAACGGTGCCGGCCGCCCTCCTTCGGCGCAAAGCGGGTGTAGCCGTCGTCCTCGATGGTGACGCGACCGGGCTTCGAGAGAGCGAAGTAGCCGCGGGCCGGACGGACCGCCTCGAGCACGCTGGTCAGGTCCCATGTCGGCCGCTCGTGCGGCGTGGGCTTGTAGCGCTGATACGCCTCCCGAAGCGGGTGGTGCTCGACGTAGTCGTAGTCCCGCTCGATGCTCACAGCGGGATAGCGGATCGAGTAGCCCACCTCGTAGCCGCTGTAGACGATCGCTGTCGGCCAGTCCTCCGCGAGCGCTCGGGCGGCGGGGATGTCCTTGATCACGTTATACTCGCGGTGCCGGCCCTTGCCCGGGATCCTCTCGAAAGCTCCGGCCATCACGGAGAGCCGGTCCACCTTCTTGGCGACGAGCGCGCGGCCGTCCAGCGAGGAATGGCGGTCGGGCTCGGACTTCAGGAGCCGGGCGTAGTTCGTCGAGAAACCGACCTGCACCATCACCACCGAGTGGTCCGGCTGACCGGCGAGCACGCGCCGGAGCACCGTGGTGGCTTCGGGTGCGTCCTTCCCGCTGCGGAGATCGTGGGGGTAACGAAGCTCGCCGCCGTCCTTCTCCTTGGCGAGGCCGAGGAAGCGGCCCTTGTGGGTTGTGGGGCCGTCGCGCACCACGCCGACGGGGATGTCCGGCCGGCCGTAGAAGGTGTTCACGGCGTCGACGAAGGGAGCGGAAAGCGCGTGATCCTTGGTGACCGTGACGGCGAGCAACTTGCACTCGCCGCGGGTCTGGAGGGCGTGGATCACGCCCAACGCCAGGGCGTCGTCGACATCGTTGCCCATGTCCGTGTCGTAGATCAGTCGGACCGGCTCCTGATCGCCGGCCGGCGCGGACCCGGCCAGGGCGAGGAGCCCGGCGAGGGTCGCAAGCGGCAGTGTTCGGCCTCGTTTGCGTGCTTGCATGGGAGCTCTCTCCTTGCACGGCTCGTCGTCATACACAAGTCGCTGTCGGCCGGAGGGCGCGGAGGGGGCGGTTGGAACGGGCGCCTCGCTGGAGGAGGATCGGCGATCAGCCTCTCGCCCATGCCGGCATCCCGCGGTGCGAGGTCTCCAGGTGGCGCGCGGGAGCGGGCAGCGACCCAGCCACCCACCGATTCTCGACGAGCCCCGACCGTGAGGGAGGGGACAGCACCCTCTCTTCAGCGGAGCACCGCTCTTTCACGGTCGCGGCTCGTTGGGAACCGATCGGAGCCGGAGGAGGATGTGTATCACGACGAGCCTTGCACGGACAAGATCGGTCCGAGGTCACGGACCGAGCCGCCGGCAGGACCTTCCCCCACAGCGACGCTTCGTGCCCGCGGTGCGTCGCCTGAGCGACCACGTGCTCGTCGGATCCGGGGATTAAGTAGGCGGAAAAGAATAAGTTGAGCCTATTCATCGGTGCAAGGCGGATGTCGGCTTCCGCCTTGGCACCGATGAGACGGCGAAGCCGATGATCGAGCAAGCG
>CAZQQP010000264.1:0-6168 GCA_964595475.1 uncultured Planctomycetaceae bacterium | reverse complement strand
CGCGTCGGCCGCGGCGTCCTGCGGCAACGCGGCCGAGACCAGCACGGGCAAGCTCTTCAGGTCCGCGGCCGTGGCTGCGGTCATTGCTTCACGTTCGTCGATCCCGGGGTCAGGGCGAGCCTCCATTCTTCGGAGATGATATGTGCCGGCCGTCGACCGGACCCACGCGGCGGTCCCCGGCTCCGTCTCCGCCCGGTGCCATTCCACCGCCCGCCGGGCTCAGCGGGCTCCAAACGACGTTCTCCACTCGTCCCCGTCGTTGTGAGCGTAACTCGTAAGCATCTCGAACCCCTCCGCGGACGCCGATGGCTCCTTTCAACGCGTGTCCCCGTGCGTCGGGGTCAGTCCTGCTTTCGGAAAACCGCTCCCTTACGGTCGCGGCTCGTCCCGAGCCCACCGGCCGAAATTGCTCACGAGCCTCCTCGATTCCCACAGACCAGGAAACAGCCAGGGGACTTCGCTCACTTGGTTCACGGCGTTCGGTGCCGCGCAGCGGGACTCCGGGTTTCAGGTCGCGGCACCGGGCGTCGCCTGAGCTGGCTCCTCGGCGAGCCACCAACGCGGGCCGTTCCGCTCGACCTTTCGATACAGGGTGTCCCGCTCGACCGGGCGAAGGCCGGCCTCGAGGATGGTCTGGCGAAGCTCCCCGATGGTCAGCTCCTGGTGGGTGCTCCGGTCGCCCCGGACCTTCGTGATGTCGTACCAGACGACGGTTCCGTCGATGTCGTCGACGCCGCATTGGAGGGCGAGCTGGGAGAGGGGTAGGGTCTGCATCACCCAGAACGCCTTCACGTGGGGAAAGTTGTCGAGCATGAGGCGGGAGATGGCGAGCATCTTCAGATCGTCCAGGCCGGTCGGCCCGGGAAGGTGGTTCAGCGCGCTGCGGCCGGGGACGAAGGGAAGGGGGATGACCGTCTGGAAGTGGCCGGCGTGCCCCTCCGCGATCGCTTCGTCCTGGGCCTCCCGGAGCTTGCGGAAGTGCTCGATCCGGTCGTCGATAGACTCGATGTGGCCGTAGAGGAGGGTCGCGTTGGAGCAGAGGCCGAGGCGGTGGGCCGCCCGGTGGACCTCCAGCCACTTGTCGGAGCGGATCTTGCCCTTGTAGGCCTGATCGTGGACGCGGTCGTCGAAGACCTCCGCCCCGCCGCCGGGGAGGGAGTCCAGGCCCGCGTCCATCAGGTCCTGAAGAACTCCCTCGATGTCGCGGCCCCGCTTGGAGATGCGGGCGAAGTGGACGATCTCCACGGCCGTGAACGCCTTCAGGTGAAGCTCCGGTGCCGTCTCCCGGATCGCCCGGAGCATGTGCGTGTAGTAGTCGAAGGAGAGCCAGGGGTGGAGGCCGCCGACGATGTGGATCTCCGTGGCGCCGCTGTCCCTCGCCTTTTGAGTCTCCTCGCGGATCTCGTCGAGGCCGTAGGTGTAGGCCCCGTCCTGATCCTTCTTGCGGTAGAAGTCGCAGAAGCCGCAGCTGAGGGCGCAGATGTTGGAGTAGTTGAAGTGGCGGTTCACGTTGTAGTACGCGACGTCGCCGTGGAGACCGCGGCGGACGTCGTTCGCGAGCCTCGCGAGGGTCCAGACGTCACGGGTCGCGAACAGCGTCCTCGCGTCGTTGGCGTCGAGACGCTCGCCCGCGGCCACCTTTCGCTCGATATCGCCGAGATCTGTCACCGCCACGCTCCTGAGAAACGGCAAACCTGGGTAGCCCATCGTAGACGGAGCGGGCGTCGGGCCAAAGGCACCGACAGCACCGGGTCGCGGAGGGCGTTGTAAGGAGGCGGAAAAGAATAAGTTGAGCCTATACATCGGTGCCAAGGTGGAAGTCCGCTTCCGCCTTGGCACCGATGAGACGGCGAAGCCCATGATCGAGCAAGCGCAACGACCGCAAATGCCACGATCTGCGGCTGGCGGGGCATCGCAAACGGTTCGAGGCCCACGCCAAAGCAAGGAGGCTTCCCGCTCCTAGCTTTGGCGTATAGGCTCAACTTATTCTTTTCCGCTTGCTTATTCGCGGGATCGCCCTTATTCCGGCCCCACTGTGATCGCCCAGAGGCCCGACCGGTCGCCGAGAAGAGCGGTCTTCCCGCTGCCGTCCGCCGCGACGCGGTAGATCTTCGCCTCCTCGGCGTCCACCCAGTACAAATGGTCGCCCGTCGGGCCGACGGCGAGGTCGCGAGGCATGGTCAGGCCGTCCACCACGGTGCTCGTCCCGTCGCCGTCGAGGCGGGAGCGGCGGAGGCGGACCCCCGCGGACGATTGGCCCTTGGCCCGGCCGCCCGTCCAGTAGAGCGTGAGCGGGTCGGGGTCGACCGCGAGCGACTGGGCCTGGATGCTGTTGATGCCGAGGGTCTCGACGTGGTTTCCGTCGAGGTCGCTCCGCCGCATGCTGGGAAAGCCCAGCCAGTAGACCTTGTTCCCTCGGCGATCCACCGCGATGCCGCCGGCGAGGACCTGGCCCGCCTTGAAGAGGACCTCCTGGTTCGCCCCGCTGAGGTCCGCCCGGTGGATCGTGTTCGTCTTCCAATTCAGCCAGAAGATCTTCTTGCGCTCCGGATGCACCGCGAGGTCGCCGAGGCCGAGCTTCAGGTCGCCGACGACACGCTCGGCGCCGCTCCCGTCGAGGTTCGCCCGACGGATCGCGAACTGCTCCTTACCCGTCTTCGCGGACCAGTAGAGCTTGCCGCCCTCGGGATCGACGGTGAGCCCGTAGAGGCGACGAGGGCCGTCGAGGATCGCGGTCGTCTCCGACCCGTCCGCCGCCGCCCGGTAGATCGTCGCGCCCTGCTTTGCGGTGCCTTCCGCCCAGTAGATGGATTGGGCTGAGGAGAGCGCCGGAGCGAGCGCGGCCAGCAGACCCGCTGCCGTCGCCATGCGCCGGCGGGGAGAACGGTCGGTCGGGAGATCGCCCATGACAGGACTCCTCGCGGGTGGCGTCGCCCGTGTACGGCAGCCGAGGGCCGAGACAGCGGCAAGGGGCCCTCCGTCGCGGCTCACGACGAGCCGCTGCCGACGGGAAGCGTGCCACGGAGCTTATGGATCGCTCCGGGGATCAGCTCGCTCGCTTGGTCGATGGCTTCCTCGGTCGTCTCCCGGCCGATGGAGAACCGGACGGAGCCGTTCGCCACCGCTTCTTCGATTCCCATGGCGAGGAGGACCGGCGAGGGCTCGAGCGACCCGGACGAGCAAGCGGCGCCCGCGGCGGCGCTGACGCCGTGCTCGCTCAGGAGAAGGAGGATCGCTTCCGCTTCGAGGTAGGGGAAGCCGACGTTCGTCGTGTTCCACACCCGCGGAGCCTCCGCGGAGTGGATCACGGCGTCGGGCACCTCGCGACGGATCGCCGTCTCGAGGCGGTCGCGGTAGGTCGCGAGCCGCTGGGCCTCGTCGCTGTCGACGAAGCGCTTCGCGAGCTTGGCTGCTTCGCCGAGGCCGATGATTCCCGGGGTGTTCTCCGTCCCGCCGCGACGCTCCCGCTCGTGGGGGCCGCCGAGGTTCTGCGGGCGGAGCGTGAGCGGAGACCTGAGGAAGAGGCCCCCCACACCCTTCGGCCCGTGGAGCTTGTGGCCGGAGAAGGACATCGCGTCCACGGGCACCTCACGGACGTTCACCGGTACGCGTCCCACGGCCTGTGTCGCGTCGGTGTGGAAGAGCACGCCGTGGCTCCGGCACACCTCGGCGATGCGGGCGATCGGCTGGATCACCCCGGTCTCGTTGTTGATCCAGTGGATGGAGACGGCGGCGACGTCGTCGCGGTGGTCACGAAGGGCCGCGTCCACGGCGTCGGGGTCGACGAGGCCGCTGCGGGAGACGGGGAGCCAGACCACACGATCTCCCTGGCTCTCGAGACGCTGGCAGGGCTCCCGGACCGCGGAGTGCTCGACGGGCGTGGTGATCACCGTTCGCTTCCCCCGGCTCTCGGTCCAGCCACGGAGCACGAGGTTGTTCGCCTCCGTCGCCCCCGACGTGAAGATGAGCTCGCGCTCCTCGCAGCCGACCAGCGAGGCCACGTCTTCCCGGGCGAGCTCCATCTGCTGACGCGCCCGCTGCCCGTCGCGATGCACGCTCGAGGGGTTCGCCCAGAAATCGCGAAGCGCCCGCTGCACCGCCTCGACGACGGGCTCGGCCGGCGGGGTGGTCGCGTTGTGGTCGAGGTAGATGCTCATCCGCTTACCCGTCCGCGCCCGGATAGACCGGGATGCGGTCCCATCGCTTCTCGAAGGCCTCCATATCGATCGGCTTGATCCGCCGGCGGTTCCACCACTCCATCCGCCGATCGGCGTCGAACGCGGGATTCCGCCTCGGCATGGCGGCTCGCACCTCGCCCCGCCACGCGTCGAGCCGCGACCGGAGCTTCCGCACGAGGGCCGGCCGATCCTCGGCGAGGTTCTTTTCTTCACCGATGTCCGCCTCGAGGTTGTACAGCTCCACGGACCCATCGTCGAGAAACTCGATCAGCTTCCACCGGCCGGACCGAACCGCCGTCGCCGGGCGCGAGTGGTGGTAGTGGGGGTAGTGGAAATAGATCGCGTTGCGCTCCAGCGACGCGTCGGGGTCTCGCAGCACGGGCAGAAGGCTCCGCCCGTCGATCGGCTGCTCCTCGGGCAGCGAGCCGCCCGCCGCGGAGACGAAGGTGGGATAAAGGTCGTGGCTGATCGTCACCGCGTCGCTGACCTCGCCCTCGGCCGCGTGGCCCGGCCACCGGACGATCAGCGGCACCCGGATGCCACCCTCGTACAGCGAGCCCTTCTGTCCGCGGAGCGGCGCGTTGGAGGTGACGGCCTCGCCACCGGGGCCGTACCGCTTGTACAGCCCGCCGTTGTCCGACGTGAACACCACCATCGTCTCCTTGGCCAGATCGAGGGCGTCGAGCTTCGCCAGGATCCGACCGACGCTCCGGTCCACCGCTTCGAGCATCGCGGCGTAGACCGGGTTGTTCACGCCCTCGGCCGGCGCCTCCTTCTTTCGATACTTCTCCACGAGGGGGCGGGGCGCCTGGAGCGGAATGTGGACGGCGTAGTGGGAGAGGAACGCGAAGAAGGGCTCGTCAGCGTGTCCCTCGATGAACTCGACGGTGCGGTCCGTGAGGTATTCCGTCAGATAAGCGTCGTCCGCGGGCTTCGGCGGATCGGTTCCGCGAACCCCGAATCCGAAGTGGCGGCCGCCCTTGAGGACCACCGTGTCGTAGCCCTCCTCCTGCGGCTTCGGGCTGCCCCGCCACGAGAGATGCCATTTCCCGAAGTAGCCCGTCGTGTAGCCCGCGGCTCGCAGCCGCTCCGCGACGGTCTCGACGCGGGATGGCAGGCGGAGGGCCGTCTGCGGCGTGACCACCTTCTCGAACGGCCGCCAGTGGCCCGGGATGAAGTCGGTCAGGCCGAAGCGAGCCTGGTTCCGGCCGGCTTGAATGCTCGCCCTTGTCGGCGAGCAGACCGCCCCGGCGGCGTAGAAGTCCGTGAACCGCACGCCCTCGGACGCGAGCCGATCGATGTTCGGCGTCTCCGCGAAGTCGTTGCCGTAGCAGCCCACGTCCGTCCATCCGAGGTCATCGATCATGATGAAGACGATGTTCGGGCGGCTCTCCGAGCCGGCACCCACGGGGAGGCTGACGGCGAGGAGGACGGCGAGCACGAGGATCACTTGTCGGACGACCATGCGGGGTTCTCCTGGTGGACCCATGCAAGCGACGAGCACGCCACCGACGCTACGAGGGCCTTGTCCGGTCCGCAACCCGACAGGTCGAGCTGCCGCGGCGACGGGGGCACTACCCATCCGCCGGGCCGTGCAAGCCGTCGACACCAATGCGATGCCGGTGGGCCTCGAGGACAAGCACCAGATCGGGCTGCACGACCTCGGTCTCACTCAGGTAGACATCGAAGGGGGCGTCGACCACTTCCCCGACGCGGGTTCGTGCGGAGTGCTCGACGAGTTGCATCTCGAGGTTTCGCGAAATGCGTTGGTGGCGCGTCGTGCGAGCCGGTGTCACGACCAAGTCCCCTTCGATCAGCTGGTAACGCGGACCCGTCTCCGGGAGGGCACGGTAGTCTTCCACCGTGAACAGCACGTCGGGACGGGCCATCGCGGCTGACTCCTTCTCATGAGAGGACCGGATCCGTCGCGGATCGTAAGGAGGCGGAAAAGAACAAGTTGAGCCTATACGCCAAAGCGAGGAGCGGGAAG
>CAZQQP010000263.1:0-6202 GCA_964595475.1 uncultured Planctomycetaceae bacterium | reverse complement strand
CAGCCCATGGTCGCCATTTGCTTCTTGTTGGCCTTCTCGCCTTTCCCTCGTTTCCGCGCGGCCGGCGCTTCTTCCTCCCGCCGGCGCATCGGCACCCCTTTGTTGTCAGCACTCACCACCAGAATCGAACCTTCTTCTTCCGCCGGTGGCGTCGGTTGCGACTGTCGAAAGGGGTCCACCGCACTGCTCATCTGCCGGCTCATCCGCTCCAGGCTATCGACCGGGACACGCTGACCGAGGATTCGCTCCAGCGTCCTCGAGACACCCCTGAAAGCGTGCTCCACGCCGAGCGATTGGCACCAGTCCTGGAGCAGATACGAGTACTCGCTCTCGGGCAGTTGCAGCCGCTGATCGAGCGGGACGAGCTCGATCTTCTGGCTCTCCCGGCTTCCGTAGACGGCACGCTCAAGCGTGAACGTGCCGAAGATGGACCGATACGTCCGCTCGTGGGGTTGATCGAGCCGGTTCAGCTCTCTTCCGTCCGGCAGTTCGAAGGTGGGACCGAGATCCCCATCGCCTTGAACGGTGAAAAACTGGTTCAGGGCCGCCCGTCCGATCGCGAACAGGCGGCCCCAGATCCCTTTCTCGACCTCATGGGCTGCGGTCCCTTCTCGGGCCGCTTGATCGACGTAGCCGTCGAGCTCCTCGATCCAGTCCCGCAGCTCCTGAAGCTCCACCTTGCCATCGTCGGCCATCCGTGGAAACATGGCTAAGCCTCCTTGTAGGGGAACCGTTGTTGTTTCTTCCCAATGTTTCCCCTCAGGAGGCCCTTTTTCTATCCGCCGCCGACTGTAAGTCCTTGATTTTCCTGCGCTTGACTACGCGGGCGACCGGTCACGCCCAGGGCAATACGGCGTGAGCGAGAGCGGCGACGCCGATCGTCCCCAGTATGCCGGCCATGGCTCCGAGGATCAGGAAGGCGTTGATGTGACTTTTCACTGTCTCGGGCTCCGGTGCCATCTCCTTCCTCCCGTCGGTCGCTGACTCGACGACGACCGTCCGGGTCGGTATCAGGTCTTGAAAGATGCCCTGGGCGGCCGTGGGATGACCACGAGCGCCATATACACGGAAAGGATGGCAAGCACCAGGTTCGGCAAGCTTGCCCACATCGACAAGCGGCAGTTGCGGCAATAGTCCAAAAGGACCGCGAGCTGCGCGGCGGACAGCGAGTCTCGGCTCACCGAATGACGGCTCAAGAACCGGTCCAAGGCGGCCTCATCTCGCTTGCTCGGACGCCCCTCCAGGCCCAGATATCTCCGGAGCATGAAGATATAGAACATGGGCATGCCGACCAGGTTCAGGAAGAGGACGATGCCCAGCCAGATGGCCTTCTCACGCCAGTCGAGCCGGCTCGAAAGGCCGACCCACGCGATATAAATCGGCCATAAGCCGCCCATGACATAGATCGCCGGCCAGCCCCATTCCTTTGTCCGATCCGCCCACTCGGGCGGGCCTTCGCTTCCCGCCGCCAGTACGGCGCTGGCCTGCACCGCCACCACCAGAAGGAATGCGAGCGGCATGTAAAACGTCGGCACGCCGAGAAGGAACAAGCACCATTTCGGGAGAGGCAGGGACGCGGGAACACGCTGATCCTTCTCGCCACGCATCGAGGCGCTCCGGTGATCGCCTGTCACGAACAGCCTATGTGATGCCGGGCATACCGGCCATGGCGTTCTCGCTTCTGTCGGAACCCGCCGCGGCAGACCAGAGAAGGAGCGACCACCACGCTTCGGCAAGGCGATCCGAGGTCGTCGGAACCGGAGATCCGCGAGAGCAACGGCGGGGCGCCGGCCAGAGGCCGCACGACCTTCAGGTCGCCGCACGCCTCCGGCCCCACCCCTCCCGAGAGGCCGGCACGCAGCACCGCAGCCAGTTCGGATAGAGCCCCGAGCTTGTCGGGGTTTGGTGACGACGGGGCCGATACCTCCCGAAAACGAGGCCGGGGCAACCAAGAAAACGGACTCGTCGGGAACTCGTTGAGGCGCCAGGCGCCTTCCGCGGCACCCTTGGTGCGACTTCCGTCGGCGGATGCGCGTTCGGGAAGGCTCAGCCCTACCCAATGCGCCGGGCCGCCGAGCGTACAATGGGACGGAACGACCGAAACGGAACTCGACCGTTTGGTTCTGGGCAGTGGCGGGACGAATTGAACCTCGCGATCACCTGCTGGCGGGAACCCGACGGAGTGTATCTCCGGTGCTTGAACGGTCACTCGGAACATTGGACGCAGGGGACGGACCTGGAGGGCCTGAAGGAGCGCCTTCGCGACCTCGACGGACGGGAGTCTGTGGAGCGGAATCGGGCCGAGCAAACCCCCAGGATTGCCGGCCGATAGCCGAGGGCGTCCGGATCGGGGATGAGCGAAAGTTCCGACCTCGGCGGACAAGATCGCAAGGATTGACATCCGCGCGAGTGTCTTCACGGATTGCGCCGTCAGCAGCCGAGCCGCCCTCGCAAAAAGGGCCCGAGCCATGAATTACGCGTTCGAAAGGACGAGAGGGGTCCTCGCCGGTGTCGGACTCGGGGGCTTATCCGGTCTCGGGGTTTGTATCTGGCTCCTCGACACACCGGTGGTGTTCTCCGGGGACACCATGCTGTTGGGCGCTGTCCTCCTCGGCACTTGTGGATGGTTTTGGGGGGACGACTTCATCGAGTGGGTGAAGGAGCACGGATGGTGGTTTCCGTAACCCGACCCGGCCGCCTCAAGATGGCAATCCCCGCGACGGTCCACCGAGGAGCAGGCACACGGGTTGACCCCTCGCGAGGGGGCCGAGCACAATAACTGCCTTTTCTGATCCGAACCGAGCTCACTTTTCAGCGAGGCGCCGACCATGATCCGAACGCGACGCCGACTGGCGGGTGCTGTCGGGGGAGCCGTCCTCGCGGCGGTCGGCTCGGCCCAAGCCGCCGAGCCGCTGCCGAAGCGGGTGGACTTCAACGAGCACATCCGGCCCGTCCTGACGAAGACCTGCTTCGAGTGCCACGGGCCCGGGGCAAGCAATCCCCAGACGGACCTTCGGTTCGACCGGAAGGCCCACGCCTTCCAGGACCTCGGCGGTTATCGGGCGATCGTCCCGGGTGAGCCGGCGCGGAGCGCGCTCTACCAGCGCATCACCGCCGACGATCCGGACGAGCGCATGCCTCCGCCGGACTCGGGCAAGAGCCTGACGGAGCGGCAGGTCCGTCTCCTCAAGCGGTGGATCGAGCAGGGGGCCGACTGGGAGAAGCAGTGGGCGCTGGCGCCGCCGGAGAAGCCGTCGCTGCCCGAGATCGACCGCGAGGGGTGGGCCCGCAACCCCATCGACCGCTTCGTCGCGGCCAGGCTCGAGGAGAAGGGGCTCACCCCCTCCCCGCCGGCGGACCGGCGGACGCTGATCCGGCGGGTGGGCCTGGACCTGATCGGCCTGCCCCCGACGCCGGCGGAAGTGGAGACCTTCGTCGCGGACGGCTCGCCCGGCGCCTACCGACGCGTGGTCGACCGCTTGCTCGGGTCGCCACGCTACGGCGAGCACCAGGCGCGGCGGTGGCTCGACGCGGTGCGGTACGCGGACACGCACGGGATGCACCGGGACAACACGCGGGCGATCTGGGCGTATCGCGACTGGGTGGTGGACGCCTACAACGCGAACATGCCCTTCGACCGGTTCACCGTGGAGCAGCTCGCGGGGGACCTCCTCCCGAGCCCGACCCGCGAGCAGCTCGTCGCGACCGGCTACGTCCGGTGCAACCTCTCCACCAACGAGAGCGGCTCCATCCGCGAGGAGCTGCGGGTGCGGTATACGAAGGACCGGGCGATCACCACCGCGACCAACTGGCTGGGGCTCACCCTCGGCTGCGCCCAGTGTCACGACCACAAGTACGACCCGGTGAGCCAGAAGGACTTCTACCGCTTCTACGCCTTCTTCAAGAGCGTCGCGGACAACGCGGACAACGGCAACTCGCCGCTCCCCCCGCCGACCATCCGAGTGCCGTCGCCGCGGCAGGAGAAGAAGCTCGAGGGGGTCGACGAGCGGATCGCGAAGCTCCGGAGGCGCATCCGGAAGAAGGTGGAGGCTGTCGCCTACCAGCCCGGCGACGCGGCTACGGAGGACACGACGCGACGCGAGCGAAAGCCCTACGTCTGGGTGGACGACGCGCTGCCGAAAGGGGCGAGCGCCCGGGCCGTCGGCGGGAAGCCGGACGAGTGGGCCTTCGTCGGGGGAGCGGACCACCCGGTCGCCAGCGGGAGCCGGTCCACGCGGCGGACCGCGGACGAGCGGGGTCAGCACGTCTTCGAGGGCGCCGAGGAGAAGCTGGTCGTCGGCGACGGCGACGTGCTCTTCGCCCACGTCTGGCTCGACCCGGAGGACCCGCCCGAGGAGATCATGCTCCAGTTCCACGACGGCGACTGGGACCATCGGGCGGCGTGGGGAGCGGACCGCATCGACTGGGGGAAGAAGGGCACCGCGAGCCGACGGATGATGGGCGACCTCCCCGAGGCGGGGAAGTGGGTGGAGCTGCGGGTGCCCGCGGAGAAGGTCGGCCTGACGCCGGGGACCCAAGTCAACGGGTTGGCGTTCACGCAGTACGGCGGGACGGTCTACTGGGACGAGGCGGGCATCGTCACCCGGACGCCCCAGCGTGGCGGGAGCTTCGCCACGCTCGCCGCGTGGGAGCGGGCGACGGCCGCCTCCCCGCTGCCCAGGCCGCTTCGGAAGATCATTCAGAAGGAACCGTCCGAGCGGAGCGAGGCGGAGTGGGACCGCCTCCGCGATCACTTCGTGGAGCACACCTACGCGAAGACGCGAGACGTCTTCCGCCCGCTCCACCAGAAGCTGAAGCGGCTGAAGCAGAAGAAGAAGGGGCTCAAAAAGTCCATCCCGGGAACCATGGTCGCCCGCACGCTTCCGGAGGGGGAGAAGCGACAGGCCCACGTCCTCAAGCGGGGCATGTACGACCGCAAGGGCGAGCCCGTGGCCCCCGGCGTGCCGGAGGTGCTCCACGACTGGCCGGAAGGGGCCCCGCGGAACCGGCTGGGGCTCGCGAAGTGGCTGGTCGACCCCGACAACCCGCTGACGCCCCGCGTCGTGGTCAACCGGCTGTGGGCGGAGTGCTTCGGCCGCGGCCTCGTCAAGACCGCGGAGAACCTCGGCGCTCTCGGCGAGAAGCCGACCCACCCGAAGCTCCTCGACTGGCTGGCGGTGGAGCTCGTGGACAGCGGGTGGGACATCAAGCACATCCTCCGGCTCATCGTGACCTCCGCGACGTACCGCCAGTCGTCGGAGGTCACACCGTCGCTGCGGCAGCGCGACCCGAGCAACAAGTGGCTCGCCCGCGGGCCCCACTTCCGCCTGGACGCGGAGACAATCCGCGACGTCGCCCTCCGGGCGAGCGGCCTCCTCGTCGACCGCATCGGCGGCCCGCCCGTCAAGCCGTACCAGCCGAAGGGGCTGTGGGCGGCGGTGGCCTACGAGAACGCCCGGACCAGCAAGTACGTCCGCGATAGCGGGGCGAAGCTCTACCGGCGGAGCCTCTACACCTTCTGGAAGCGAACGTCGCCGCCGCCGAGCATGACCACCTTCGACGCGCCCAAGCGGACGTCGTGCACCATCCGCCGCAGCCGGACCAACACGCCGCTGCAGGCGCTGGTCCTCATGGACGACGTCCAGTTCGTCGAGGCGGCGAGGAAGCTCGGCGAGCGTCTGCTCCACGAGGGCGGGGATACGCCGAGGGCCCGGGTTCGCCACGCGTTCGAGCGGGTCCTCTCGCGGCCGCCGACCGCCGAAGAGATGCGGCTCATGCTCGAGGAGTACCGCTCGCAGCGGGCGAGGTACAAGGAGAACCCCACCGCCGCGAGGAAGCTGATCCGCCGCGGCGAAGCGCCCGTGGACGAGACGCTCGACCCGGTGGAGCTCGCCGCCTGGACCATGGTCGGTCACGTCCTCCTGAACCTCAGCGAGACCATCACGAAGGGGTGACCCGGCGCCTGGCGGTATTGGCTATGATTCCGAAGCAATGATCGTCCGAATGGACGATTTAGGGTTCTTGGCGAGGAGAAGCCCGAAATGAAGCGGAAGATCACGTACTGGCGGGAGCCCGACGGAACGTACCTCGGGTACTTGAACGATTAAGGAGGCGGAAAAGAATAAGTTGAGCCTATACGCCAAAGCAAGGAGCGGGAAGCCTCCTTGCTTTGGCGTGGGCCTCGAACCATTTGCGGTGCCCC
>CAZQQP010000262.1:0-6216 GCA_964595475.1 uncultured Planctomycetaceae bacterium | reverse complement strand
GCCGCAACAAGCCGGTCATCCAGCTTGTGGATCGTGATCGATTTCATGGTTCATCTCTGACCGCTTTGGTTCAGCGTATGCACCATCGACCGTTCGTCCACGGCACCGGCGACATGCGGGGAGCTCACGCCTCGGGGGAGGGCGTGCGGTCAAATCGGAAACTGCTCAACGGGGCCTACACGCAATCCTTCAACGCGCGGGACCGCCGCAGGGGCCACCTGTTCCAGGGCCGGGACAAGGCCCATCGGATCGAGGAGGAGGGCCACTTCACCGAGATCAGCCGGGATATCCATCGGAACCCGGTTCGGGCGGGGCGGGTCCGGGACCCGCTCGAGGACCCGTGGACCAGCTTTCCGGGCGACTGCCGACGCTCGCGCGAGCTCGGTTAGGCCCATCCTAAACAGTTTTTGCCGTAGCCAATGTGCGAGGGGACGATCTGGGACATACACTTTTTCCACGGGGCGCGACGGGCGAGCCGCCCCCGCAGTGGGCTACGGCCTGGTCCGACCAGGAGGTCGCCCGGCGCGGGTAGCGGCTCTATCCGGCGAAGGACAACAACGGCCACCGACGCGCAGCCACGCAGGAAAAGATCGAGCAATGGTTGGGCGGGGGTTCGCCCGCCCTGCCCTCCGTGCACCCGACGGGAGGGCGAAGCTCCTGCTGAGCCCCCGCAATCTCATTTCGTGATGCCGTGAACCGCCGCCTGAATCTCGGCCTCGGACCGGCCAAGCGCCCTGAGAAGCCCCTCGTAGTTGTCAGCGACTTGTTGGGTCCGGGGGTGTTCACCGCCGAGGCTTGCCTGCGCGATCGTCAGAGCGCGCCGCATAAGTCGCTCGGCTTCGTCACGCCGGTTGGTATCCTGAAGCAACACGGCGAGATTGTTCAGCTGGATGGCGACGTCCGGGTGGTTGTGTCCGCGGGCTTGCTCTTCGGTGGCGACGGCGCGTCGCAGAAGCCGTTCGGCTTCGTCGAACCGGTTCGTGTCGTGGAGCAACGCGGCGAGATTGCCCAAGTAGACGGCAACGTTCGGATGGTTGTCTCCGCGGGCTTGCTCCTCGATCTCAAGGGCGCGCCGCATGAGTGGCTCGGCTTCGTCGAGCCGGTTCGTACCCTGAAGCAACTGGGCGCGGTTGTTCAGCCGGATGGCGTCGCTGGGATGGTTGTCTCCGCGGGCCTGCTCGTCGACGGCGAGGGCGCGCCGCATCAGTGGCTCGGCTTCGTCGAGTCGGTTCGTCTCCCAAAGCAACGCTGCAAGATTGTTCAGCTGGCTAGCGACGCTCGGGTGGTTGTCCCCGAGCGTTTGCTCGCCGATGCTGAGCGCGCGTCGCATGAGCCGCTCGGCTTCGTCGAGCTGGTTCGTCTCCCGAAGCGACTGAGCCAGGTTGTTCACGTAGACGGCAAGTTTCGGATCGTCCTTGACCAAAGTCCGCTCGGCCGTCGCGAGGGCACGGCGGAGCAGTCGCTCCGCATCATCGTATTGGGCTAGAGCAAGCGCGAATCGGCCGAAGGCGTCAAGGAGGTCGGACAGAGATCTCAGAAACGTCTTCTCGTCACCGCTCAGTGGTTCCGGCGCGGTGTGGCCCTCCGTTCGCCGGAACAGCTCCCGGGCGTGCGGTTCGAGAAGCGACAAGCGCGGCCAGTTCCGGGCGTCCCGCGCGTCTTCGGGCCGGACGTCCTCGAGGACCGCCGCCACGCGACGGTCCCAGAGCGGCCGTTCGTCCGCCGGCGTCCGACGCCGCTCGAGCTCGAGGGCCAACCGGTGGAGCTGAAAGCTGCGGTCGCGCCGCTTCTCGAGCACCGACCGGTCCGCCAGCGAGCGGGCCACGCCGAGAAAGTCCGTCGATCCGGTTCCCTCGGTCGACCAGACCCGATCGACGGCGCGGGCCAGGAAGTCGGGTACGGGGTCGGGGGCGAGCCACGCGAAAAAGCGGACCAGGAAACATTGGGCGGAGTCCAGCTCCTCGAGCGCCCGCTCCCAGACCGCCGCCACCGGCCGCGGGTACCGCATCTCCCGCGGGTCGTACCACCGCAGGAGCCGGTCGTCCTCGCTCGTGATGGCGGACAGGGCGTCGCTCAGCGACGCGTGCCGGACACGGACCCACGCGGCGATCTGCTCCAGCGCCAGCGGAAGGCCGTCGACGGCGTCGGCCAGCTCGGCGGCGACCTCCGGATCGTCCGCCGTCGGCCGGCGGTCTCCCTCGGTCGTGTGAAGGAGCATCGACACCGCGTCGCGCTGCGGCAACGAGGACAACGAGAGCGCTCGGACCTCTCCGCCCCACCTGCGGAATCGCGTCGTCAGGATCACGTGGCCCCGGCCAGCACGAGGCAGGACCGTCGCGGAGATGGATTCCGCGGTCGCCTCGTCGTCCGCACTGTCGACGATCAGGAGCCACCGGCTGTGGGCCTCGAGCCACGAGAGGACCGCCCGGGCCCGAGCGGCTTCGGCGGTCTCCGACGCCTCGGGAAGGCCCAGCCACTCCTCGCCCGCGAAGCCGGCGAGGCCGGCCTCCAGCGCCTGCGGCGTGTCCGCCCGGACGAAGAAGACCCAGTCGTATTCGTCGATGTGCCGCCAGGCGTACTCGATCGCGAGACGCGTCTTCCCGATCCCGCCCCAACCCTCCAGGGCCAGCGGATCGGTGACGCTCGTCCGTCCCGACGCCGCAAGGGCCTCCCGGATCTGCGCGATCTCGCGCTCGCGGCCGACGAACTGTCGACCGAGCGATCCGATCGGAAGGTTGTGGCGGGCCCCGGCGGCCGGCGGCTCGCTTGCCTCCGGCGTGGGACCGTCCGTTCCCGACAGCGGCGGGACCTCCAGAGAAACGGTCGCGTAATCGGCGAGGTTCGCCGCGAGGTCCACGAATCGTCGGGCGTATTCACGGGGAACCCAGACGAGCAGGACGAGACCTTCGTCCCTGAACGTGTCTCGGTGGATGTTGAGGTCCACGACCCGCGACGGCTCGCCGAGCCCCGGGATCGGGAGGTCTTCCGGCCGGATTTCCAGGGAAAGAAGGTGGTCCTCGACTCTTTGCCGGGCGAGGATCCGGCGGACGGGCGACTCGCCCAGGTCCCCCAACGACACGTGGTCGACGAAGAGGCCCCGGTCCCTTCCCCAGGTATCGAGCTCGCGCGGCCAGGAGGGATCGAGCTGATCGCCCTCGTAAAAAGCCAGCCCGAGCGCGGGCCTGCCCACCCGACACCGGTCCAGCAGCGGCCCGGCGAGCCTCTCGAGGAACTGCTCAGTCGCCTCGGTCGAGGATGGATTGGACGGCTGGATTGACCCCATACCAACCTTCACCGTTCCGATAGACATCGCAACGACTGTCATCCTCCGCACTGAGCCGACTCGGTCGCGAGGATCGAAACGATAGCAGTGATGGGCACAGGCGAGGACGAGCAGTCCGTCCGGCCGCGCCTCCTGGCGGCGCTATCCTCGTGGCGTCGGACGACCCAGCACCTTCCGGATGATCTTCCCGGAGTGGCCGAGCTCCCGGCCAAGGTTCCGCCGGTTCTTGCCCTCGACGGAAAACCCGCGTCCGATCAGCTCGTAGTGGTCCACCGGCAGCATCTCCTTGGGTCTTCCTCCTTGGGTTGAAGTTGCTTCACAACCCCAACCTAGCAGGGACGGCCCTTGCTGCGGTGGTCCCCTTTTCCGTGCTCGCCCTCAGCTCCCCCTGGTCCCCTTTCCGATGCTCGTTTCCAACGGGTAACCGGCGCTATCGTCTCGACTTCGTCGGCCACCGCGACATCGCCGCACCCCGCTGGTGCCAGCCCCCTGGGTGCAGCGACTCGCGGCCAGGCAGTAGCACGGGATCTCTGGCGCGCCGCTGCGGGCAGGTCTGTACGCGGCGGGCGGATGTCGGCATAAGTCTCGTCTTGCACCGACCTTCAGGAGGTAGCCACCAGCTCGCGACGCTGTCACCTTCCTCGCAAACCGCCTCGTCGGGGCGAATCGGTCGGACCGACCGACCCGCCGGCACGCTCTGAACGCCGTGGCGACACGGCGACGCTCGGAGAGTTCGTCCTCGATCCGGAGGCGAACGCTCAGGCGCGGGGGCCCCATACTGTTCGTATAGCGGGTGGCACGAAGAATCGGGCGGACGGCGGCGACGGACGGAAAACTGGCGTATGGCAGGGCAGAAGTTCCAGAGCCGCCGGGTCGACGATCGCGACCACTGGCCGCCGGCCCGCAGGCATTACCCCACGCCGAAGCGGGACGTCGACCAGCCGATCGGCAGACCTGCCGGCCTGATTCATCATCGCAGGTTGACCGGAGCCTCGTCGCGGGCACTCGCCCGGTACTTCCGGGCATGGTGCCTAGTATTCGCCCTCCGGGTGCAAACGGCCGTCCTGAAACACCGTCGGAGCGATCCCGGCGGGCTGTGCCCGACGCGATCGCCGCGAGACGCGTGCGGGTTCGACCCCGAAGCGACAAAATGAACGGCTTGAAGACTCTCGACGGAGCGCAACCACCAAGGTCGCCCAATGAAACGGATCAAAGATCATCCCGGAATGTCGCTGCGCCCGGTCCGTCTTTACCAGCAAGACGTTCGCGACGTATGGAACGCCATCTCGGAGACTTCGGCGATTGTAAAGATGCAGGCCTGCGGATTCGAGATTACGGATCCGGAGGAGCTTCCCCAAATACCAGACCGAACATGGACCACAAATTTAGAAATTCGAGCAGATCACCCATTCGTCCGTGTCGCACTCTCGGATGTGTATGCGGTAGTGGAGGGAGAGCAAGACGAAAAGAGCCGCGGAGTTGTACAGAAAGTCACCGAAATTCTTCGGCGATGCGAGCGCTTCGGAGGGACTAACGACACCAGCCCTTCGTCGATATGTCTCGCGGTCGCACGTCGCTACTCTGTCATCTGCTTTTATGACCAGAAAGAGACCTTCTGGCACCAATACGGGCGGTCGATTCTTGCATATTCAATCGCCGGTGGCATCGGAGCTGTCGCCGGAGCGCTGCTGACGGCGCTGTTGCGCTGATAGCCTGGAATGGCACACCGAGCCTCTCGCGACCGTGACCCGCGGCGCCGGCACCCTATACGGGTCCAGCGGCGAACCGAACAGCAGTATCCCGTCCGCCCGCGTGCCAGCGACGCGGCGCCGTCCGCCGGACGGGCTATGCGCCGAGGAACACCTCCCCGCCCGACGCGGTCAATATAAGGAGACCCAGAGCGCCGGACACCGGCCGGGAGTCGGTGGTGATGAGCCTGTGGAACGTGAACGACGCGGCGACGGCGCTTTTAATGGGCAAGTTCTACGAGCTGCTCGAGAAGGGACAGGAGAAGGCGGCCGCTCTCCACAGGGCGAAGCGATGGCTCCGGCAGCTCACGATGAAAGACAAGGACCGCCTGCTCGAGAGGCATCCAGAGCTCGCCCGTCTCCCTCGCGGGGTGGCTCTGGAGAGCACGGAGCGATCGGAAAAAGGCAAGCAGAAAAACCCGTTCGCCCATCCCCACTACTGGGCGGGGTTCGTCCTCACCGGAGCACCGAATTGATCGCTGACTGCCGTTCCTGGCTGCGGAGCCGATGCACACGCACCCAGGTAGACGCGTGGACAGGCACTTTTTGGCGCCCTTTTTGGTGTCGCGCCTTGCGGGGTAGACGGGAGGGGCGTACACACCCGAACGAAATCCGTGCGAGCATGCCGATCAACCTTCGGAGGGGGCCTCGCGATAGCCAATCCACGGGGCGAGGTCGTCGATCTCGATGTCTCGGGGTCTTCCACTGCGTCAGCCGGTGTGGCCGCCGCGCCCGCCTCTGCGGCCGCGACGGCGAACACCGAAAAGCGTGGATCTATCAGAAGTTACGCAGAGAAGGCGGGGGCGATTCCCTCCGGGGCGACCGCACGGTCCCCGAGGCCGCACGGGGCGAATCGCCGACCCGCACTCCGCTCTCCAGCCGTCCGACCCGCCCGATCCTCGTCGCGTCGCGTCGCGACACCGGCCGGGTCTGTCCCAGTCGGCGAAAGTTCGCTACTCGCGGCCACTGTCTCCCGGGTGACACCCAGCGGCCGCGCTCGCATCGCCCTGGGAGCCGCCCCCGGCCGGTCCCCGTCGACGCCTCCGCCGATCTGGATCATCGGCGCCTCCGGGGGGCGGAAGGTGCTCCGCTCAACAGTCTGGTTGGCTTCGGAATGGGCGCCGCTGGCGCTTCCCGATCCCGGGCTGCGGTCCCACGAGTTCCAGGCGCCTGGTAGACCAGTAT
>CAZQQP010000261.1:0-6239 GCA_964595475.1 uncultured Planctomycetaceae bacterium | reverse complement strand
GCCGGCCGGTCGGCCCGGTCGATGAGGTGGGGTTGATCCGCCGGGTGGCCGCCTGCCGGCCGCTGACCCCGCTTCCCCGACGGAAGCGATGGCGGTGGCCGCGACAGGTGCAGGTCGTCCTCGACCTTGCACCCCCGCTCGACCCGATCCTGGAAGATCAGCGGGGGGTCCTCCGGCAGCTTCGGCGCCGGCTGGGTCCCGCGATGGCGCCGGAGGCCGCGATCGACCAGGCTGGCCGTGGCCGGACCGCTACGTGCCGCCCGCGGAAGGCGGCGCCGTGCTCGTCCTCGGCGATCTGGGTCACTTCCACGAGGACCCGTTCCGCCAAGAGCTCTGGCACGCGTTCGGCCGGGACCTCGAGCGCCGCGGTGTCCACCCGGCGGTCCTGTCGGTCTGCCCGCCGTCTCGCCTTCCCAGGGCGGTCCGCCACAGGTGGCGCTGCTGGTATTGGGACCGGGTCGCGCCGCCCGGACATCCTCGGAGCAAAGCCGAGCGGAAAAAGCGCGCCAAGCGGCTTCTCGCGCTGCTGGCGAGGGGCGTTCGGATCGAGCCCGGCCTGCTCCGCGGCGTTCGATGCCTGCTCCCCGGAAGCGCCGCGGACGTCGAGACCGAACTGGATGCCTGGTCGGACGAGGAGCTCGTGGCGAATCGGTCGATGCGGGTTCTCGAGCTGGCGCCCGATCGCCGGCAGGAGCTCCTCGCCTCGGCCCGCGAGCTCGCGCCGGCCCTGGTGGAACGGGCCGAGGCTCTCATGGCGGAGTGGCACGCCGATCACACGCCCGCGCTCCGGTCCGAGGAATCGCTCGACTCGGAGGACGCCGAGCGCGCCGAAAGCGCAGGCGCCGCTCTTCGGGCACTCATCCGGTTTCTCCTGCAAAACGGGCCCGCCGATCTTCGGACCGAGTTGGGGGCCTGGCTCAGCCGTTGGGAGGCGCGGCGAGACGACCACGATTTCCGGAACCGTCTCTGCGCAGCGATATGGGCGTGTCAGCACGTCACGCCCGATCGCTCCGGGTTTGACGAGCCACCGCCGGCGGGTGTCCGCCTGCGTGACATTGCCTGGGTGCTGCGCGGCCACGGACCGGTCCGAGAGGCGGTGCTTTTTCAGCGCGGCAACGAGCTGCACGTGCTCGATGGCGAGGCAAGCAGCGAGATTCGAAGCTCCGGCGGCGCTCCCCTCGCGAGCCTCTCCTATCGACATCCTCTTGTGAAGGTCTCTGCTCTGGAAGGCAGCCACAGACGCACGGACAAGCTCAAGATCGGACAAAGCGAATGCGTGTCTTTGCCCGCGCACGGCACCCTTGAGGTCGAGACCGCCGGGGAGGCCGTCGAGCTGATCACGGTCCAGCGGCCGCCTTGGGCGAGGAGCTGCAAACGCGCCACCGACGGCCTGTGGGTCGAGGCGGATCTCCCGGTGGTCGGCCCATGCGCCATTCCGTGGCCCGACCAGATCGAGGGATGGGGACATGACCGGTACGGGGTCTGGGCGGATGTTCCGCTTGCAGAGGGTGTCGGCATCCGGCTTCGCTGGATCCCGCCGGGAAATTTCGTGATGGGCTCGCCGGCTGGCGAGCAAGGACGAGACGAGGATGAGGGCCCGCAGCACACCGTGACCATCACCCGCGGGTTCTGGCTGGCCGAGACGCCGTGCACCCAGGCGCAATGGCAAGCCGTGATGGGGGAGAACCCGAGCGACTTTCAGGGGGGTCGGAGCGAGCGTCGGCCGGTCGAGAACGTCGACTGGAACGCGTGCCGCCAGTTCTGTGAACGGCTTGAGCAGGCGGTTCCCGCGCTCGATTTCCGGCTGCCGACCGAGGCGGAGTGGGAGTACGCGTGCCGGGCAGGCACGACAACAGCGTTCAACGACGGCTCCGATTACACTAAGCCAGCCGGGAAGGACCCGGCGCTCCATGGGCTGGGGTGGTTCGAAGAGAACAGCGGCGGCGAGACGCACCCGGTGGGCGAGAAGCAGCCGAACGCGTGGGGCCTCTACGACATGCACGGCAACGTCTGGGAGTGGTGTGCGGACGGGAGGCGCGAATATGCCGACGAGCCGCAAACAGACCCGTGTGGCCCGGAGAAAGAAACTGCGAGGCGCGTCGTGCGCGGCGGCTGCTGCTTGTCCCTCGCCAGGAGCTGGCGCACCGCCTGCCGCGACACGCTCGAGCCCGGCTCCCGCAGCAGGCCCCTGGGCTTCCGCCTCGCCGCACGTCCGCCAGGGCCGAGCGGAGCGAGGCCACAGGAATGAGGTCGCGGAGCGACCGGTCGGGCGCCGCCTCCGAGGGACGAGGCCGCGGCGCAAGCGACCCGCGGTTGAGCCGGGGTCGTCGAAAACGACGCCGACCGCCGCGCGGGGAGGGCGACGCCCCGAAGGTCCCGGAGGGACACCTTCGGTGGACCCCTCCATGGGACTCCTGCGGAGCCTCGCGCGTGGACCGCGCCCGCCGACGGGGTGTACGGGGCCCTGCTTGTCGTGCCAAAGGTCGTAGATGAACGTCTCGAAGACACTCCGCGAGCGGTTCGAACGGGACGATGTCCGTCATGACCTGCGGTTCGCCGTCGTTGAGTACCTCGGGGATATTTCTGCCAATCGGCCCGGGATCGCACTGCCGGTTCGACACTTCCTCGAACGAGCCATTGCGCGACAATGCGTCACTGGCTGGGAGGTCATCGAAGCCGTGGATCTGGTTCAGTGGGGCGAACCGGTTGAAGATCGCGCGGGGCGGACATGGCCGCAGTTTGATCGCGGCTTCGCGTTCTTCTTCGGCCCCGACCACGCGGCGCTCCGAGCTTTCAACGAGACGGCGCGACCAGCGTATCCCGTTGTGGTAGAAAACCCGCTGTCGCAGGGTCGGATGCTGCAAGCGAACTCCGACCCGGACGCCGACCACGCCTTCGCGTTCGCGACAAGCATTACGAACGTCGCGCGAAACACCGGGGATGGGGCACTCCCCTTGTACGAGGGACCCCTCGAGCTCGGCGAAGAAGCGTTGGGGCTGCCTCGTCCTGAGAAGTGGTACAGCTTTCCGAAAGGGCATGATGGGAATGTGAGCTGGATCTTTCTGTCCGAGCTTCGCCAGCTTCGTGCTGCCGATCCACGAGTCACGATTCTCGGCGTCTCCGTGTTCTCAGCGGCCGCGCGAACGATGGAATTGGTGGAAGCGAGCTCGCATACCGACCATGAGAAGACCACACGATCGAACGGATTGTCCCGGAATCGAACGACGGCTGGACCGAGCCGCCAGAACAGCGTCCCGAAGGTCCTGATCTCGTCGACCGCGTCCGATCTCGAGGCGTACCGCGCGAGTGCCAGGGACGCCGCCCTCGCTGCGGGATTCTACCCAGAGATGATGGAGTACTGGCCCGCGGCCGACAATCCACCGCTGAGCCAGTGTCTCCAGCGTGTCGACCAGGCTGACGTCGTCATCGCCATTGTCGCCCACCGCTTCGGATGGGTTCCGGCCGACCAGGAGGGGCCGCCGGAGAAGCATAAGAGCATCACGTGGCTCGAATGCGAGCGGGCCGTGGCGAACGGAAAGCACCTGCTCGTGTTCGTGGTCGATGAGAACCAGCCGTGGGACGAAACCAAAAAGGAGGAGTACGAGGTCGCGAAAGCGGCTCGTGAAGGGACGTTCAGCCAGGAGCTCGCAACCAAGGTCCAGTGGAAGATCACGCGACTGCGCGAGTTCAAGCAATGGCTGAGCGACGGCCGGATCCGCGCGACGTTCACCACCCCGGACAACCTCGGCCGGAAGGTCGGCGAGGCCCTCCGTCGTCGAGGTAGCCCGATGCCTGAAACCCCGCCGACCAGCCCTCTCGACCCGCGCACGCTCCCGGGTCTCTTCCCGCCGCCCTGGGCGTCGGTATGGGGCGAGGACGACTGGGGGCTGTTCGCGGAGCTGCTTCTCCCGGACGAGGTCGAGATGCGGCTGCGGTGGATCCCGCCCGGCGAGTTCATCATGGGATCGCCGGAGAATGAGCGGGGACGCTTCGACGACGAAGGTCCCCAGCATTCCGTGACCGTTACTCAGGGCTTCTGGTTGTCGGAGACCCCCTGCACGCAGGCGCAGTACGAAGCGGTGACGGGCCAGCGTCCGAGCCATTTCGATGGCGAGCGGCGCCCGGTCGAGAATGTGGGCTGGCATGATGCGATCTCATTCTGCGAGGAACTGAATCGGGCGCTTCCGGACCTCGGCGCTCGCCTTCCCACGGAGGCCGAGTGGGAGCACGCGTGCCGGGCGGAAACCCGCACAGCGTTCAACGACGGTTCCGACTGCACCGAGCCGCACGGAACGGACCCCGCACTCGACCGGCTGGGGTGGTTCGAGGCTAACAGCGGCGGCGAGACGCACCCGGTGGGCGAGAAGCAGCAGAACGCGTGGGGCCTTTACGACATGCATGGCAACGTATTGGAGTGGTGCGCCGACGGGGTGCGGCCATACAGCGACGAGCGGCAAACAGATCCGCGTGGCCCGGATGAAGAAGGTGCGGGGCGCGTCGTGCGCGGCGGCGGCTACGGGACCCCCGCCGGGATCTGCCGGGCCGCCTCCCGCAACGCGGACGAGCCCGGCCTCCGCCACAGGGACCTGGGCTTCCGCCTCGCCGCAGGTCCGTCGGGGCCGAGCGGAGCGAGGCAACAGGAATAGGGGAGCGGAGCGACCGGTCCGGCGCCGCGGCCGAGGGACGAGGCCGCGGCGCGATTCGGCGGTTGACCAGAGGCAGCGCGGGCTTCTCACTGTTCGCGGTGCAGCTGGCGCCGGTGGGGGTGTGGTTCGATGGCACCGACGGCGAGGAAGACCACCCGGAACTGATCGACGGGTTCACTCGGCTCGGAGCCGCCGAGCAGATCGATCCGACTGGCTGTCTGCAGGCCCGACGGAGCGAGGCGCATGCGACGACGGCGAAGGCGGCCGCTTGTCAGCTGAACCGTGTGGGGCGGGGCCCCCTGCTGGAACAGGCACGGATCGTCCACGCTGACGGGCGTCAACTTGCGGGCGCGGGTATCTCCGACGCGCTTGTGCTGGATGCGTTGTCGTTTGAGGGCCCCATGTCCACAGCCCCGGCCGGATCGACCGAAGGCGTCTTGCAGGGAGGGGGCCAGTGAAGGTCTCTCTTTAGGCGTGTCGGGACCACCGGACCTTCCGGACGGGCGCGGCTTCGGCTACCGACTCCGCTCTCGCCGACCTCCTCGGTCCGCAGGAAGTCGACCCTTGGCTTCGGCGACCAACTCGTCCTCGCCGAGTGAGCTCAGGATTGACTGCGCGGCTCCGGGGACTCACGACCGGAAGATTCCGCGACAGAGAGACCGCGAGCTCGAAGGCCGACTTGCCGGCCGGACGGCGAGACGGCACAATAATAACTGGTTCCGATGTTCGCAGCTGCAGCCAATCAGAGGGGGCGTAGGGGAGCGTCAATGCCCGCTTCGGGTCCATCCTTTTCATCGACCGGTGCAGACGTGACGGCGGAGCACCGTGCCTGGATGGCACGAGCTCTTCCCCGGTCTACGCCCCGGACCAGAACGGGCGGCGACCGGCCGAACAGAGCCGGCGACAGGCGAGCCCCGAGATCTGACGGCGGAGCGCAAAAAAAGCGGCTGCCGAGCGTTTTGCTGGGCAGCCGGACGGTCCGTGGACCGTGGCCTGCGAATCTTCCCGCCAAGATGCGGGGCATCTTTGTTGCGAAAAGCCACAGGCCGGGATCGATTACACTGGACAGACCATACGCGTTCCGGCGGGATCAGGCAAGTCCGGGAGGCCCCTCACCCGCGGGCTCCGTCTGTTCCGCTCGCGGCGTTCCCACGGCGACTGACGGTGAGAACGACGAGAATCTCTCATGGCAAATTTGACGCTCGGTTTGGACCTGGGGCCCACCTCGATCGGATGGGCCCTCGTGGACGAGGACGGTGGCCGCGTAGTGGGCACTGGTGTTCGGGTCTTCCCAGAAGGTGTCGAACGCGACGCGAGCGGCGCGGAGGTCTCGAAGAACGAGCAGCGTCGCCGGGCGCGGGCGATCCGTCGGCAAACGCGCCGCCGGGCGAAACGAAGGTGGGAGCTTCGGAAGGCTCTCGTCGGCGCCGGCCTCCTTCCCGACCTCGCGCTCCGCCCGCCCGACGACCCCGACCGCGTCGCGTGGGAACGCGAGCAGTTCAACCAGGCCGACCCATACACGCTCCGGTGGCGGGCGGTTCGGGAGCGGCTCCATCCGCACGAGATCGGGCGGGTGCTTATTCACCTCAATCA
>CAZQQP010000260.1:0-6317 GCA_964595475.1 uncultured Planctomycetaceae bacterium | reverse complement strand
CCCGCTCCTCGCTTTGGCGTATAGGCTCAACTTCTTCTTTTCCGCCTCCTTAGCCCTTTCGGATTGCCCGTCGCGGCAGTCGCGGACGCTGCCCCGCACAAGCTCCTCCTATCGCACCCATCGTTCGCCCCGCCGATACGACTCCACAGACGGGTCGTTCGACACGAGGAACCCGTCGGTCGCGGGCGGAACACGACCGGAAAGGAGAGGAACGAGGCGTCCCGGCGCCGCCGAAACACCACGCACGGAGAAGGCCCAGCCCGCCGGAGGAGGCGTCAGGGGTCGGTCAGCTTCCACCCGCTCTCGTCGACCTCCAGGGCGCTGTGGCCCTTGTACCGGTCGTAGGCCTGCTTCATCGCGTCGATGGAGTCGAAGTAGCCGACCAGGTAGGCAGCGCCGAACTTCTCCCCCGCCTTGATCGAGCGACCGCCGATCTCCTGGATCATGGAGACGTAGCCCCGCTGGTGACACCACGCCTCGTAGACGTCGCTGGGCTGGAGGGTCATCCCCGCGAGCCAGGGACCCTTCTCGCCCGACTCCGGGTCCTGGAGACGGCAGGCGCGGATCATCCGCTCGGGCACGGGGTCGCTGTCCCGGCGGTAGTGGAACCGCTGGTCCGGCGGGAAGTTCTCGTAGAAGGGCTTCGTGCCGATCTTCCCGTGGTAGCTGAGGTAGATTCGGCTGAAGGTATCCCCCTTCTCGTGCTTGATGTGGCCCGGCATGTCCACCCGCGCGAACAGCGTGTCCACGGCGTTCACCGATCGAATCCGGTCCGACGAGAGGTAGTAGCGCTTGTCCGGGAGGAACACGAGCGTCTGGGTCCACGTGGACCCCGACTCGTAGCCAGGCACCGAGCGCGGAAACTGGTGCGTCCACCGCACCGCGACGAAGCCGTCTCCGCGGATCACCTTGGGCTCGAGCCGCTCGACCTGCGTGCAGATCTGCGGCCCCTCGATCTTCCGCTTGGCCCGCTCCCCGTGGACGAGGTTCTCGTACTGGTAGGTCATCCGCTCCGGCAGCTTGTCGCGGTAGGCCCGGTCGCTTCCCGGCGCGAGGAGGAAGTCGCAGATGTTCAGGCCGAAGCCGGGGTCGGTGAATCCGGTCTTCTTGTCGAGGAAGGTGCCCCCGCCGACGCCGCTGACGTAGCCCTCTTTCCGGACGTGGGCCTCGAGCTTGGGCGTCACGATCCGGATGCGCTTGTCGTTCTCGCTGACGTCGATCTCCCCGGCGATCAACGCGGGCGACCCGACGACCCCCGCGAGAATCACGCCGGCAACGGTCCCGGCGAGGCGAATCCCGCGTCGATCCACCGGTCGTCTCCGAGATCTCAGTGCGCTCCGTCTCTCGGCCATGGTCACGGCTCCAGCAGATCCGTTCGACACGTCGTCACCATCGCTGGCGGCAATCGCCCGGAGCCCGACGCTCCGCGGCGACCGCGGGGAGCAGCCGCCGCGCACTCTTTATAACAGATCCGGCCGCGAAACGGCCACCCGCCAATCGGTTCCGTGTCTGCCGTGACGGACCCCCGGCCGGGCTGCGGACCCGCGAACTTTCTCGCATCCTCTTCCGGTGAAACAAGTCGGGCGTCGCTTCGTCTATCCACCCGGTCGCCGTCGGCCTGGCGCCTCCCGGTCCGGCGTGGCGGATCAGCTCGTGGAGACCCCGAACGGGTCGGACATCCGTGCACCCGCCATCAAGGAAAGGCCGGAACCATGCTCCGCTTCTCCCCGCCGACGAACGGTTGCGCCCCCCACGCTTCCGGCTCGCCCGCTCACCGCCGGGCCAAGCGCCTCCTCGCCAAGGTCCGCCAACGCCAGCTCATCCTCGCCCGGGCGGGCCGCGTCATCGAGTCGAGCCACGCGGCGGACCGGGCCCGGCGGGTCGTCTCGTGGCTCCAACGACACCCCATCGGATCAAGACGACCGGGGCGGTCCGGACCGTGATCGGCGGGCCGCGTGGCTCATCGCAGCTCGGTGGTTGCGACCGCTTCGAGCGTGAGGTCGTCCGTGGCGCCCTCGACGAGGCGGTCGTGGCCGAGGGCGGCGATCATGGCGGCGTTGTCGAGGCAGAGGCGGATCGGAGGGATGCGCACGTCGAGGCCGTGGTCCTCGCCGATCCGTTCCGCACGGGCCCGCAGGGCGCTGTTGGCGCTGACCCCGCCGCCGATGACCAGCGCCCGAGGGGGAAGGCCCCGTTCGCGCATCCACCGGATGGCCCGCTCCATCTTGGTCGTGAGCACGTCCATGACGGCCGCCTGGAAGGAGGCCGCGACGTCCGCGACCTGTTGCTCCGTGAGGCGGCTCGCGTCCCGCTCGAACCGGGCGTGGCGGCCCCGGCCGACGGGCTTGCCTCGCACGTGGTAGAGCACCGCGGTCTTGAGTCCGCTGAAGGAGAAGTCCAAGCTGTCCCGGCCGAGCAACGTTCGCGGAAAGTCGACGGCGCGGGGATTCCCCGCCGCCGCCCGCCGGTCGAGCACGGGCCCGCCCGGAAAGCCGGCGCCGAGGATGTTGGCGACCTTGTCGTACGCCTCGCCCACCGCGTCGTCGACGGTCCGGCCGAGCAGCTCGATGTCGGTTCCGGACCGCATCGCGTAGAGGCTCGTGTGGCCACCCGAGACGACGAGACCGAGGGCGGGAAAGGGGATGGGCTCGCGGTCCACCGCGCCGGCCCGGAGGTGAGCGTGGATGTGGTCCACCCCGACCAGCGGCCTCTCCAGCGACCACGCCAGTGCCTTCGCCGCGGAGACGCCGACGAGGAGCGAGCCGATCAGCCCCGGGCGATGGCCTACCGCCACGGCGTCGACCTCGTCGAGGCCGACGCCCGACTCCTCGAGGGCCTCTTCGACCACCGGGAGGATTCGCTCGATGTGGGCCCGGCTCGCGATCTCGGGGACGACGCCCCCGAACTTCTCGTGCAGCTCGTGCTGCGACGCGATTACATTCGCCAAACACGCGCGGCCGTCTTGGAGCACCGCGGCCGCCGTCTCGTCGCAGCTCGACTCGATGCCAAGCACCTTCCGGCCCGCGCCCTCGGTCGACGCCTCGCTACTCATCGTTGGCGGCTTGCTCGTCTCCGCCCTTCTTGTCTCCGCTCTTCTTCTCGCCCGGGCGGGGCGCCTTCGCGCGGGGCACCTTCTCGCCTTGCTCCTTCATCGAGTTGATTCGCTGATTGATCTTCTTGAGCTTCTTGTCGAGCTCGTCGAGCCGGTTCCGCAGCGCCTTCTCCTGGCTCTTGAACTGTCGCCGTCGGTTGAGGTTCGCAAGCAGGTCCGCGTCCACCTTCTTGCCGGTGGGGCGGAACTCCCCCTTCTCGAGCTTGTGAACCATCGCCTCGAGGGCGGCCGCGAGCTGCGGGTCGGAGCGCTTCTTCTTGAGCCAGCGAGGTCCGACGCTCTCCGGATGCGACGGGTCGTCGCTGTCGGGGCGAACGATGCCGGCTTTCCGCCGGAGCTTCAGCATCTTCGTCCTCTCCTTCTGGCTCATCGGCACGTAGTAGCCGGTCGTCGGGTCCACCCCCCAACGCTGAATTTCCTTCTTCTTGGCCTTGCCGCCTTTCCCCTGGCCCGCGCCCGGCTTCTTTGGCCCGGCCGCCCCCGCATGCGGGGTCCTCCCGGTCCCGACGGCTTGCCGGGAGATGTTCCGGCCGCTCGGCAGGTAGTAGTGGGCTGTGGTCAGCTTCAACGCCCCGCCCGACGGGATGCGCTTGACCTGCTGGACCGAGCCCTTCCCCCACGTCCGCGTGCCGACGACGACGGCGCGGTCGTTGTCCTTCAAGGCACCGGCGACGATCTCGCTCGCCGAGGCGCTGGCGCCGTTGACAACGACCATGAGGGGCAGGTCCAAGAGGTCCCGCTTGTTGCTGTCGGCCTTCCACGTCTTCTCCGGGCTCGCCCGTCCCCGCGTGGAGACGATCTTGCCGCTGTCGAGGAAGAGGTCCGCAACGGGGATCGCGCCCTGCTCGAGCACGCCGCCCGGGTTGAAGCGAAGGTCCAGGATGAGGGCCTTCAGCCCCTCCTTGCGGAGCGCCTGGACGCGCTTGCGCAGCTTGCCTGCGGTGGGCTTGGCGAACTGGGTCAACCGGATGTAGCCGATTCCCCGTTTGTCGTCGAGCATGTAATCCCAGCCCCCACCGGCCTGCCGGGCGAAGCCACGAACCGTCTTGATCTCGATCTTGCCGCGGGTGATCGTGATGGTCTCTGTCTCTCCGTCGGGGTGACGGACCTTCAGGTCGACCTTTGTGCCCGTCTTCCCCCGGATCTGCTCGACCGCCTCCCGGAGCCCGAGCCCCTTCGCCGATTTCCCCTCGATCTTCAGGATGACGTCGCCGGGCATGATCCCGGCCTTGAGCGCGGGGGAGCCCTCGAGCGGGGTCACAATGGTCAGCTGCTCGTTCTTTCCCAGCTGGATCCGGGCGCCGATGCCGCTGAACTCCGCCCGGGTGTGCGTTTCGAACTCCTTCAGCTCGTCCGGCGAGAGATAGGTGGTGTGGGGGTCGTCCAGGGTGTTCAGCATGCCCTCGATCGCTCCGTTGCGGAGCGCCTTCCCGTCGGGCTTCTCGACGTAGCTGTCCATCAGGATGGAGCGAATGTCGACGAGCTTGTCGACGAAGTCCGTGCCCCCGTTCCTTGCGAGGAGGTCGGAGGAGCGGCCGATGAGCACACCCACGAGAACCGCCAGGATCAGATACTCGATCCGCAGTCGCTTGTTCGCAGTCATCTAGGAGCTCCAGCGCATCGTGCGATGTCCGGTGGGAAAGGAGCGGTTCGCGAACGCCACGGACCCTGTCGCTCGCAAGCTCCAGTCGCGATTGTACGGACGCGAGCGGTCCCGACCAGGGCGTCGGCCGCCGGGGGAGGGCAGCACCGGTTTCGGCTTCGCGCTGCTCCGGCTCGCGCCGACGAATCGGTTCTCAGATCTGGCGGAGGTGGAAGCCGCCGTCCACGTTGATGGTCTCGCCCGTGGAGAAAGGAAGTCCCCCCTCCGCGACCGCGGCCACGGTCCGCCCGACGTCGTCGGGCGTGCCCCACCGGCGGATGGGCTGGAGAGGCGGGTCGCTGTGGTGGATGAGCCGGTCGTACTTCTCGCGGACCGGTGCCGTCATGTCGGACTCGATGATGCCCGGCCGCACCTCGTAGACGCGGATGCCGTGGTCCGCGAGCCGCGCCGCCCAGAGCTCGGTCATCATGCCGATCGCCGCCTTGGCCATGCAGTAGTCGGCGCGATTGGTGGAGACGGTGTAACCGCTGATGGAGGAGATGTTGACGATCATCCGTCCGGCCGGGTCGTCCGCCTCCAGCATGTGGCCCGCCACGGCCTGGGTGAGGAAGAAGGGGCCCTTGAGGTTGGTCGCGAACAGCCAGTCGAGGTTGTCCTCGCGGGCCTGGAGGATGTCGTCCCGGCCGCGGCTGGTGACTCCCGCGTTGTTGACGAGAAGGTGGATCGTCCCGAACGCCTCGACCGTGGCGTCGACGAGGCCGCGCCGGTGCTCCGGCAGCGAGACGTCCCCGTGGACCAGGTGGGGCGTCCCGCCGTTCCGCTCCACCTCGGCCGCGGTGGTCTCCGCCGCCTCGCGGTTGGCGTTGTAGTTGACGGCGACCCGCCAGCCGTCACGGGCCAGCGCCACGGCGATGCCCCGGCCGATGCCGCGGCTGGCGCCGGTGACGAGCGCGACTCGTGGCGCTACCTCGCCCATGCTCGCTCCGCATCCTCGTCTCGAACCGACAACGGCCCGAGCGCGTCCTCATCCCTTGTAGACCTGCTCGGGGTCGAACGCGGGCTCCTCGACGAAGCGAAGCTGCTGCGTCGCCGGGTCCACCGCCCGGTAGAAGCAGGTCGCGTAGCCCACGTGGCAGGTCGGCCCGTGGCTCCGGACGCGAAGCAGCACCGTGTCCTGATCGCAGTCCACCCGCGTCTCGACCACCTCCTGCACGTGGCCGGAGCTCTCCCCCTTCACCCACACCTTGTCCCGCGAGCGGCTGTAGAAAGTGGCCCGCCCCGACGCCAGCGTCTGCCGAAGCGCCTCCTGATTCATCCAGGCGACCATCAGGACCTGTCCCGAGTCCGCCTCCTGGACGATCGCCGGGACGAGGCCCTCCTCGTTGTACCGCACGGAAAAGGTGGTCCCGGTCTCCGTCTCGCTGCTCATCGCGCTCTCCTTGTCCGCGGGCCGTGGCCGCCAACCGTAGGAGGGGCGTTCCGTCCTGTCGCTGGGACACGGCCCCCACGCGGGTGGGGCCGGTTGGCGAGTGGCGAGTTGATAGTTGATAAGGAGGCGGAAAAGAATAAGTTGAGCCTATACGCCAAAGCGAGGAGCGGAAA
>CAZQQP010000259.1:0-6327 GCA_964595475.1 uncultured Planctomycetaceae bacterium | reverse complement strand
GCCGGGCTTGATCATGACCGTGCTCCCCGGACGCACCGCGACGCGATCGCCGTCGAGCTCGATCTCGCCCGTGCCCTCGAGGACGTAGTAGATCTCGGTCATCCGCTTGTGGTAGTGCGTGGTCGAGTCCTCGTCGATGTCCACGATGTGGAAGGACGCCACGCCGTCGGGGTCCTCCATGAAGGCCCGGCGGACCGTCCCGCACGGACAGCGTGTCGGCTCCACCTCGTCCAGGTTCGCCACGCGGTATCGGGCGGCGGTCTCGGTCATGGCGGGTCCTTTCGCTGTCATCCGTGGAGGAGATGGTCGAGGATGCCCCGCTCGAGCTCCTCGTAGTCGCGGTTCTCGATGCACTGTCGCTCGAGCTCCGTGTCCCACCGTCGCACCTTGTCCACGAGCGCGAGGAAGACCCGCCGGCTGTTGGCCAGATGCTTGTGGGCGGCGTCGGGGTGGGTGGTCCGCATCGCCTTGACGTCGAAGCCGACGAAGCGGCCGCTCTCCGCGTAGCCCGCCCGCTCCAGGACGCGGACCTGGTTCCACGCCGCACGGAGGTTGTTGGCGCCGAAGGCCTTGTCCTCGTCGAACTTGAGGCCCGCCTGGTCGTTGAGGTGGACGCTGTAGAGCTTGCCGAGGTGGAGCGCGAAGGCCATGTCGTCGGACGGGTCGAGGCCGGCGAGGAGCGAGTGGGCGGACTCGATCAGACCGCCGACGCGAGTGGGGTCGGCCGTCTGGCCCGCGAGCGCCAGCGCGTGGCCGATGGTCGGGAGGTAGGCGAGGTCCATGGGCTCGTTGGGCTTGGGCTCGATCGCCACCTCCAGCTCCGGGTCGTACTCGATCATGGTGTTGATCGCGTCCACGAGGCGCTTGTGGGCGTCGAGGGCGTCCTTGGACTCGCGAATGTAGGTCCCCTCGCGGGCGAACCAGAGCACGATGAGACGCGTGCCGAGGGCGCGGGCCGTGTCGATCGCCCGCTTGGCGCGGTCCAGGCCCCATTGGCGGGCCTTGGGGTCGTTGGCGGTGAACGGGCCGTCCGCTCCCTCGGGCTCCTCCCAGACACGCGGGCCGACGAACTCCGCGACGAGCCCCTCGTCGTCGAGCATGCGCTTCACCTGGGCGGCCTCGCGGGCGATCTGGTCCGGGCTCTTCTTCTCCGGCGACGGGACGGCGTCGTCGTCGTGGAACTGCACGCCGTCGAAGCCGAGCTCCTTGTAGAGCTTGAGCTTCTCGGCGAACGGGACGGTGGGACGGATCGGGGGTCCGAACGGGTCGGGACCCTCGTGGATGTTCCACGGTCCGAAGGTGAAGCGGTAGTCGGCCATGGTGGCTCCTCGTGGGATGTCGGGGAAACGGGCGGTCCGCCGCGTGGGGCGGGCTTTGGAGTCGACGACTGTTCATCGTCCGCCGATGTCAGACTCGATGCAAGGAGGCAGCAGCCGAAGCCGCGGACCTCGCGCCCCCGGCCCGACGACGCATCCGCCAGCCGAGTCGGCAAACTGCCCCGCCACGCACGCGGTTCAGCCCCGGACCGCCGGAAGATCCGAGCGCTACGCGAGCTGGGCGACGCGCCCCGCTCTCGACCGGGCGGCCCCTGGTGATGTGAGGCGAGGGCGTAGCCGAGGCCGCGCAGCTCCCGGTTCGATCCCGTGGGGGCTTCGGCACCACGCTTCTTGACGCTATCTTCTACTGAAGTAGTATGACCCGGGTCGTAGGAGGCGACACCATGAAGGGCCATCGAGCCGAGTCGCTGGGCGACCTGCAGCTGCGGATCCTCCGTGTGCTCTGGTCGCGGGGACCGTCGAGCGTGGCGGAGGTCCAACGGCGGCTCCGCGGCAAGGCGCTGGCGTACACCACCGTCGCCACCATGCTGAGGAAGATGGAGGGCCGCCGGCTGGTGCGGCACCGCGAGGAAGGCAGGCGGTATATCTACGAGGCGGCGGTCGACGAGGAGGAAATGCAGCGGCGGATGGCGGACGACCTCGTCGACCGCGTCTTCGGCGGGAGCTTGCCGGAGGCGGTCAGCCACCTTTTGCGGACCCGCGAAGTGAGCGCCCGGGAGCTCGACCGGTTGGAGCAGATGGTTCGTGAGCGTAAGCGGGGGGGTCGCCGTGAGTGAGGCGGTGAGCCCAACCGGCCTCGTCGGGATCGCCGTCCTCGCCCTCGCCGTGGGCGGCGCCGTTCTCGTCGTCGGCGGAATCGAGCTCGGCCTCCGCGCCGCGAGCTGGCGGCGGGCGATGTGGCAGGGCACCCTTCTCGGAATGGGGGCCCTCGTGCTCCTCGAGGGAAGCGGCGGGCGGTCCGCCCTCCTGGGCCTCGGACGGTGGGCGGTCGCCACGGAGCGCCACACGGCCGCGGATACGGAGCCGCGCCGCGAACAGGTGGACGACGAGGAGCAAGACCACGCGAGGCCACGCCCTTCCGCTCGACACGCGATCTCCGCGAGCCGACGCAGCGAGGACGCAGGAGCAGTCCAAGCCCGTCCTCGGCGACGGAGAGCTCGCTCCGGTCGTGCGCCACGTGGCGCGGCGGGACGAGCGGCGGGAACAGGGAAAACCAGGCCTGAACCCGGAAGACCGACTGCCGAGCGCTCGGTTGAGCGGCCGTGGAGCGCCGCATGGTCTCGCCTGACGACGGACCGCGGGCTCGCCGCGGTGCTTTCCCTTCTGTGGGCGACGGGCGCCGCCTGGCTCGCCGGACGAATGCTCGTCGCCCGCGTGCGGCTCGCGACACTGCGGCGGCGAAGCGTGACGGCGGGCGCCTCCGTCCGGAGGGAGGTCGACGCGATCGCCCGCCGGCTGGGCGCTCGCCGGCCGATCGCGGTCGTAGAAGACAGTCGGCCGACATGTCCCTTCGTCTTCGGCATCCGTCGGCCGACCGTCGTGCTGCCCGTCCGCTTCGTCGCTGCCGATTCAGCGGGACGGCGAGCCGTCCTCGCCCACGAGCTGTCCCACGTCGCGGCGAACGACCCGCTTTGGCGGCTCCTCGCGGAAGCGGTGCGGGCGAGTCTCTGGTGGCACCCGGGTGTCTGGTGGGCCCACCGACGGCTGGAGGCGGCGTGCGAGGACGCGGCGGACGACGGCAGCGATGTCCTCCCGGGAGGACGGGAGGCGCTGGCCCGGTCGCTCGTGACGATGGCACGTCAGCTCGTCCCGGGGGACGGACCTGTCGGGATGGCCGCGAGCGGGCGGGCGTTCCGGTCGGACCTGGGCCGGCGGGTGGAGCGGCTGCTCTCGCCGGCCGGGAGAGGCCGGGAGACCGCGTGCGGGTGGGCGGTGGTCCGATGCGTGCTACCCGCCGCTGTCGTGGCGATGGGCGTGACGTCGGCCGATTGGGCGGCGTCCGGAGTCGAATCTTCCAAAGGAGGCGACGCGATGGACTGGATGACGCGAGGCTGGAAGCACTCGTTGGCGGCGACGGTCGTGGTGGCCCTTTCCGGGCCGCTCTCCGCCGAAGAGAAGGCGTCGGAGGAGCCGAAGGGCGAAGCGGCGGAGAAGCAGGAGGAAACGTCCGAAGCGAAGCGAAAAGAAGGGCGTAACAGCGACGCGGAAGAGAAACGGGAAGGTGGTGGAGAAGAGCGGGGAGGAAAGGAAGCGGGTGCGGAGGAAGGCGACCGTGGGCGTGGGCAGCGGAGCGCGGAAACACGTGCCGAGCGGAGGAAGCGCAAGGGCAGCGAGCGAGGAGGCGAGGCACGCCTTCAAGAGCTACGGCGCCGGCGTAGCGAGCTTCGCAAGCGCCTCGACGCGATCGAGAACAAGAAGAGCAAGCGGGCGCGAGCCCTGAAGCGAAAGCTGAAGCGGGTCCGCCACCGGCTCGAGGTGGAGCGCCGCCGGCGGCGGCACGCGGAAGAGGTGGACGAGCGGGTCAAGCGGCAGCTTAAGGAAACCAAGAAGCGGATTCACAAGCTCCGGGAACGCGGCGAAGGAAGCGCCGAACGCATCGAGGAGCTGAAAAAAAGGCGAGAGCGGCTCGAGCGACGGCTCGACGCTCGCGAGGGAGCGCCGAGGCGTCCCGGCGCTGGGCGACGGCCGGGAAAGGCCCCCGCGGAGGCGGTCGAGCAGCTCCGTCGGGCGGTGGAGAACCTGCGGGCGGCGGGCCTCCACTCGGCCGCGGACCGAGTGGAACGACAGTTGGAGGCGATGGAAGGGCGAGATGGCGGAGCACGGCGAGCCGCCCGACCACCGAGGGCGCCACGGGCGAGGCCACGAACCGGCCGACGCAGGCCCGGCGCAATGCCCCCGCGGCGAGGCGCACGCCGAGGTGCAAGGACGGTGCGTCAGCCGGGCGCGGTTCGGCTACGAGAGATGAGGCAGCGGATGGAGGCGCTTCGCCAGCGGATCGGCGCCTTGGAAAAGGCGGTCAGCGCCCTGCGAAAGGAGGTCGGCGCCGAGAAAGGAAAGGAGGAGAAAGAGAGGCCGGCTCCGAAGGAAGACGCCGGGAAGCGCGAGCCGGAGAAGGAAAAGGACACGAAGAAGCGCGAGAAAGCGGCCGGGGAGGGCGAGTGAGCCCTCCCTCCGCGGACAGTGCGTCGTCAGAAGGAGGTGGGTCGGCGAGCGGATCTTCGCAACGGGCGAACCACCGGCCCGTTTGGTGCGCCGCGCCGGACGGTCCGCTCCCGACCCACTTCGGGAGCGCGCCGATATGCAATGCCGGCGGCTGCCCATATAGCCCCCGCTCGCGGGGGACTGTTTGTACTCACCGATCCCCTGGAAACCCCTTGTACCCCTACCGCTGACCGAACGATCGGTCGGAAATCCGATCCACGAGCAACGGACGACCGGAGATGCGCGGCGTCCTCCCGCAAGCCGGGCTCACGGGGGAGGGTGACTTCGCGGCGTCATCGCGAACAGCCGTCGCCCGAGCTTGTGCGGCTCCACAAGACGATCGCCCGGCGCGTCCACTTCACCCGGTTTCCGCGTCTTCCGAGCGGTCGCGCCGTGGACCGGCCGCTGGGTGCGGCGGGCACCCGTCTCCACGACGAGGTGGGTAATGATGGCGGTGCGATGGGGGATCTTCCGACGAGACGAAGACCGACGAAGTGGCCGCCCGAGGCCCCGCCCGTAGTTCCGTGCTCCATCGGGAGGAGTTTGGTGATCGCCTGTTCCACCGCCCGTAAAGTACGACGTGCCAGAAGTCACCGCATCCGCGCGCCCTTGACGCCTCGTCCAAGCGCAGTACACTAAACTTGCCGAGCGCGCGTGGGAGGCGCTCGGGTTCGCGATTCATTTCCCCGGCGAACGGGGGGTCGTCGGGAAGGGGCTGATGCATGCGACCCACTTACCTGTTCGTCATCCTCCTCATCGCAGGGATGCCGTTGATCGGTCACGCTTCCATTATCAGCTACGACATGACCGACAGTGGCGAGGGAGCCACGCTCGACGAGAAGGAAACCGCCTCCGTCACGAAAGACGGCCTCACGATGAGCGCCACCGCGAACGTCAGCGGCACCAGCGGCGTGATGAACGCGACGACCAACGAGTTCGGAATCAACACCGACGGGGACGACGCGTCCGGCTTCTTCGACGACGCCCAGGGGACGGAGGACCTGACGTTCTCGTTCGACAAGGACCGGACCCTCGAGTCCATCGACTTCACGAGCTTCGGGACGAACGCGGCGGCGGACCTCACCGTGGGCGGGACGACGACCCGGATCACCAGCGACGACGAGACGAACCCCTTCGAGGTTCGAGAGTTCGTCCCCGCGGACACGGACATCGTCCTCGCCTTCAGCGCGGACGAGGGTGGGGATTCGTGGGGGATCGAGGAGATCACCACCACGCCCCTTCCCCCGGCGCTTCCGGCGGGCGTGCTGGCGCTGGGGCTCGGCTACGGGGTCCGGCGCTACCGACGCGCCCGGCGCGGAGCTCGAGGAAGCTGAGCCGGAAGGGCGCCGATCCGTGGGACGTAGAGGAGAGGTGCTCGGTCCGATCGTCAGCGGGGGGAGGCGCTACGGGGTTGGGGGCCACCCCGCGCCATCTCAACGAGCTCGACGACCCGGCTTTCTTGCACGGCTCGCCTCACCGCGAGCTGCTTCGGAACCGCGGCGAGCTCGGCTTGGGGCCGTTCGACGCGACGCGCTCCCCGTCCTCGAAGGCCGCGTCATCCCCACGGGCGACGACGCGGCCCACGTTGCAATAGCCGAGGGGAATGGGCTCGCTCAGCTTGCTCCGGACCGCGTCGGCCGGACGACGACCTCATTTCGCCCCGGTTGCGGCGGCGCGACGTCCTCGAGCGTCGTCTCTGCCGAATCCAGTGCTTGAAGGACCTGCTTCATCGCTCGCGTCGCCGGCGACGCCACGAGCGGCGACGACGGGCTCAGCCCCCAAGTCATTC
>CAZQQP010000258.1:0-6415 GCA_964595475.1 uncultured Planctomycetaceae bacterium | reverse complement strand
CGAAGCCGATGATCGAGCAAGCGCAACGCCCGCAAATGCCGGGATCTGCCGCCGGTGGGGCATCGCACATGGTTCGAAGCCCACGCCAAAGCAAGGAGGCTTCCCGCTCCTCGCTTTGGCGTATAGGCTCAACTTATTCTTTTCCGCCTCCTTACCCGAGTGGTGCGGCGAAGTCCACCGGTCTCCCCGTGCGGGTTGCTCTCGCGGCCGCGCCTCCGTAACAGGGGGAATGCGTCGAAACACGATGCGACGGCCCGCCGTCGGGGACGCCGCTTCTAGCGAAGCGCGACGCGAGGCCGACAGCAGCAGGAGCCACACCATGGGAGCTCCGATCGACTGGCGAGCGTGGGCGCTCGGAGTGTCGCTCGTCTTGGGCATCGCGTCGGGCGCGGATCACGCGGCCCGCGCCGAGGGCGGCGCGGTCGGCGGCGTCGACCCCGACCGACTCGGCGAGCCCGTGACGCTGTTCGGCGGGGAGAGCCTCGACGGGTGGAAGGCCTTCCTCCGCGGCGACGCGGCGAAGGAGGACGTCTGGTCCGTCCGCGACGGCGTGCTCCGCTGCGAGCCCAACGCGGTCGGCTACCTCCGTTACAACGAGCGAAAGTTCAAGAACTTCGTCCTGTCCATGGAGTGGCGCTTCCGCAAGCCGGGCAACACGGGCGTCCTCCTCCGCTGCCTGGGCGAGCCCCACGCCTTCGGTGTCTGGCCGCGGTCCATCGAGGCGCAGATCCACGAGAACATGACGGGGGACATCTGGAACATCGGTGAGTTCCCCATGAAGACGGCCCCGAAGCGGACCAGCGGCCGGCGGACCGAGAAGATCCGTCCGTCCAACGAAAAGCCGGTGGGCGAGTGGAACCGCTACGTGCTGGTCCTCGACGGCGGCACGCTCCGGCTCATCGTCAACGGCGTGGTCCAGAACCGCGCCAGGGAATGTCTGGAGAAGGCCGGGTGGGTCGCCTTGCAGTCGGAACGGGCGGTGGTCGAGTTTCGCGACATCGTGGTTCGGCCCATCGTCGAGCCGTAGGAGCCGGCCGGCCCGTGGGAGTCGGGCCGGCCTCCTCAAAGGGAGCCATGCCATGCGATGCGTGCTGTTCCGATGGCTCGTCCTCCTCGTGGCGGTCGCGGCCGTCGGGCGAGCCCACGCCGACCGGAAGCCGAACGTCGTCCTCATCATGGCGGACGACCTCGGCGCGGAGTGTCTCGGGTGCTACGGCGGAACGACGTACGAGACGCCCCACCTCGATGCGCTCGCGGAGGAGGGGGTTCGCTTCACGAACGCCTACTCCACGCCGCTGTGCACGCCGACGCGGGTGCAGATCATGACCGGCCAATATCCCTTCCGGAACGGGTGGACGGGGGGCATCTGGAACAGGCCGCGGAAGAAGCAGTACCTCGACCCCGAGCGGTTCAACTTCGGGCACATGATGCAGGAGGCGGGCTATGCGACCGCGGTGGCGGGCAAATGGCAGCTCGCCCGGTTCGCGGACCGCCCCCACCACGCGAAGCGGGTCGGCTTCGACGCTCACTCGCTGTGGACCTGGCTGTACGACACGCCGGCGGACGCGGACATCCGCATGGAGCGCAACAACAAGCCGTCCCGCTTCTGGGGCGCCGGCGTCTGGCAGAACGGTGAGCTCCTGAAGAACACCCGGGGCAAGTTCGGCCCCGACATCTACACGAACTTCCTCATCGATTTCATGAAGGCCCATCAGGACGAGCGCTTCTTCGTCTACTTCCCCATGGCGCTGGTCCACTGGCCCTTCGTCCCGACACCGGGCATGGAAGGGGACAAGGACGGAACGCGGGGCGGCTCGAAGGGCCAGCGGAACTTCGAGGCCATGGTGCGCTACATGGACCGGCTGGTCGGCCGGATGGTCCGCGCCCTCGAGGAGATGGGGCTGCGCGAGCGGACGCTGATCCTCTTCACCGGGGACAACGGCACGGCCCGGTCGCTTCGTTCCGAGGTGAACGGCCGGACGGTCCGCGGGGGCAAGGGCAAGCTCACGGAGGCGGGCACGCGCGTGCCGCTGATCGCGAATTGGAAAGGAACCGCGGCGGAGGGCGTGGTCTGCCGCGATCCCGTGGATCTCGCGGACGTCCTCCCCACCCTCGCGGCCCTCTCGGGTGGCTCCGTTCCCGAGGGCTTCACGGTGGACGGCCGCAGCTTCCTCCCGCAGATCCGCGGGAAGGAAGGCCGGCCGCGGAAGTGGGTGTTCTGTCAGCTCGGCGACGACTGGTTCATCCGGGGCCGCCGCTGGCGGGTGAGGAAGGACGGCACGCTCGCGAACATGGAGGACCGATACGACCCGAAGGTGGTCGAGCAACCGGAAGGCAAGGCGGCGAGGGCCAAGAAGCGGCTGCGGAAGGCGGCCGAGAAGCTGCTGGCCTCGGAGTGACGCTTATCGAGCGGACGGAGTCCTCCGCGAGGGTCGCCCGTGGCAACCGAAGGAGCATCGAGCATGGAAGACGCCATTTCCGTGTACATGACCGCCGGATCGACGGAGGAGGCCAAGCGGGTCGCCCGGGCACTGATCGAGGCGCGACTCGCGGCCTGCGTGAACGTGCTCGGGACGATCTCCTCGCACTTCTACTGGGAAGGGGCGGTTCAGGAGGAGCAGGAGGTGGCGCTCCTCGCGAAGGCGAGCCGACGCGACTTCGACCGCATCGACGCGAAGGTGCGGGAGGTCCACAGCTACGAGTGTCCCTGCGTGGTGGCCTGGCCGATCGCCACGGGAGACGAGGAGTTCGTCAACTGGATCGGCGAGGAGACCCACCAGAAGCGGGACGGCGGATAGCCTGGAGCCTGGAGCCTGGAGCCTGGAGCACGGAGCTTGCGGCCCAAGGATGGAGCGGAGGTCAGCGGCGCCGGGGTGGCCGGATAACGGCGTTGTTCCGGGCTCGCAGCAACGACTTCGGTTTCCATTTCTTCGTGAGAGCGCGTCGGTTCGTTCCGCACCAGTCAGACCCTCGGATCGCATGGCCCAAACACCGCCCCGCGACCTCCCCACACGATGGACCAACGCTCCGGGCTCCGAGCTCCATGCTCCAGGCTCCGTGCTCCGGGCTCCCGGAGACACTATCCTTGCCCGGACGTTCCCGAGCAAATGCTAGAGCCGATATCGGAAGGGCCGAGGTGATATGCTGAGCAAGGTCTTCAAGGCGTATGACGTTCGCGGAACCTACCCGGATCCGCTCGGCGAGGACGTGGCGTGGAAGATCGGCTTCGCCACCGCCCGCTTTCTCCGGTCCAAGATCGGCGGACGCGAGGTGGACGACCCGATGCTCCAGCACCTGGTGGTGGGAAGGGACATGCGGCCGAGCAGCCCCAAGCTCACCGAGGCGCTGACCAACGGCATCCGCGCCGCGGGGACGAACGTGATCGACCTCGGCCTCGTGGACACCCCGTTCATCTACTTCGCGATCAACCACCTCGACTGCGCCGGCGGCGTGCAGGTGACCGCGAGCCACAACCCCGCGGCCGACAACGGTTTCAAGATCAGCGGACGCCACGCGCTGCCGATCGGGTCGGGCTCCGGCCTCGTGGACATCCAACGCATCGCGGCGACCATCGACGACACCTCGCAGGCGCCGGTGGGCCGCCTCGAGCAGCGCAACCTCTGGGAGGACTACGCCAAGCACGTCCAACAATTTCTGGATCTGCAGCGCCCGCTCTCCGTCGTGGTGGACGCCTCCAACGGCATGGCGGGACAGGTCGTCCCGCAGGTCTTCGAGAAGACCAAGAACCTGAAGATCAGCCGGCTCAACTTCGAGATGCACGGCGAGTTCGCCCACCCGCCGGACCCGCTGGTTCCGGAGAACCTCCAGCCGCTGCAGGAGGCGGTCCGCCGGAAGAAGGCGGACGTGGGCATTTGCTTCGACGGCGACGCGGACCGGTGCATCCTCTGCGACGAGAACGGCGAGGCGGTCGGCTGCGACCTCCTCGGCGCCCGCGTCGCGGAGCGCTTCCTCGCGGGGGAGCCGGGAGCGGCCATCGTCTACGACCTCCGGTCGAGCAAGGCGCTCCCCGAGACCATCGAGGCGGCCGGCGGACAGCCCGTCCGCAGCCGCGTGGGCCACGTCTTCATGAAGGCGAAGATGCGTGAGCACGACGCGTGCTTCGGCGCGGAGCTCAGCGGCCACAGCTACTTCCGGAGCAACTCCTACACGGACTCCGGGGCGATCGGCTTCGCCAGCGCCCTCTCCGCGCTGTCCGCCCAGAAGAAGCCGATGAGCCAGTGGGTCGGTTCGCTCAAGAAGTACCGACAGTCCTCCGAGCAGAACTTCCGCGTGGACGACAAGGACGGCATGCTCCAGCGCATCCGCGACGCGTTCCAGAACCGGGCGACGGTCGACGAGCTCGACGGGGTGACCGTGGACGCGATGGAGCAAGAGGGCTGGTGGTTCAACCTGCGGAAGTCCAACACGGAGCCGCTGCTGCGGCTGAACCTCGAAGCGACGGACGATCAGCGCTACGACCAGGCGTATCGCCAGCTGACGCAGTGGCTCGGGCAGCCGCTCAAGGGGCACTAGTTCCATGACCGCGCCGGTGGGTAAGCTCCTCGCGATCGTCGGTGGGATTCTCATGGGGGTCGGCCTCGCCGTGTGGGGGCTCGGCCGTCTCGGGTTTCGCGGCCTCCCCGGCGACATCCACATCAAGACCGACCACGTCCATTTCTACTTCCCCCTCGTCACCTGTCTGGTCCTCTCGGCGGTGCTCACCGCCGCGCTCTGGCTGTGGAGCTGGCTCCAGCGGTAGCCCCCACCGCGAGTCGGATGCGTCCCCGGCGAGCTCCGCCGATTGCCTCCGGACGCGACGGGTGGGACGGTCCCGCCGCCGCGTCGGCCGTCTTTCCGCGGTCCCGCCGAACGGTTATTGTCGGCGCTCCAAACGAGAAAGGACGACGCATGGGCCACCTGCTCGGGCTCGATATCGGAACGTCCGCGACGAAGGCGCTGATCTGCGACGACATGGGACGCGTGCTCGCGACCGCTACGGCGGAGCACGACGTCTCCTCGCCTCAGCCGGGCTGGTCGGAGCAGGACCCCCGCCAGTGGTGGGAAGCGACGTGCTCGGCGACGCGGGCGGTCCGCGAGAAGGCGGGCGTGGACGCGGCGTCGGTCCAAGGCATCGGCCTGAGCGGCCAGATGCACGGCTCCGTCTTCCTCGGCGACGACGGGCCGGAGACGGCCGAGCCGCTCCGTCCCGCCATCCTCTGGAACGACCAGCGCACCGCCGAGGAGTGTCGCGAGCTCGAGTCGATCGCGGGCGGTCGGGAGAGCCTCATCGGCATGGTGGGGAACGAGGCCCTCCCGGGCTTCACGGCGCCGAAGATCCTGTGGGTCCGCAAGCACGAGCCGCGGGTGCTCGACCGGACCCGCCACCTGCTCCTCCCGAAGGACTACATCCGTTTTCGGATGACCGGCGAGTATGCGACGGAGGTGGGCGACGCCTCCGGCACGCTGCTTCTGGACGTCCGACGGCGGGCGTGGCACACGGACTTCATCCGCCGCCTCGATGTGGACCCGTCCATCCTCCCGGCCTGCTACGAGAGCCACGAGGTGAGCGGCCGGCTCACCGCGTGGGCGGCGGAGCGGCTCGGCCTGACCGCCGGCACGCCCGTGGTCGGCGGCAGCGGCGATCAGCCCGCGAGCGCCGTCGGCAACGGCATCGTCTCCTCGGGCATCGTCAGCGCCACGCTCGGGACGAGCGGGGTCATCTTCGCCCACGCCGACGAGCCGACCTACGACCCGCAAGGCCGCGTCCACACGATGTGCCACGCGGTCGACGGCAAGTGGTGCGTCTTCGGCTGCATGCTCTCCGCCGGCGGCTCGCTCCAGTGGTTTCGAAACCACATGGCCAAGGAGGAGATGGCCCGGGCGGAGCGGGAGGGCGTGGACCCCTACGAGCTCCTCGTCGCGGAGGCGGAAGAGGCTCCGCCCGGCTGCGAGGGGCTCTTCTTCCTCCCCTACCTCACCGGCGAGCGGTGTCCCCACCCCGACCCGCAGGCCCGCGGCGGATGGGTCGGCCTGACCGCCCGCCACAACCGGGCGGCGATGATCCGCTCCGTCCTCGAGGGCGTGACCTTCGGCATGGCCGACGCGGTCCGGATCATGCAGGAGATCGGCATACCGATGAACACGCTGCGGCTGAGCGGCGGCGGGGCCCGCAGCGCCTTCTGGCGGCAGATGCAGACGGACATCTACGACATCCCCACCGCGGTCATGAACGCGGAGGAAGGCCCCGCCTTCGGCGTGGCCCTCCTCGCGGGCGTGGGAACGAACGTCTGGCGCTCGGTTCCCGAGGCCTGCGACGCGATCCTTCACGAGGTGCAGCGCCATCAGCCCGACCGCGCCACGGCGGACCGCTACAAGGCCCTTCAGCAGCAGTTCGACCGTCTCTGCCCCACGCTCC
>CAZQQP010000257.1:0-6438 GCA_964595475.1 uncultured Planctomycetaceae bacterium | reverse complement strand
CCATCGAGGAGCTGATGCGGGAAGTCTCACGGTATCTCGGCTGGCATAACCGATGAAAGGTGGCAGTCTAAAAACAGCAGTCAGACCGCCGCAACCCTATTTAGGCCACGGCTCCGTGGAACTCATCAGTTGCACGCTCCGCGGCGATACACCCCCGCTGGAGATCGAGCGCGGACCTCCGGAGGGCTCGGATTCGTGAACACAGCGTTCATCGCGATCACCAACGCGATCGAGCTCAAGTTCAGTATGCGGGCGTCTCGCCCATGGCTTGTCTGAGTTGGCAGCGAATCGGTTGGACCGCGCAACCGCCAACTCGGTCTGGTATGGTGGGTTGGTGACGATGCTCCGGGCGGGAGCGGCGACGGAATCGCCCGGCTGACGCGTTTCCGAGTTGGAGACGCGGACGGACAACCGGTCCGGTTGCCAACGAGGCCACCCTCCTGATACTGGCGAAGGACCGGGTGTCCGCGGAGGAAGCGGGGGAGAGAATCGCGAGTACGGTTGTCCGACGGGATGGATTTCCCGCCGTTGCTCGGCGGGTCGGCCTGGTCGGCTACGAAGGATGGATGATGTCGGGAAGATCGTCGCAGATAGCTCGCCATGTGCTTCCGCGGGTCGGGATCGCTCTCCTTGTGGTTTCTGTCTCGCCGGTGGGCGTCGCCGCGGCGGCGGAGAATGGCTCGCTGCTCCCGGTGGGCGCGGCGAAGGTGGAGATCACGCCCAAGGAGCCGGTCCACCTGGTCAACACGTTGGAGGCGAAGGAGTCGGAGGGCGTCGCCGGCCGGCTGTGGGCTCGGGCGATCGCGATCGGAAAGGGTGACCCGGGCCCCGCGGTCCTGATCAGCTTCGACGGCGTGGGGGTCACCCGGGAGATCACCCGCCGGGTGGCCGAGCGATTGAAAGAGCGAAAGGGCGTGCATCGCCGACGTCTCGTCGTCACCGCCACCCACACGCACTGGGCGCCCCATTTGTCGGGCTTGCTGCCGACGATCTTCGGCGGGCGGCTTCCGGCGGAGCATCGGAAACATGTCCGGCGGTATACGGATCGGTTGGTCGACCGCCTCGTGAGAGCCGGCGTCCGAGCGGTGGAGGACCGACGGCCGTGCCGGCTCAGCCGGGGCAGGGGGGATGTGGGCTTCGCGATCAACCGCCGGAAAGTGAAAGGCGGCGAGTACGTCGGCTTCGGCGACAACCCGGACGGGCCGGTGGACCACCGCTTGCCCGTCCTCGCGGCGCGGGGGCCGTCGGGCGAGCTGCGGGCGGTCCTCCTGAGCTACGCGTGTCACAACACCGCGATCTCCGGCAACAAGCTCGAGAACAAGGTCCACGGCGATTGGGCGGGCCTCGCGGCGAAGAAGATCGAGGCGAGCCACCCCGGCAGCGTGGCGCTGGTGACCCTCGGCTGCGGCGGCGACGCCCGGCCCAGGAAGAAGGGCGGCGTGGCCGTGGCCGAAGAGCACGCGAAGACGATCGCGGACGAGGTGGAACGGCTGCTCGGCATGTCGCTCGACCCGGTGGACGGCCCGTTGTCGTGTCGGCGGGAGCGGGTGGAGCTTCCCTTCGAGCCACTCCCCGACCGCGAGACACTGCGGCGGTACGCAGCGAAGGCGGAACAGGGCCGGCCCCGCTGGGTCCGGGCGCGGGGCACGCTCGCCAAGGAGATGCTGAAGCGGCTGGATCGCGGCGAGAAGCCGAGCGGAGCGTTGCCCTACGGCGTGCAGCGTTGGGTGTTCGACGACGATCTGGCCATGGTCTTTCTGAACGGGGAAGTGGTGGTGGACTACGCCCGTCGCCTCCGCCGCGAGCTCGACGGGGAGCGGCTCTGGACGGTCGCCTACGCCAACGCGGTGCCGTGTTACATCCCGTCGCGCAGCGACCTGAGGGAAGGCGGCTACGAGGCGTATCGCTCCATGTTCTACTACGGCTTTCTCCGGCGGCTGGCGCCGGAGACGGAGCAGGTCGTAGTGGACACGGTGCAGAAGCTCCTTCCCCACCGCTTCTACTCGAAGAAGAAGCGGCGTCGCTTTCCCCCGCCGAAGCCGCCGGAAGCGTCGCGGAAGACGATCGAGACGGCCGCGGACCTCACGGTGGACCTCGTCGCCGCCGAGCCGCTGGTGCAGGACCCCGTCGCGTTCGACTGGGGACCCGACGGCCGGCTGTGGGTGGTGGAAATGCGAGACTTCCCCCTCGGGAAGGACCCGGCCTGGCCGGAGATCCGCTCCTTCGTCCGGGCCGACAGCCTGGGGAAGGCGTCCCGCCAGCTCGACGCGGAGCCGGCGGGACGGGTGAAGGTCCTCGAGGACACCGACGGCGACCGACGGTACGACACGGCGACGGTCTTCCTCGACGGTCTGCACCTTCCGACTGGGATCAAGGTCTGGCGGGACGGCGTCCTCGTCGCGACGGCTCCGGACATCCTCTACGCGGAGGACACGGACGGGGACGGCCGGGCGGACCGACGCCGCGTCCTCTATTCCGGCTTCGGAACCGCCAACGCCCAGCACCGCGTCAGCAGCATGCGATGGGGGTTGGACAACCGCGTCCACCTCTGCGCAGGAGATCGCCGCGCCGGCGGCCGCCGCATCCGCTGCAAGAAAACGGGGGAGACGGTCCGCATCGGCGGCCGGGACGCCAAGATCCGCCCCGACGCGGGCACCCTCGTCCCGCGGGCGGGCTCCACCCGCTTCGGCCACACCCGCGACGACTGGGGCCACTGGTTCGGCGGCGGCTCCCACGGCCCGACGTGGCAGTACGTCCTCGCCGACCGCTACGTCCGGCGAAATCCCGCGATGGGGGCCGTCTCCCTCCGCGAGCCGGTCACATCGCGGGCGGCCCGCGTTCACCCGGTGGGGCGGCCGCGCCTGCGGTACAACCGCCCCGAGCACGCGGGTCGCGTCACCTCGGCGTGCAGCCGGATGATCTACCGCGACGAGGGGTTCGGCGGCGGCTTCGCCGGCGACCTTTTCGTCTGCGAGCCGGCCCACGGCCTGGTCCGCCGTCTCCAGCGGAAGCGGGCGGGCCTCGTCGACGAGACGGAGCCGACCGCGGGCGACGGTCGCGGGGAGTTTCTCGCCGCGGCCGACCGCTGGTTCCGCCCCGTGATGGTCCGCACGGGCCCGGACGGGGCGATCTGGGTGGCGGACATGTATCGCTTCCTCACGGAGCACCCGTGGGACATCTCCGAGAAGTGGCTGCGTAAGCTGGACCTCCGCGCGGGGGCGGAGAAGGGGCGGATCTACCGCATTCGCCCGCAAGACGAGCCGCCGCGACCGATGCCCGACCTGACCGGGCGAAGGGCCGAGGGGCTCGTCGATGCCCTGAGCCGGCCCAACGGCTGGGTCCGCGACATGGCCCACCAGATGCTGCTTTGGCGTGACGACGCGTCCGCGGTGGAACCGCTGAAGCGGCTGGCCACGGACGGCGGCTCGCCGAAGGGCCGCCTCCACGCGCTCTGCGTGCTCAGCGGTCTCGGGTCGCTGGACGTCGCCACGCTCCGCGACGCCCTGGACGACCCGCACGCCGCGGTACGCCGCCACGCGGTCCGCCTGGCCGAGGGCCGGTTGGGTTCCTCGCCGCCGCTGGCGGACGCGGCCGTGGCGCTCGTGGACGACCCCAGTGTCGAGGTCCGCCTCCAACTGGCGCTGTCGCTCGGCGAGTGGAAAGCCAAGGAGGCGGGCGACGCCCTCGGCCGTCTGGCCGTGGCCGCGGAAACACCGCGGGTCCGCACCGCGGTCCTCAGCTCCGCGACACCTCACGTCCGACCCATCACGGACGCGCTGCTCGGGGCGGAGGCGGGCCTTCGCCCCCGCCGCGCCATGGTTCCGCCGCTGGTCCGGACCGCGGCGCGGGAGGACCGCATGAAAGCCGCCGCGCGTCTCGTCCGGGCCATCGCCGCGGAGGGGGAGGCGGCGTCCGGCGCCTGGCGGTTCGACCGGATGGCCTCCGCCGCGACGGCGCTTCGCCGCCACGGCACGTCGCCGAAGACGCTCGTCGAGAACGAGCTCGGGCCGGATCGCTCCGCTCCGTTGACGGCGCTGTGGCGCGCGGCCCGGGAGACGGCAACGGACCCGGACGCGGCCTCATCCGACCGAGCGGCGGCGATCCGCCTCCTCGGCCGCACGCCGGCGGGCGAGCTGGTGAAAAGCGAGCTCGAGACGCTCGCGGGCCTTCTCGGCCCGAAGACGCCGCTTCCGGTGCAGCGGGCGGCCGTGGAGCGTCTCGGCGCCGTCGGCAGCGATCGCGTCCCCGACCTCCTGCTCGCTCGGTGGGCCCGGTGTGAGCCGAAGGTGCGGCGGACCCTCGTCGACACGCTGCTCCAACGGCGACGCGGCGCCGAGGCGCTGCTCGACCGGATCGAGAAGGAGCCGTCCGTCCGCACCGCTCTCACCGCATCCCAGCGACAGCGTCTGCTCCGCCACGACACCGCCGCCGTGAGAAAACGCGCCGCGTCGCTTCTCGAGGGTGCGACGACGGAGCGACGGGCGGCTCTCGTCGATCGATACCTGAAGGACATGGAAAAGACCGACGGCGACGCCGGTGACGGGAAGGCGCTCTTTCAAAAGACCTGCGCCGTCTGTCACGTCGCCGGCGGGTCGGGCGTGCGGGTCGGGCCGAAGCTCACGACGCTCTCCGACCGCTCCGCCGAGCGGCTGGTCACGGCCATCCTCGACCCCAACCGCGCCGTCTCCGGCCGCTACACGCAGTACGTGGCTACGCTCACCGACGGCCGCACGCTCTCCGGCGTCGTCGCGGAGGAGACGGCGAGCGGCCTCACCCTGATCGCGCCGGACGGGACCAAGCATCGGATCGCCCGAGACCGCCTCCGCTCGCTGACGGCGACGAATCGCTCGCCCATGCCCGAGGGACTGGAGGCGAGCATCACGCCCGCGGACATGGCCGACCTGGTCGCTTACCTGCAGCAACTGGAGCCGTAGCGCATTTCGAGCCGGCCACGCCGGGCCACCTCGGAAGTGTGCCCGGCCCACACAAGGAATTCCCATGGGCTCCGTGACCTCGCCGACTGTTGTGAATGGGTGGCGCGGGCAAGCCGACCTTGCCCGTGGCTCGCGTCCCGGAGCCGTCTACCGGAGGCACGAGAGATGAGCGTGGCGAGTCGGTTTTCCCGCATCTGTTTCGCCGTCCTCGCTGTCGTCTCCGCGGCGTTCGCGGCGAACCGGAGCGACGCGCCGGCGACGCAGTCCACCGACGGCGTCGCGGTCAACCCCGGCCGTCGCAGCTATGCCACGCAACCGGCCATGGCAACCGTCGACGGGCGCACCTGGGTGGCGTGGAAGGCGTATCGCCGTGGCCACGAGCGCGTCCTCGCCCGCCGCGTCGACGGTGAGCGTGTCCCCCGCGGCCCCGTGGTGGAGATGACGCCGCGTCCCGGCGTGGTGGACCGTCCCCGCATCGTCCGCGATCCGACCCACGGCGATCTGTGGGTCTTCTGGGCGTCCCGCCGGAAGGACGACCGGTGGCGGATCATGGGGCGTCGCCGCCACGGCGACCGGTGGGGACCGGCCCGACCGCTGTCCCCACCGTCCGTGGACGCGCTGCACCCGGAGGCCCTCGTCACGGCCGACGGCCGCGTCGTCCTCGCCTGGCACACCCTCGGCGACCGCAGCAGTCACATCCGGGTGCGAATCCGGGACCGCCGCGGCTGGGGCGACCCGGTGGAGGTCACGACGGGCGAGCGCCGGGCGTTCCGCCCGGCACTGGCCGAGCACGACGGGCGCACATGGGTCTTCTGGGACGCCTATCGCGACGGCGGCTCCGCGGTGAAGGGCCGTCCCGTCCTGCCGAAACGCGGTCCCGTGGAACACCTCGCGTCCGGCGGCGAGGGCATTCGCCGGATCAAGCCGACCGCCGCGAGCGCCGCCGCCGGTCTTTGCGTGGCGTGGGTCCGCGTCACGGACGTCATCGGCGGCAAGGGTGTGGTCAGCCCCATGCAGACCCTTCGGATGGCGGTCCGACGCGAGGGGAAGTGGGCGCTCGCCCGCGGTCCGGAAGGAAGCGCCGACGTGGCGAAGCTGGTAACCGGTCTCGTTCCGGACCTCCGCGACGATCCGAGACCACCCCGCGGCTACCTCGGCCGGCGCATCCACCCGATGCTCATCGGCGTGGACGGCGGCGTCTGGCTCACGTGGGAGCGCACCGAGGACCACGCCGGCCACGTCCGGGAGACCATGGGTCAGCTCCTCGGCCGACGCTACGCTGGAGACAGCTGGGGCCCGCTGAAGAAGCTGCACGAGGGGCTTCTCGACTACCGCGTCACGTCCCGCGGCGACGTCGCGCCGCTGACGTTGCTCGGCTCGGAGATGCCCCAGCGGTGGACCCGCACCTACCGACGCGTCCATCTCGATCCCGCGACCGCCGCTCCGGCCGAGAAGAAGCGTTGGCTGGAGCAGTGGGGTCGCGTCGATTTGCCGATGGAATCCC
>CAZQQP010000256.1:0-6450 GCA_964595475.1 uncultured Planctomycetaceae bacterium | reverse complement strand
GGCAGTACGGTCTCGCACCCCGGACATTGCTTCAGCGGCTTATGATTCCTGTGCGAGTCGACCCGCTTGGGGCGCGGGCGCCGGCTTCCCGGATGGCCCTTCTTCGCACCGGGCTTCTTCCCACGTCCGCGGGTTTGTGGTTTCGCATGGACCGGGACAGCGCCCGATGGCGTCGACGGGTCTGCTTGGCCATCGGCACCGGGCGCTCCTTCCAGCGCGTCACCGTATGAGGCGCGGTCCTCGCTGTGAGCTTGCTGAGATCGGATCACTTCGAGTGTGGCGAGCAGTGCGAGCCGCGCCAGCGACGCGTCGGTCGCGAAGAGCTCGTCGACCTCCTGCTCACTGAGCTCCCCGCGCTTGGCCGCTGCAACGACCTCGTCAGCGGACCGCGATTGGCTGGCTTCCGTGCCCATCGCCCCATGTATAGGCGTCCAAGCCCGCCAGCGCTACACCCTATATGTTGTGTCGCGCCTTGAAGGGCACAACATCTGCGCATTCGGCTGAAGTGTTACGCTGGGAGTTGGGAGTTGATCGCTGTCGGCAGGGAGGGGCTGAGCGGAGCCGGCGGAGTGATTCGCGGCGAGGGCGGGCGCCGCGGGCTTCGTCACGGGGGTGGCCGCAGCGACGCAAGCGAGGCGCCCCCGTGGATCGAGAGCCTCTACCCTTCGTCCACGCCGAGGTCGGCGCGCCCCGATTCGCAACGCACGTCCGACGCTGCCCCACAACGACGAACGAGCCACTATCCACTACTAACTAGAAACTATCAACTATCAACTAGCCACTCGCCACTCGCAACTATCAACTCGCCACTCGCAACTAATCCGTCCACGGGTCGTCGATGCCTCGCGGCGGCTCCTTCTGCGAGGGTGCCGGCTCGCGATGGGCCTTCGCGTACGCGTCGATGGCTCGAACGACATCGGGGTGCTCCTTCGCCACGTTGGTCTGCTCGCCCGGGTCGACGCGGAGGTCGTACAGCTCCCACGGCTGGCTCCGCCGCTGCCGCACCGCCTTCCAGTCGTCCATGCGGACGGCCTGCTTCGCCCGGCGGAGCTTCCCTTGGCCGTCGTATCGGCCGAACTCCCAGTAGAGGAAGGTCCGCGACGGTTGCTCCTCGCGTCGGCCGGTGAGCGTCGGCACGAGCGACATGCCGTCGAGGTCGTCGGGGAGATGCTCCGTAGCGCCGGCCCACTCCGCGAGCGTCGGCGCCACGTCGGCGAAGTAGATCGGCAGGTCGCTGACCCGTCCCGCGGGAACCTGCCCCGGCCACCGCACGACGAAGGGCACGCGGAGGCCGCCCTCGTACATGGCGCGTTTCTTCCCGCGGAAGGGGCCCGACGAGTCGAGCGTCCCCTCGAAGCGCCGCGCGGCGCCGTTGTCCGACGCGAACACGACGACGGTGTCGTTCTCGAGGCCGAGCTCCCGGAGCAGCGCGAGCAGCTCCCCCACGTGCCGGTCGACCATCGTGTCCATCGCCGCGACCACCTTCGCGGCCGTGGACCAGTCCTTGTCCTTGTAGCGTGCCCACGCCGGGTCGTCGCGGGGGATCTTGTACTCGCCGTGGGGCGGGGTCCACGGCGCGTAGCAGAAGAAGGGCTCGTCCTTGTGCTCCCGGATGAACTGCTTGGTCCGCTCGAAGATCACGTTGTGGGAGTAGCGCCGCGTCCTGCCGTCCTCCTCGGTCGCGTGGGCGGCGGGCCGTCGATGCTTGTGCTTCTCGTAGAAGCCCCGATTGCCCGGCAGGGGGAGCTTCTTCCCCGTATCGATCAGGTAGAGCGGGTAGTAGTAGTGGGCGTGCACCTGGTTGTAGTAGCCGACGAAGGTGTCGAAGCCCTGCTTCTCCGCGGCTCCCGCGGAACCGGTGTTGCCGAGGCCCCACTTCCCGAAGCCGCCCGTCGCGTAGCCCGCCTTCTTCAGCGCCTCCGCGACGGTGACGTCGTCGCGGCGGAGCGCCACGCCGCCCGGGTTGGCCCGCACGGGCGTCCGCCCCATGTCATAGCCCGTCATGAGCGTGCTCCGCGCCGGGGCGCAGACCGTGCAGCCCGAGTACGCGTCCGTGAACCGCATCCCCTGCTCGGCGAGCCGGTCCACGTGGGGCGTGTGGATCGCCTCGGAGCCGTAGCAGCCGAGGTCCGCGTAGCCCATGTCGTCGACGACGATGAACAGGAAGTTGGGCTTTTCCGTCTCGGCCGCCGCGGCTCCGCCGGCGAGGACGACGAGGGTGACCGCCGCAGACAGGGTTCGCCACCACCGCGTCGCCACCGCGCGTGCATCGTCGAGGACCATCAGACTCTCCTCGTTCGCATCTCACGTGGACGGCTCATGATAACGGACGGCCGCGGGTCGATCAGGACGACGCCCGACACGGGCCGCGTCCCCGTCGCGGTGACGGGGGATAAGGAGGCGGAAAAGCATAAGTTGAGCCTATACGCCAAAGCGAGGAGCGGGAAGCCTCCTTGCTTTGGCGTGGGCCTCGAGCCATTTGCGATGCCCCGCCGGCCACAGCTCCCGGCATTTGTGGACGTTGCGCTTGCTCGAGCATCCCTCCACGACTGGTCGACGAGCCGCGTGGCGGTCGCGGCGATCGACCGCGACGAGCGTGTGCTTCGGATGGCCAACGCGATCGGGCCGAGCGCCTCCCACTACGCGATCGACCACTTCGAGCCCCACCCCCGCTACTTCCTTGAGGGAGACCCGTCACTGCTCGACGCTCCGGGCGAGTGGCACCTCGACCGCGACAGCGGCCGCCTGACGTACAAGCCCAAGGAAGGGGAGACCCTCGCCGACGTCACCGCCGTGGCGCCCTACGCGCAGAAGCTGGTCAAGGTCCGCGGCCGTCCCGACGCCCGCGTGACCAACCTTCGTTTCGAGGGACTGACCTTCGCCCACTGCGCCTGGCCCCTCCCGCCGGGCGGCTACGCCGCGGGCCAGGCGTCGTTCCACGAGCGTCGCGACGGCTCCGACGGCGGCTCCGCCCGGAAGATGATCCCCGCCGCGGTCAGCTTCCGCCTCGCCGAGCGCTGCCGCGTGGTGGACGCCCGCCTCGCCCACCTCGGCGGGACGGCGCTCTGGTTCGGCACGCGAACGGACGGCTGTCGCCTCTTGCGATCGACGGTGACGGACGTCGCGGCCAACGGCGTCATGCTGGGCGAGACCCGCGCCCGCCGCGTGGACGGCGAGCCGTGGTGGAAGGCCGCTCCGGAGCAGGCGTCGAGCGGCCACGTGGTCCGCAATTGCCTCGTGGAGCGGTGCGGCCGGCTCTACTTCGGCGCCGTCGGCCTCTGGGTGGGCCTCGCCGACGGGGCGACGGTCGCCCACAACGAGATCCGCCGCCTTCCCTACACGGGCGTGTCGGTGGGGTGGATGTGGAACCCCACGCCGACGCCGTGCAAGAACCACCGCGTGGTCCGCAATCACATCCACCACGTCATGCGGAAGCTCTCCGACGGCGGCGGCATCTACACGCTCGGCCGACAGCCGGGCACCGTGCTCCGCGGCAACCGCATCCACTCGATCGAGAAGGAGCACGGCCGGGCGGAGAGCAACGGCATGTTCCTCGACCAGGGCACCACGCAGCTCACCATCGAGCGGAACGCGATCTACGACGTCGCCCGTTCCCCGCTCCGCTTCCACCAGGCCGAGGAGAACCTCGTCCGGGCCAACCTCCTGGTCGTCCCGGAGGACACGCCCGTGGTCCGCTACAACGCCACGGACGCGGAGAAGATCCACCTCCGGAACAACCGCATCCGGAGCGCCGACGAATGGGGCCGATCGGCGATTCCGAAGCCGGCGCAGTCGGCGGGCATCGAGGAGTAGCCGGCTGGCGAGCGCGTGGCCGAGCGGCGGGCCGACGAGCTGTCCGTGCAAGGTTCGTGTCAGTTCCCTCGTGCCAACGCGGAGGTCCGCTTCCGCCTTGGCGCCGATGAGATGCGGGGGCGACGCTCGAACGGGGGCAACGTCCACTAATGACGGCGTCTGCGGCCGACGGCAGGTCCCGAATGTGTCGAGGCTCACGCCAAAGCAAGAAGGTTGTCCCTTCTTGCTTTGGCGTTTGCTGGTGACTTCTTTCCCGGCTGGCTATGCAGCCGCCGGTTGTCCCCCGCCGTACGTGGCGCTTCCGAACCCGAGGATCGGGTAGAAGACGAACGGCAGCAGCAGGAGACCGATGCCGAACCCGGCTCCCCGTTGGAAGTTCTTCGCGACGTCGAGGCACACGATGATGTGGATGATCAAGTTCACAAGCGGGATGAAGTAGAGGATCAGCCACCAGCCGGGCCGACCCGCCACTTTGCAGAGGAAATACATGTTCACGAACGGAATGATCGCCGTCCACCCGGGCTGTCCCGCTTTGGAGAAGGTGGTCCACAGGCCGGCGATCATAAGAACCACGAGCGCCAGCCAAATCACGAAACCTATGATCCCACCGCCCCCGTCCGTCGGCTGAGCTGCCAGCAAATGCATCGATTCTCCTTTCGCAGGTTGACAGAAGGAGAATCTATCGCGCTTCCGACGGGAGCTCAACCCAGCGCGATGCCGGGCGTGTGACCCGCGGGAGGTCGCGCCGGCCCTTCGACCCCTTTGCTTGTATTTCAGTCGCGGCTTCCCCGCGGCGTTCCGACCCTCCGCGGGGCATCCGCTCCGGACTAGGATCACCGATGGGCTATCGCTTCCCCCGCGAGATGCGGATCCGCCGCCAGAAGGACTTCGCCCGCGTCCGCGCGGCCCGGGCGACGAAGCACGCCGGTCCCCTCCGCGTCGAGGCGGCGCCGAACGACCTGCCTTACAACCGCCTCGGCCTCAAGGTCTCCAAGCGGGTGGGCAAGGCCACCCGCCGCAATCGGGTGAAGCGTCTCCTCCGGGAGGCCTTCCGCCTCTCCCGGCACGAGCTGCCCACCGGCTACGACATCGTCGTCGGCACCCGCCCCCACGAGCCCGACACGCTCCACCGCTACCGCCGGTGGCTTTCCGATGCGGTCGCTCAGCTCGACGCCCTCTGGAGGAAGCGTGGCCGTCGCTAGCGGCCCGCGGCCGACAACGCGCCCTCTATCCGCCCTCCGCCTCTCGCATGGCCAGCAGGCGTGCGTTGTGGGCGGCGATGACGTCGAAACGTCGGAGCATACCGACGACGTGATCCGGGTCGGCCGGCTCGAACACCGGCAGCTCCTCGAAGCGGGACTCGGCGAATTGCCCCATGGCCGTGCTGAGGTCCGACTCCGTGGTCAACGCGTACTCCCCGTCCCGCCGGGCGAGGTCCTGGGCCACCGCCAACGCCCCGAGCCGCCCGTCGTAAAGAAACTGGCGGATGTCGTTGAGGCTGAACAGCCCGTAGTACCTCCCGTCGGCGTCCACCACGGGGTAGCACGTCTGTTGGTTTCCCGTGATGAGCTGCACCACCCGGTTCAGGGGCATGTCCAGCGGGATGGTGAGAAAGTCCCGGCCCGACGGCGGCATGGCGTCCCGGACGCGAAGCCCCTTGAGAAGGTCGATCACGAAGTCACCGCGGTGGGCGGGCGAGTCCAGGCGCCAGCCCACCTGCTCTCGATAGATGGACCATCCCCGCGTCGCGACCAGGTACGACAGCGCGCAGACCCACATCGACGGCAGAAGCAGCTCGTAGCTCGCGGTGAGCTCCGAGACCATGATGAGGGTGCTCACGGGCGTCTTGGCCGCCGCCGCGAAGAAGCCCGCCATGCCAAGAATGGCGAAGACGTTGGTCTGGACGCCGGGCACGACCAGACCGGAGACCTTCCCCACCGCCGCCCCCAGGGCGCCGCCGATGACCATGCTCGGCCCGAAGACGCCGGCGGACCCGCCCGACCCGATGGTCAGCGCCGTCGTCAGAAGCTTCCCCCCGGCCACCGCGAGGAGGAGCACCACCGCGGGCCAGAACGCCTTGGGCAGGTCGTTGGTCAGGATGTCCTGGAGAAAGCCGTAGCCGAAGGAGAGCACGCTCAGGCTGCTCTCCTGGAGCTTGCCGTCCGCCCCGGGAAACAGCCCCATCGCGTAGTACAGGACGACCGCGAGCACGCCGGTCAGCCCCGCCCCGACGGCCGGCTTCCCGGCGTTGGGCAGTCGCAGCCGCTTGGCGAGGTCATGCACGCCGTAGAAGGTTCTCACGTAGACCCACGCGACCATCACCGTCAGCAGCGCCAGCACGGTCAGTGGAAGGAGGAGCAGAGGCTCGCGGAACAGCGCCTCGGGGTGCACCTCGAACAGCGCCCCGAAGTACTGGGCCTCGGAGAGCCCCACCTCGCGGGCGACGCTCGTGCTAATGATGGTGTACGTGCAGTACGCGATGGTGGTGGAGATCAACGCGGGGACCAGCGCCTCCGCCTCGAAGTCGGGGTCCGCGTAGAGCACCTCGGTCGCGAAGATCGCCCCCGCGAGCGGTGCGTGGAAGATCGCCCCGATTCCGGCGCCGACCCCCGCCGCGAGCAGCGTGCGCCGCTCCTG
>CAZQQP010000255.1:1295-6457 GCA_964595475.1 uncultured Planctomycetaceae bacterium | reverse complement strand
GCCGGATGCGGGAAATCTGCATGTCCGGATCTGTGGGAGGCCTTCGGGGCCCTCCGGGGCCCCGGAGGTCGACCCGGCCTCTGTACATCGGACGAACATTCTGCACATCGTGTGAACAGGGGATCGGGGCGCGTCGAGACCCCCCGTGTGCTCGCTCCCCGAGCCGTCGCCTTTGGTGTGGCATTTTTCGTCTGCCTCCGCCTGGCACGGGCATTGCCTTTCGCTCCGTGGAGTGCGTCGGTCGTCGACCGCGCGAAGGAACCCGAACGTGGAGGCAGACGATGTTCCGGATTTTCTCTCCCGAGCGGTGGGCATGGATCGCGGTCGCGGCCGCGGCGCTGGCGTGGGCCTCGGCCCCGCTGGAGGCGGCGGGCCTCATGGTCGCTCGCGGCCCTGAGGGCGGTGTGCTGAAGATCAAGAACCACGACGTCGACGTGACGATCAACAACGGGGTCGCGGTGACCACGGTGGACCAGACCTTCGTCAACCAGGAGGACCGAACGGTCGAGGCGCTGTACACCTTCCCCGTCCCCAAGGACGCGAGCGTCGCCGACTTCAGCATGTGGGTGGACGGGAAGGAGATGGTCGGCGAGGTGATCGAGAAGGAGCGGGCACGCGAGATCTACAACAGCTACAAGCGGCGGAACCGCGATCCGGGCCTTCTGGAGAAGACCGATTACAAGCGGTTCGAGATGCGTGTCTTCCCCATCGCCGCCCACGCGGAGCGGCGCGTGCGGGTGACCTACTACCAGGAGGTCGACGTCGACCACGACCGGGCGACCTACGTCTATCCGCTCGCGACGGTGGCTCCCCGGGACATCGACGAGACCACCACGGGGGAGCTCTCCTTCTCCCTCGACGTGAAAAGCGAGGTGCCGATCGCGGGGATGGCCAGCCCGTCGCACGGCGACGCGATCGCGGTCGCCGAGCACAACAAGCATTATTTCCAAGCGAGCATGGAGCGTGCCGAGGGTAAGCTCGGCCGCGACATCGTGGTCCGCTACGAGCTCGCCCGACCGCAGACGGGCTTCGACATGATCGCGTCACGGCAGGAGGGGAAGGACGGCTACTTCCTCCTCACGCTGACGGCGGGCGAGGACCTCGAGCGACGCGACAAGGGCATGGACTACCTCTTCGTCCTCGACATCTCGGGGAGCATGGCTCACGAGAAGAAGCTCTCGCTGTCGAGGCGCGCTGTCGCGGCCTTCGTGAAGACGCTCGGGAAGAAGGACCGGTTCAACCTGATCACCTTCAACGTGGAGGCGGAGACGCTGTGGGGCGAGATGCGGCCCGTCACCCCGGAGAGCACCAAGCGGGCGAAGAAGTTCCTCGAGAGCAAGAAGGCCCGCGGGTCCACGGTGCTCCGCCCGGCGATCGAGGTCGCGTACCAGTACGTCCAGAGCGACCGGCCGCTCAACGTGGTGATCCTCTCCGACGGGATGACCGAGCGGAAGAACCGTCGGAAGCTGGTCCGGCTCGCCCGGAATCGGCCGGAAGGCACGCGGATCTTCGCGGTCGGCATCGGCAACGAGGTGAACCGACCGCTGCTTCGGCAGATGGCGAAGAAGGCCGGCGGGCTCTCCACCTTCGTCTCCCGCGGAAGCGACTTCGAGCGACAAGCGAAGGCGTTCCGACGGAAGCTGACCCGGCCCGCGGTGCACGACGTGGCGATCCGCTTCGACGGCGGCCAGGTGTACGACGTGGAGCCGCAAGAGCCGCGGAATCTGTATCACGGTTCGCCGCTGCGGTTCTACGGCCGGTACAAGAAGGCGGGTCCCACGAAGGTCACGGTCACCGGGAAGAGCCAGGGCCAGCAGTTCGAGCGGTCGGTGGAGGTCGAGCTGCCCGAGACCGAGGACGCCAACCCGGAGATCGAGCGGATGTGGGCGTGGCGACGGGTCCAACGCCTCCTCGCTCGGGCGAGGAAGACCGGCTCGGCGGGAGAGGTGCGACAGCGGATCGTTTCCCTGGGCGAGCGGTACTCGATCGCGACACGGTTCACGTCCTTCATCGTCCTCGAGAACAACGAGGAGTATCGCCGGTGGAAGATCGAGCGGCGGAATCTCCGCCGTCTCGAGCGGGACCGCGCGGCGCAGAAGAAGCTGGAGGAGAAGCTCGCCGAGCTCCGGAAGAAGGCCGCCGCGAAGGTCGGGCCGTCCCCGGGCCCGAAGGAATCGCCGGCGAACAAGGAAGCGAAAGCGGAGGCGGAGAACGGCGTCGCCTCGCAAAAGCCGGCGGCGAAGCGGACACAGGACGAGACGGGCGACGACAGCGGGTCGGGACGCGGCCGGGGACGCGACCTCGACGTGCCGTCGGACGGCGGCGGTGCCGGCGGGGGCGCTTTCGGGCCGATCGGTGGGGCCCTTGCGGTCGGCCTCGCCGGCCTCTGGCTCGTCCGGCGGCGGAACAAGCGGTAAGCCAAGGCGGCCGTGGCCCGGGCGCTTCCCCCGCCTCGGTCCCCTCTCCTCCGCGGCCCCCGCCGCGGGGGAGAGGCAGGTCGCGCCCTCGCTGTACGGAATCGACGAGACGTGGCATGAGCGACACGCTGGGGCAGGCGGATCGCTACGGCCGTTCGCCGGCCAGTCAGGGTCCGGTGGTTTGACATCAAAGCATCAAATCTTTTATGCTCAGGCGCAATGCGAACGACGCTGACCCTGGACGACGATGTAGCCGCGCTCTTGGCTCGTGCCCGGCAAAGCCGCGACGTGCGCCTTCGCGAGGTCGTGAACGATGCGTTACGGCGTGGGCTCGCGGAGCTCGATAAACCCCCCGCAACGGTGGAAGAGCCCCACCGCATCGAGCCGGCGCCGGGGCGGCCTCGCCTTCGGAACATGGATGACGTGGCGGACACCCTGGCTTTCGCCGAGGGGGAGGATCGCCGCTGATGCTTCTCGATGCGAACCTCCTCGTCTATGCGAAGATGCGGGAGATGCCGCAACACGAGGCGGCCCGGTCGTGGCTCGAGGAACAGATCAACGGGCCTACGCGGTTGGGCATGCCGTGGCCTACGCTCATTGCATTTCTTCGGATCGTGACCCACCCTCGGCTGTTCGATCCACCGCTCCCGACGGATCGGGCTTGGGCCCAGGTCCACGACTGGCTGTCGATCCCCGGTGTCTGGCTTCCGTGGCCGACGGATCGGCATGCCGATGTTCTCGGCCGATTGCTCGCCGAGACCGCGGCTGTCGGGAATGTCATCCACGACGCCCATCTAGCGGCCCTGGCAACGGAGCACGGGCTCGTCGTCTACAGCACGGACGGCGATTTCGCACGCTTCCCCGGCGTTCGGTGGACGAACCCACTGTTGGCGTGATCTCCGCGGCACGGACGAGAAATTGGAACGCGAAGACAAGGGCGAGGCGAACGGCGTGAGCTGTTCTTGTCTTGTCGTCCGGAACGAGCCGCGATGCCCATGTTTGACGAAGCGCGTGTCCCAAGCCGGCGGGAGGTCGTCGGCCGCCTTCCCTGGGTGACGGCGGCCGTGGCCACCGCAAGCGGCATGCTGATCCTCAGCCCTTCGCTGTCCGCGGCGCTGGCGTTCGACCGGTCCGCGCTCGCGGCGGGCGCCTGGTGGCAGCTGTTGACGTGCCACCTCACTCACTGGAGCGCGAGCCACGTGCTCTGGGACACGGGGGTCTTCGCGTGCCTCGGCACGCTCTGCGAGGGCCAGTCCCGGCGCCGATACGCGGCGTGTCTCCTGACGGCGGCGATCGCGATCGCTTTGGTGGTTTGGGCGGCGATTCCGGAAATGGAGCGGTACCGCGGCCTCAGCGGGGTCGACGCCACGTTGTTCGCGATGATCCTGGTCCGGTGGACCGCCGAGAGCTGGCGGCGTGGCGCAACGTCCGGGATGGGCATCGGCGTCGCCGTCGGCGGCGGCTTCGTCGGGAAGGTCATCTATGAAGCGGCGACGGGGGAGGCGATCTTCGTCGACAGCGACGCCGCCGGCTTCGTGGCCGTCCCCCTCGCCCACGCCGTCGGGGCGGCGATCGGTGCGGGCTGTGCGATCGGCCCCCGACGGCGGGATCGCGTTCGATAGGACCACTCGCTCGAAGGCCTCGCTGCCGCACGGCGTGGCTCAGGGGGATGGAAGCGCGGGGCGATCCGTCCGGCCGACCCGTCGCCTGCACGAGCGGGAGGGGACGACGAAGGCCGATGGGCGACGGCCGTAGGACCGACGACGGAGCGTTGTCGGGCCCAACATCCGCTCACGGCGTGCGCATGCTCGGCCGGAAGACTTCCTGGCGAGCGCGAGCGTGTGCGCCGATTGGGCACCGCCCGAGGCACGTCGCCTGAGCGGCTGGGCCAAGTGTCCACCCACCAGGTGCGGCCGCTCGCCCCACACCCCGGTGGAATCGGCTCATCTCGTTCGATGCCGCGGGCAGGCCAGCGTGTCCCTTCGGCAGCGATGCCACTGGCAGACCAGCTGCCAGTGGCACCCACCAATCGGTTTGAGCTCCTGATGGCGGGTCGATGCGAGTGTCCGCTTGTCCACCACGGGTGCCACTGGCAGCGGGTGCCACTGGCAGCTTGCCTGCCAGTGGCTCGGGGTCTTCCGTGAACGGTACGCAGTTCCCCACGGGACTCCGTCGGCCAAGAAGCGCTCGCCAACTGGAACAGGAGCGTAACCGGACCGTGGGCGGGCCACGAAGCAAGCCGCCAAGCGGGCGCTGCGGCAGCTCGTGGCCCGCTGGGACCGATCCGGGGATGGCGCGTCGGGTGCGGCACGCTGCGTCCGACAAAGCAGACCTCGCAGGCCCCGTGCCCATCGGACTGGGCGGTCGCGGTGGGCTCGGCCGAGGCGTGCGCACGCCGGACCAGCCGCTTGTGCAGCCTGTGTTCGCCTGAGAGCATGGGGTGCGGCCGCGGGGTGGGACGCGCGTGCGATCCCGGCTTTGAAAGGCTTCGATCGATGAGGCGAGGTCTCGTGCAGACACTGACGGTTACGGCGCTGCTGCTCCGCGGCGCGATGGCGGGCGGAGAGGAGGCGGACCGCATCCGACCGCACGAGGGCAACCCGCGCTACTGGCAGTACGAGGGCGAGCCGGCGCTGCTGATCGGCGGCACCTGGCAGGACAACCTGTTCAACCATCCGACCAACCTGGAAAAGCACCTGGATATCCTCGTAAAAAGCGGCGGCAACTACGTCCGCTGCACCATGA
>CAZQQP010000255.1:0-1285 GCA_964595475.1 uncultured Planctomycetaceae bacterium | reverse complement strand
AACGTCTGGCCCTTCGCCAAGACCGACGGCAAGTACGACCTCGACCGGTGGAACGAGGAATACTGGCAGCGGTTTAAGAGCTTCCTCCACATGACGGAGGAGCGCGACATCATCGTCCAGATCGAGATCTGGGATCCCTGGGACTTCTTCGCCGACCATCAGACCCAGGGCGGATGGTCCTACAACCCGTTCAACCCCGAGAACAACGTCACCTACACCGCGGATGAGACGGGCCTGCCGACCGCGATTGACCACAACCCTCGCGGGACGCCGAGCGACCACGCCTTCTTCCGCACCGTCCCCGCCCTCCAGAACAACGAGCGAGTGCTATCCTACCAGCGGGCCTTCGTCGACAAGCTGCTGTCCGTCGCCTTCGACCACTCGCACGTGCTGTACTGTATGAACAACGAGAGCGGTGAGCGGATCGAGTGGGGCCAGTACTGGGCGGAACACGTGCAGCAAAAGGCGAGGGAGGCAGACAAGGCCGTGGAGATCACCGACATGCGTCGCTCCGGCGACCTCCAGGGCGAGGCGCACCAGTACTTTCACAAGCGACCGGGGCTCTGCACCTTTATCGAGGTCTCCCAGAACAACGCCGACAGCGACCAGGCCCACTACGACGACCTCGTCGGCGCCCGCCGGCTCCTCAAGAAGACGAAGATCCGGCCGATGAACAACGTGAAGATCTACACCTTCAACGGCGGGCCGGACGAGTCGGTCGAGCGTTTCTGGCGAATCGTCTTCGCCGGCGGCGCCAGCGCCCGGTTCCACCGGCCGCACCCGCTGGAGCAGCCCGAGGACCACTTGAAGTCCCACGGCGCGGGGATCGGCCTCAGCCGGCGGGCTCAGCGGAATCTCCGGGCGATGCGCATGCTCACCGACCGGATCCGTCTGTTCACGATGCGGCCGGCGAACGGCCTGCTCCGCCGGCGCGAGGCCAACGAGGCCTACTGCCTCGCCGAGCGCGACGCTCAGTACGCCGTGTACTTCACCGCCGCCGGCGAGGGCGAGGCCGCGATCGACCTGTCCAATGCCAGCGGCCGCTTCACCGTTCGGTGGCTGAACATCTCGGAAAACGAGTGGACCGGTCGAAGGAGGATCGAGGCCGATGAGGTTGTCGCCCTCGAGGCGCCGGCAGGCGCCAGGGATGGTTGGGTGGCGCTGCTCGAGCCCCTCGCGAATTGAGCGTCAGCATACGACGGCCCCTGCGAAGGGCGCATTCCCATTCTCCGCAGCGGGCATTCGGGGAGGAGCCCCATTGCTCGGTTCGGTCCCGGACGGCGCT
>CAZQQP010000254.1:3742-6480 GCA_964595475.1 uncultured Planctomycetaceae bacterium | reverse complement strand
CACGCTCCAGTCCTACACCCGCGACGCCCGGTACATCGGCCAGAAGCTCGAGAAGTACCTACAGGACTCGGGCATCGCGGACACGGCCTACATGGGGCCGGAGGCGGAGTTCTTCATCTTCGACGACATCCGCTACCGCACCAGCGACCCGAACGTCTCCTTCTACCGCGTGGACGCTTACGAGGGAAGCTGGAACACGGACGCGGACCAGCCCGGTGGCAACCTCGGATACAAGCCGCGGCCCAAGGAGGGCTACTTCCCGGTGCCCCCGTCCGACTCCATGCAGGACCTCCGCAGCGAGATGGTCCTGAAGATGATCGAGTCGGGCATCGACGTGGAGCTGCACCACCACGAGGTGGCGACGGGCGGCCAGGGGGAGATCGACCTCCGCTTCGACACGCTGACGAAGATGGGCGACAAGACGATGCTCTACAAGTACATCATCAAGACCATCGCCCGTCGCCACGGCAAGGTGGCCACCTTCATGCCGAAGCCGCTCTACGGCGACAACGGATCGGGCATGCACTGCCACATGTCGCTGTGGAAGGGAGGGAACAACGTCCTCTACGACCCCGACGGCTACGGCAGCCTGTCGGAGGCGGGCCGCCACTTCGTCGGCGGTCTCCTCCACCACCTCCCGGCGCTGTGCGCCTTCATCGCGCCGACGACCAACTCCTACAAGCGTCTCATCCCGGGCTTCGAGGCGCCGGTGAACATCGCGTACTCCCAGCGGAACCGCTCGGCGTGCGTCCGCATTCCGCGGTATCAGTCCTCGGAGAAGGCCACCCGCGCGGAGCTCCGCTGCCCCGACCCGTCGGCCAACCCCTACTTCGCGTTCACCGCGATGATCATGGCGGGTCTCGACGGCATCCGGAACCGCCTCGACCCCGGCTCACCCATGGACCGGAACCTGTACGACCTGGAGCCCGAGGAGCTCGAGCAGATCCCGCAGGTACCGGACGACCTCGGGAAGGCGCTCACCGCCCTCGAGAGCGACCACGAGTTTCTCCTCCAGGGTGACGTCTTCACGGAGGACCTGATCGAGAAGTACATCGAGTACAAGCGGACCGAGGAGGTGGACGAGGTCCGCACCCGTCCCCACCCCCACGAGCTCTTCCTCTACCACGACATCTGAAGGTGGGGCAGACGAAGGAGGACCGAAAGGGGCCGTCTCGGGCGGTCCCTTTTTCTATGCACGCGTATGGACGGAGCGGATCCGATTTTCCCTTGCGTCTCGCGGCCACCCGAGATACATTCCAACCAGCAAGTCGCAGTCTGGGTGGAAAGGGCACCTCTATGAAGTTCCTCCCGGCTTCGTTCACGTGGCACGTTCTCGGTGGGGTGGTCTTCCTCGTTGCGTCGCTGGCGGCGGGTCAGCTCCTGGGCATCTACCCGAATCCCAGCCTGCAGCGGATGGAGACCGTCGTCGTGAGCCCGCCCGCGGCGGAGGCCGCGTCGGGCTCGGCCCGTCAAGGGGAGGCCGCTTCCGCCTCCGGCAAGGCGACCTCGGGCACGCCCGAGACGTCCGTGGCGGAGAAGGGGGCGCCGAGCGATCTGAAGGTAGACGACGGCAAGGCGAGCGAGTAAAGGGCTCGCTGCAGCCCCGTCAACACCGCCGCCGTGGAGCGGGTCTCCGCGGCGAAAGGGTATATCTCGCTCTCGCTTCGCATGCGGCGGGTGCGGGCTGCCAGTGGCACCCTCGAGGTTGGCTGAGTGCTGGGTGCCACTGGCAGCTTGCCTGCCAGTGGCTCGACGCAAATGCCCCGTCAACCCGCGTCGTCGCAGCGTCGCGCCGGTCCCGAGGTTCCATGGACGGTGGACAGCTCGCCCGGGACGCGGTCGGCAAAGTAGTGGTGCCAACTGGACCAGCGCCATTCTCCCGGCCGATCGCAGAGGCCGCGACGCACGGGATTCGCGTGGCAATATTCCATGGTGTTCTGGAGGTATCCTCCGCTGAAGACGTCGCGGTCGTAGCCGCTACCTTCCTGCCAAAACCGAAATACCGTCCGATTCGGCCGCTCCCGTATTGTCAGCTGGCGCAATCGACCATCGCCCCGTTCCCGCATCCACGATTTGACGCGGAACGCGTGCGGTTTCTTGATGGCCTGGAGCAGATGGGAGACGTCGGCGTCCTCGTGCTGTGGATAAACGAGCAGGTGGACGTGCTCCGGCATGAATACAAAGGCGATGAGGGAAACCCCGTGACGTGGAACAGCACGGTCGATGGCGTCGCTGAGCAGCAGGCGTGGTGGATCCTCGTTGAGCAACGGTCGACGCTGGTAACAGGAGAAGGTCAGCTCGCGTGCGACGCCGGGTTTGCTTGGATGCTTGACCCGCTTCCGATGGTCCTTGTCGTCGGAACACGTCATCTCGACCCTCTGCCACTGGCAGACAAGCTGCCAGTGGCACCCGCAAGCTTGACTGGGTGCTTGTCCCGTTTCGGATAATCGTCGTCGTGGAAACGCATCGTCTCGACGATATGCCACTGGCAGGCGAGCTGCCAGTGGCACCCTCGCCCGAGTATGCAGCTGGCGGGAGGGGGTCAGACCCGGAGGTAGATCGGCTCCATGGTCTCGCTGAAGGGGAGGACCTGGCCGATGACCTTGGCGTGCGGGTAGCCCATTTCCCGTAGGCGGTCCACGCAGGCGCCGGCCTGCTCCTCCGGTACGCTCGCGAGGAGGCCGCCCGATGTCTGCGGGTCGAACAGCAGGGGGAACGCCTCGTGGGCGACGGCCTCC
>CAZQQP010000254.1:0-3732 GCA_964595475.1 uncultured Planctomycetaceae bacterium | reverse complement strand
TTCTTCAGCGCCCGCCTCAGCCGCACGTTCTGCGGCTGTAGCGAGCTGAGGATCCCCATCCGGATCGTCTCGAGCGCTCCGTCGAGCGGCGGCAGGGCGTCGAGGTCGATCTCCGCGTCCACCTTGGACGGCCGTGTCATCTCGACGAGATGGCCGAGCAGGCCGAAGCCCGTGATGTCGGTGCAGGCGGTCGCCCCGTGGGCGAACAGACACTCCGCGGCCCGCCGGTTGGACTGTCCCATCGACGTCAGCGCGTTCTCCACCCACCGGGCCTTGGCCCGATGCCGCATGTCCGCGGCGAAGAGCGTGCCGGTGCCGAGCGGCTTGGTCAGGATCAGACGGTGGCCCGGCTTCATCCCTTCCTTCCGAAGCAACGCCGCCCGGTCGATCAGCCCGTTGACGGAGAGGCCGAACGCCATCTCCGCCCCCTCGCTGGTGTGGCCGCCCACCAGCGTGGCGGAGTCCTCGGCGAGCACCTCCGTGGCGCCGGCCATCAGCTCGTGGAGCTGCTCCTCCACCTTCTCCTCGAGGCCGTAGGGGAGCGTGGCCATCGCCAGCGCGGACTGCGGCTCCGCGCCCATCGCGAACACGTCGCTGAGGCTGTGGTTGGCCGCGATCCGCCCGAACAGATACGTGTCGTCGATGAAGGCCCGGAAGTAGTCGATGCTGTGGACCATCACCTTGTCCGCCGGCACGCTCACCACGGCCGCGTCGTCGGGGTCGGAGAGGCCGACGAGGACGTCGGAGCGGACCGCCGGGTTGTCGAGCCGCCCGAGCACGCGGGAGAGCACCGTGCTCCCCACCTTGGCCCCGCAGCCGCCGCACCGCATGGCGATGGCGGAGATCTCCTCCATCGCGTCGCCCGCGACGGACGGGTCCACGGGCTGGCCGTCGTCCGCCTCCATCTCCGGCAGGTCGGAGTACTTGCTCATCCACCGCCGGTCGATCCAATCCTTCAGCCGCCACACCCAGCTGCCCTCGGCCGCCCAGCGGCCCCGCGACGCGATGGCGTACTGGTCGCCGGTGCTGATCAGGCTGAGAAACTCCTCCTGCGGCTTGAACCGCCGGAGCGGCCGGTTCCGAAGTGCCCGCCGCAGGTTCTCGGTCAGCGGCGGCCCCTGTCGCACGGCGAACACGCCGGACTTCGGCCGCGGGTGGGCCACGGACGCCGCGACGTCGCCGGCGGCGAACACGTCGTTGTGGGAGACGGACCGGAGACACTCGTCCACCCGGACGAAGCCCCGCTCGTCGGTGGCGAGCCCCGACTCCGCGAGCCATCTCGGCGCGGACGCGTGTGTGGTCCAGAAGACCGCGTCGACGGGATACGCGTCGCCCCCCTCCGTGGCGAGCTGTCCGTCCGCGACCTCTACCACCCGCTCGTTGGTGTGGGTGTGGATCCCCCGCTCGCGGAGCACGCGCTCGAACTTCTTACGGACCCGCCTGTTATGGGTGGGGAGCACCTCCGCGCTGTCGCTGAAGATGTCGAACCGAATGTGGTCCGCTCCGTTCCCGTGGTCCGCGGCGAGCTCCCGCAGCCGATGCTGCGTCGCGAGGGTCAGCTCCACACCCCCCGCCCCGCCGCCGACCACGGCGATGCGAAACGGCCGGTGGTCGTCGAGGGCCGCGTCCCGCACTCGCTCCCACCCGCGGAGAAACCCGTCGATGGGCTTCACCGGGAGGGCGTGCTCCGCGGCGCCGGGCACGCCCGTGTCCGGCCGCGACCCGATGTTGATCGACAGCAGGTCGTAGCGGACGTCGGGACGTCCTTCGCAATTCACCCGCCGGTTCTCCAGGTCGAGCCCGCTGACTTCGGCGTGATAGAGCCGCGCCCCGGCGAAGCGTGCCAGCGACTGGAGGTCGACGTGGGCCTCGTCGAAGCCGTAGTGGCCCGCGACGAACCCCGGAAGCATCCCCGAGTAGGGCGTGTGGAGGTCTCGGGCGATCAGCGTCAGACGGACACCCGGAACGGGCTTCATGCCGAATCGCTTGAGCACCGCGACGTGGCTGTGACCTCCTCCGACGAGGACGAGGTCTTTGACCACGGGGCCGTTCGTGTTCATATCAACTCCGCTCCGTGAAGTTCGTCGGGGGGTCGCGACCGTCTGCGCCGGCTCGGGTTGTCGGCCACTGGCAGACGAGCTGCCCGTGTCACCCTGCCGCCCGGCACTGGCAGACGAGCTGCCAGTGCCACCCGGTGCGCACACGCTCGCGACCGCCGGAGAAGTTTGCCCATTTTACGGAGGCCCGCCTCATCCCATCAGGGCGACAGCCCATCGGATCTCCTCCGGTGTGTTGTAGAAGTGGGGGGACAGCCGGAGCAACGGTGTGCCGGCGCGGTCGTGGCGGAGGGAGACCCGCACGCCCGCCCGCTCCATCCGCTCGGCCACGGCCGCGACATCCCGGTCGGGGTGGGTGAGCGTCACGATGCCCGACGCGGTGTCGTCGGCGTCGGTTGTGTACGGCCGATATCCCTCGCGGCGGGCGGCGTCGAGCAGATCCCCACGCAGCTCGAGGATGCGCTGACCGACCCGCTCCACGCCCGCGTCCAGGAGCACCTCCAGCCCGCCGAGCATGCCGAGGGCGCCCGGCAGGTTGGGCGTGCCCGACTCGAACCGCCCCGCGTCGCTCCGCAGCTCCCGCCGCTCCTGGGCGATGTAGTTGGGCGACCGCACGTTCCACGAGCCGAGCACGCTCGGCGTCAGTTCCTGAATGCGCGAGGCCTTCACATAGAAGATCCCCGCGCCGGCCGGGCCGAGCAGCCACTTCTGCGCCCCCGCGGCGAGGAAGTCGACGTGCTCCACCGACAGCGGAAACGCGCCGAGGCTCTGGATGGCGTCCACGCAGAGGCGTATCCCGCGACGCTGCAGCTCCCGCCCGATCCGGTCCACGTCGGTCCGCTCGCCGCTGAGGAAGTGACAGGTGGGAAGCGAGACCAGCCGCGTCCGCTCGGAGATCGCCCGCTCGACCTCCTCCCAGGTGATCCTTCCGGCCGTCGCGGGCCGGACGGCGACGGGCCGCACGCCGCGGTCCGCGAGCTTGGTCCACGGATAGACGTTGGCCGGATAGTCGTCGGGGTAGTAGACGACCTCGTCGCCCGCCTCCCACGACAGCCCGTCGGCCACGGTGTTCAGCCCTCTCGCGGTCGGGCCGACGAGCGCCACCTCGTCGCCGCTGCACCCGAGCAGCCTCGCGGCCGCCTCTCTCGCGTCCGCGACGGCGGCCCACACCTCGGGGCTGTTCTGGTTCTCCGGCCCCTCCTCGCCGACGCCGGCGTACCACGCGATCTTCTCCCTCGCCCGCCGCGGCAGCGGGCTCACCCCGGCGTGAGCAAGAAAAGCGCAGCGCTCCGCCACGGGGAACGCGTGTCGGCGGGCGCTTTCGTCGGCGATGAACGTTTCCAGGGCCATAGGCCCAATGTAGGCTTCAGGGTTTCAGGGAAGCAAAAGGCGTGATATTCGGTCGCCCGGCGGTCGCGAGCGTGGCCGCGCTGCCACGCGGGCAGAAAGGGGCCGGCGTCCAGCACCTGTCACCGGGCTGTATCTGAGCGAACGCACCGCCGCCGTCGTCCGAATCGCCACGTGCTCCCATCTCTTCGTGATCGGCGTGGGCACCTCGGAGGACGGCGGACCGGAGAAAAAAGCAACCACAGAGGCCGCAGAGGCCGCAGAGGTACGCAGAGGGCAGAGGGCGTGGAAGAGAAGGCCGATTCTCGGTCCGAGTCTCGTCCATGGT
>CAZQQP010000253.1:0-6604 GCA_964595475.1 uncultured Planctomycetaceae bacterium | reverse complement strand
CGCCACTCGCTCCCGCGGGTCGCTCGTTCCGCTTCGACAGGCTCCGGGCCAGGGCCTGCGCTCCACCTTGATCCGCTGCACCGCCCGCAAGAATGGGCGGCTCACAAGGGCGCACGGACAGCGCTGGGGTCGCGCGCTACGCTTCCGTCAGATGAGCCTGTCTTCGCTGTATCCGGTGTCGGCTGCCTGAGACCGTCGCGGTCCTCGCTCACCCCACCGGATGGCGAGGACCGCGTCGCAGCTCAGGGAGCGGACACACGCCCCCGCTGCCTGGACCGGAGCGGCTCCGAGCTCTCCTCTGCCCAGCCCCGTCGGCACCTACGCAAATTCCAGATGAACCATATTTCCGCGGTGTACCCACCGCGGCCGCATTGAAGCCGCCATGGCTTGGCTCCATGCCCCAGGCTCCATGCTCCACGTCCGCTACGTCGCGGACGGCAGGTCGTGAACCAGGCTCTCCACCACGTCCATGCCGCGGTGCCAGAAGTCCGCGGACCCGATGTCGAGGCCGTGGTCCGCGAGCAACGCCTGCGGGTCCCGGCTGCCGCCGGCCGAGAGGATCTGGAGGATCGTCCCCGCGAAGCCGGAGTCCTCGCGATACCGCTGATACAGGCTGAGCGCCAGCAACGCGCCGAAGGTGTAGCTCGAGACGTAGAAGGGCGCCTGCACGAAGTGCGGGACGACGAGCCACTCCTTCTGGAACATCGGCGGGATCTCCATCTCGCCGAATTGCTCCTGCAGCAGGCCGTAGTAGCGCTCGTGGATCTCCGAGGTGGGCCGTCCCCGCATGACGAGATCGTGGGCGACCTCCTCAAAGCGGGCGAAGTACGCCTGCCGCTGGATGGTGGCGTACAGCTCGGCGAGGCGGTCGCTGAGGAGGCCCGCGGCGGAGTCCGGATACCGCTGGACCAGCGAGTGGTGGAGGAGCAGCTCCGAGAAGATGCTCGCGGTCTCCGCGAGCGGCAGCGTGGCGTGGCTGACGAGCGGGTGGCGGTCCGCCGCGAGCAGGCTGTGGACCGCGTGGCCGAGCTCGTGGGCCATGGTGCTCACGCTCCGGGCGTCGTCCGTGTGGTTGAGGAGGACGTACGGCGTCATCCGGCTCTGGACCGTGGCGGAGAACGCCCCGCCCCGCTTGTTGGGCCGCGGCAACGCGTCGACGTGGCTCTCGTCGAAGACACGCTTGGCGAGCCGTCCGTAGTCCTCGCTGAAGCCCGAGAAGATGGAGAGGACGAGGTCGGCCGCCTCGTGGTAGGGCAGCGACACGGCGTCGGCCTCCACGGGCGCGTAGATGTCGTAGCGGGTGAGCGGATAGCCGAGGCGCCGCCCCTTCCACCCGAAGTACTCCTGCCAGACACCCCGCCGCTCCACGCAGACGCCGAGCATGGTCCGGACCACGTCGTCGGAGACCTCGTTGGCGAGGTTCATGGGCGTGGGGCGGTCGGGGTAGCCGCGGTGGCCGAGATGCTCCGTGTTCCAGTCGCGGACCACGGAGCGGTAGAGGTGCGAGAGCACGGACTCGTGGGTCTCGTACACATCGAGGAGCGTCTGATACGCGGACCGCCGGAGCTCCGCGTCGTCCTTGTGGATATACGTCAGGAGCTGGCTCTGGGTGGTCGTCTCGCCCGTCTTGGGGTCGCGGAAGGTGAGGCTGCTGGTGAGGATCTCCTGGGCCTGCTGCACCGCCGAGACGCCCGTGAGATCCTTGTCCGCGATCACCCGCTCCACGTGCTCGGGGAGCATGTACGGCCGGCTCCGGCGGAGCTTCTCCACGAAGTGGGCGAGGTCGGGGTCCTCCGGGAGGATCGCCCGCACCCGCTCGTCGGGCATCTCCTTGAGCCAGTGGGTGAGGAAGCGGGTGCGGTTGGCCGCGTCCGTCCCCGCCGCTTCCGCCTGCTCGAGGAAGGTGCGGGCCCCGTCGTCCGTGGTGTCCTCGGAGAACGCGAGCATGCCCCGATACGTCAGCCGCTTGGCGCTTTCCTTGACCTCCCCGAGCGCGTGGAGGGCGTCGGCGAGCTCCGCGGCGCTCAGCGTCTCCAGCCGGTCGCGGTAGCCCTCGACCTTCCGGACGGCCGCCTCCAGCGCGTCGAACGCCGGCCGCGTGTCGTGCTCCTCGAGGCTCGGGAGGATGGGGGTGAGGTCCCAGCGCTCGGACATGCCCAGCTCCTTTCGCGGGTCGCGGAAGACGCACACTCTTGGTCGCGGGCCCACGCCAATCAATCGAGCTTTGCACGGGGCGGCCAGCGTCCTACTCTGGTCTCCGCGGGATCGGAGCCCTCTCGCCGCGACGCCGACAGGAGCCGTCCGCCCCTTCCGAGTGGCTTCCTTTCTCGACGGAGGTCTCTCGTGGCTGAAGCCAACCGCCTCGTCGCGATCGCCTCCGTGGTGACGACGCTCTCCCTCGTCGCCTGCTCCGGCCCGTCCGAGCCGTCCATCTCCGACGCGAAGCTCGCCCGGATGCACAACCGGGCCGCCGGGTTGATGGGCCAGTACAAGTTCAACGAGGCCGTCGCCGTCCTGAAGAAGCTCGTGAAGGCCCGCCCCGACTCGCCCGACCTCCGGGTCGACCTCGCGGTGGCGCGGGTGAACCGCCGCAAGCGCGACGACGAGGAACAGGCGACGAAGATGCTCCAGCGCCTCATAGACGAGCATCCGGACAATCTCCGCGCCCACTACCTTCTCGGCGCCATCCGCCAGCAGAACGGGAAGACCAAGGCGGCGCTCCGCCACTTCCGCACCGTCGCCGAGGCGGACGCCACGGACGCCCACGCGGCGTACTACCTCGGCCGCGCGCTCCGGACGCGGAAGCGGCAAAAGGAGGCGCTTCGCTGGTTTCGCGAGGCGATCGAGCGGGACCCCTATCTCTCCAGCGCCTACTACCAGACCCGCCACGTCCTCGCTGCCCTCGGCCGCGAGGCCGAGTCCAAGGCGATCGCCAAAAAGGTGCGAAGGCTGGAGCAGAACCCGCTCGCCCACGTCGCGGACCTGACCACCTATCACAAGATGGGACCGAAAGCGCGCGTGACCGCGCTCGACGAGAAGAGTGGCCGACCGGCCCGCTCGCCCGAGGGACGCCTCTTCGCGAAGCCGGTCCCCATCCCGGAGGGTTGACCCCATGCCAGACCCCGCCGCGAACGAGCTGGGAAGAGTCGCCCAACGCCGTGAACTGCCTCCTTGTCGCGTCTCCCGGCGCGCGGCCCGGCGACGATGGTTCGATGGGATGTGCTGCCGCCCGAGGCGAGCCCGCCGCCACGGGCAAGCCCGCGGACGGGCTTGCCCGTGCCACCCACGCGGACGTGCCCCCGAGCGAAGACGAGGCCGACGCCACGGAGTTGGTTTACGGCGTGGGCTGCCACCTCGCGCGTGCCTCGGAGTGCCGGCCGGCCGATCGTCTTCGGGTGGCACGGACAAGGCCGTCTGCGGCCTTGTCCGTGGTATGGGGTCGGGTCGATCCCCTGACCTCACGCCGATCCGTCGGGCACCGGACGGACTCCCGCGCCGATTCCCTGCGGATTCCGAGGAAGCGTGGTTCGGCACGGAAGGCGGGTGCCCACGGGTCGCGACACGGCCTCGGTTCACGGCGTTGCGTGCCACCCAAGCGAGGACGACGCTCGGCGCCCCCTTCACTCCGTTCCCGGTGTCGGGCACCGCCCTGTCGCTTCGGGCATTGCGTCGCTCCGGTGCCAGTGGCTCCGGTCCGCGGAAAGGCGTTGCACGGGGTGGTGCGCCCCGCCGACCGGCCCGCCGCGACACCCTCCGACGCGGTTGCGTGAGCTCGCTCGCCGCCGTTCTCGTCGCCCTCTTCGCGGGCCCCGCCGCGGCGGAGTCGGTCGAGTGGGCGGACGCGTCGGCGGACGCCCGTCGCCCGAGCGTCACGGTGTGCGACCTCGCCGGCGACCGCCGCCTCGACCTCTTCCTCGCCGGCGCGGTCACCGTCGACGGCGACCGACGCAACGCCGTCCTCGTCGGCAAGGACGACGGTTTCACGCTCGATCCCTCGCACCCGCTCGCCAAGGTACCGGCCGTGAACGCGGTTCTCTGGGGCGACGCCGACAACGACGGTCGCACGGACGCCTTCCTCTGCCGTGACGGACCGGATCAGCTCTGGCGACACAAGAAGGACGGCTGGGCCAACGTCACGGCGTCGATGGGCGTCGAGCTCCGCGACGCGAACACCGTGGACGGCGCCGTCGTGGACGTGGACGACGACGGCGACCTGGACCTCTTCCTCGCCCACGCCGACGGACCCGACAGCGTGCTCACCTACAACCGCGACAAGAAGGGCACGTATCGCCGCCTCGCGAAGAAGAAGGGCCTTTCCGGCGGAGACCGACCCACCCGCGACGTGCTCGCGTCGGACCTCGACGCGGACCGCGACGCGGACCTCGTCGTGATCCACGAGGAGCCGCCCCACGAGGTCTTCGAGAACCAGCTGCTATGGAAGTACAAGCCGTTCTCCGGCCTGGAGGCCTTCGAGAAGACGCCGGTGGAGTCCGCCGTCGCCGCGGACGCGAACGTCGACGGTCGCGTGGAGCTGTACACCCTCAACGACGACGGAGTCCTCCGCTGGTCTCCCGCCGACGAGGGGAGCTGGAAGAAACAGCCGATCCTCGACGGCTACGAGGCGACGGCCGGCCGCGGCCGTCTCCACCTCCTCGACGTGGACGGCGACGGTCGCCTCGACGTGCTCTTCGGCGAGGGGGACGGCTTCTCCGCGGCGACCGGCCTCGCCTCCACGCCGAAGCGTCTCGACGTTCCGTCGGCGAGCGTCGTCGCGTGGAGTCCCCTCGTCACGTCGGCGAAGCAGGGCCCCGCGATCGTCGGTGCCCGCTCCGGCGAGCCTCCCCTCCTCTGGCGTCCAGGGTCGGGCCGCCATCGCTTCGCCGCCCTTACGTTCACCGGCAAGGGCGGGAAGGGCTCGAAGAAGCTCGAGTCCATCTCCCTCGACGGTGGCGGGAAGACCCACCAGCTCCGGACCAACGCGTCGGGCATCGGCGTGAAGGCGGCGGTCCGCGTCGGCTCGCGGTGGACCTATCTGGATACCTATCCCGACGCGTCGGGCCCCGGGCAAAGCCTCCAGCCCGCGCCGGTCGGCCTCGCCGGCGCCGGCCGCATCGACTACGTCCGCATCTTCTGGCCGGACGGCCTCCGCCAGACGACGCTCTCCCTCGACGTGGGCAAGCGCCACGAGCTGAGCGTCCACACCCTACGTAAGAAGAAGCGGCAGACGTCGTCGTGTCCCATGGTCTTCGCGTGGGACGGCGACCGTCGCCGCCTCCTCACGGACGTCCTCGGCGTCGGCGGCATCGGGTACAACCTCGGCGCCGGGAAGTACGCCGAGCCGCGGCCGTGGGAGCACCTGCTCCTCCCGTCCGGGTCGATGGAGCCCCGCGACGGTCGCTTCGAGATCTCCATCCCGGTCCTCCTCGAGGAGGCCGCCTACGTCGACTCCGTCGCGCTGGTGGCGTACGACCTCCCGGCGGGCTGGCGGATGACCCTTAACGAGCGGTTCGCGACGAGCGACCCCCAGCCGACGGGCGAGCCCCTCTTCTACCGTCGCTCGCTGGCCCCCACGCGCGCCGTCAACGACCGCGGCGAGGACGTCACGGAGGCCATCCAGGCGGCGGACCGCCGCCCGGCGCCGCCGGGGCGGCCCGACCCCCGCTTCATCGGCCGGACGAAGCCCCACACGCTCACGCTCGTCTTCGACCGTCCCCTCGATGCCTGGGCGGGCGACGGAAAAGGCAAGCTCTACCTCGCCACCCACGGGTGGATCAAGTATCCCTACTCTCAGACCATGTTCGCCGCCTGGCAGGCGGGTGCGGAGTACCGCCCGCCCACGCTGGAGGCGAGAACCGACGACGGCGAGTGGAAGACCCTCCAGAAGCGCTTCGGCTACCCCGCGGGCATGCCCCACCGCGTCATGACGGTGCCCATCCCCCAGTCGAAGCTCCCCGACGGCACAAAGGCGCTTCGCCTGCGGACCAACATGGAGATCTACTGGGACCGAGCGCGGGTCGTCTGGGCCGAGCCGTGTCCCGCCGCGGAGCGACGGACGCTCCCCCTCACCGCCGCCACGCTGGAGGAGATCGGCTTCCCGCGACGGACGGGGCCGGAGGAGCCGGGCCGCTTCGACTACAGCGATCGCGTTCCCTTCTCCGACATGCGTCCGCTCCCCGGCGAGTACACCCGCTTCGGCTCCGTGCAGCCGCTGGTCCGCGAGGCGGACGAGGCGCTGGCCATCTACGGCCCCGGCGAAGCGCTGCAGCTCCGCTTCGCCGTGCCGAAGGCGTCGCCGCCGGCCGACGGCCGCCGCCGCTTCGTCCTCGAGGCCACGGGCTGGTGCAAGGACATGGACCTCTACACCAAGCACGGCGACCGCCTGAAGCCGATTCCCCAGCGCGCCGACGCGACCGAGGAGGAGCTCGCCCGTCGCCGCCGCCTCCACGCCAAGTACAACACCCGCTACGAAGCGGCGCCGTAGGCGGTGTCCCACGCCAGCGTCCGTCGGTGTGAATGGGACGCTGCGAACCGTCGACAAGGCTTCGCTCGCGTTTCCCTGCCGGCCGCGAGCGTGCGGGCTGTCGGGAATCGGGCATCCACGACC
>CAZQQP010000252.1:0-6693 GCA_964595475.1 uncultured Planctomycetaceae bacterium | reverse complement strand
CCACGGCGAGAGGCGTTACGCTCGGCCTACCGGGGAGTTGTTGCGGAATCGCTGGGCCTCTCAGACCGCCGCTTCCTCTTTTTCTTTCTCCCGATCCCGCTTCTCGCCTCGCTTGCCGCTTCGCTTTCCGTAACCGTAGCCGTAGCCGTATCCATAGCCGTAGCCATACCCGTAGCCGTAGTAGTAGTAGCCGTAGTAGCCGTAGTAGCCGGCGCCGGGTCGGGTCACGTTGGCGATCACCCCGAGGATGTTCCCGCCGACCGCCCACAGCGCGTGGGCGCCGGTTCGGGCGCTTCGCCGCGTCGCCGACTCCATGCGCATGACGAGGAGGGTCGTCTCACAAAGAGGCGAGAGGATGCGGGAGTCCGTCACCGGGATGATCGGCGGCGAGTCGATCAAAACGAGGTCGTATCGCGCCTTCACCCCCTCCAACTGCTCCCTGAAGGCGTCGGACCCGACGAGCTCGGAGGGATTCGCGGGCGTGGGCCCCGCCGGCAGGACGTCGATGTTGTCCACACCGGTGGGCCGAATCGCCGTCTCCGGCCCGCTCTGTCCCGTAATCAGGTTCGATAGCCCGTCCTCGTTGTCCGTGCCGAAGATCTCGTGCTGGGCCGGCCGCCGGAAGTCCGCGTCCACCACGAGTGTTCGGCAGCCCGCCTGCGCCGTGGTCCATGCGAGGTTGGCGAGCTGTGTGGTCTTCCCGTCGCCCGGGTCCGGCGAGGTGACGAGCACCGCCTTGGGCTGATTCTTCGGAAGGCCGAAGAACAACGCGGTCCGAATGTTGCGAAAGCCCTCCGCGATCGCGGACCGCGGCTGGTCATGGACGAACCGCCCCGCGGTCACGGGCGTCGCCCGCCGTCCGAGCGAGGGGATGAGGCCGAGCACCGGAACGCCCAGCAGCGAGGAGAACTCCTCCGGCGATCGGATGCGTTGGGTCAACAGCTCCAACAGCACCGCGATCGCGAAGCCGAGGCCCGCCCCGCCGAACAAGGACATCGTCGCCAACTTGGTCTCGTCGGGCTTGACCGGGCTGTCTCCCGGCTTCGCCCGCGCCAGCGAGTAGACGTTGAACTTGGCAGTGGGGTCGCTGATGTCCATGTCCTTGATCTTCTCGTTGAGGCTTCGCAGGCTCTCGCGGATCTGCTTCACCTCGTTCTGGAGCTGTCGGTAGCGGGCACGCGACTTGCTCAGATCGAGCACACGCTTTCGCTGCTCCTTGTACCGCTTGGAGAAGCTCTCGAGCTTTCTGTTTTGGCGATTCCGCTTGAGCTTCAGCACCGCGAGACGGGTCTGGATGAGCCGCTTGTTCAGGTTGCTGTCGAGCTTCTTCAACCGCTTCCGCTTCTTTTTGAGGCTCTTCTTGAGATGCTGAAGCGCGTCGTGTTCCTCGGTGGCGGTGCTCCCGAGCTCCCCAATCTTCTTCTCGAGCCGCTGGATCTCCTTCAGCAGAAACTCCCGCTCCTGCCACTGGGCCTTCAGAAACTGCGACGCCTTGGCCCCGGCGCTCTGACCGCCGCTCAAGCCGCCGCCCTGCCCGAGAAGCATCTTCATGTCCACGTTTTCCGGGTTCACCTCGATGCCGCCGAGCTCTTTCACCATCTGCTTGAGCGTGGTGTAGGCGATCTCCGCCTCGAAGGCCTTGATCTGGGCCTCGGTCATCTTCTGCCGGAGGTGGTTGAGGGTTCCGGACGGGCTTCCCTGTTGTCCGCCCTCCCCGAGAACCAGGCTGACCTTCGGGTGGGCCTGCCGGAACTGCTGCAACGCCTCCCGCTTGTTGGCGAGCTCCGTCTGTCGCTTCGCCTTCTGCTCGCGGAGGATGTTCAGTACCTCTTGGGCCACGTTCTGCTTGCGGTCCTCCACGAAGCTGATATACGCGTCGACCACCGCGTTCACCATGTCCGCCGCCTCCTGCGGACGCGGCGACTCGAGGGAGATCCGCATGATCCCGCCCGCGTCGGTGGAGACGCGAATCTGCCGGAGCCGACTCACGGGGTCGAACGCCTTCACCCGCACCGCGGCGCCGTCCTTGACCTCCGATTGGAGACCGGGCGTGATCCGCACCTTGCCGCTGCTGTTCTCGCTCAGGCGAAAGCGGGCCCGGACCTTGTAGGTCTTCCCGTCGCTGGTGAAGGAGATCTTGTCCCCTTGCTTGAACGCCACGCTCTGATCGGGGCCCGCCGCGAGCGTGACGGCCTTCTTCCCCTCCGGATGATCGCCGGAGACCGTCACTTCCGTTCCGCGATAGCCGATCCGGCCGAGCTTCTTCGCCGCGTCGCTAAGGATCTTGCCGGACTGGATCACACGCTGTTGAATCTGGAGGTAGTTCTTCCCGCCCATGACGGTGCTGCTGAACCGCCGGTCGAGCACCTGCGGGGACCGTTTGTCCACCCGGATCTGGGCACTGCTGCGGTAGATGGGGGTGGCCCGGCTGAGGTAGAAGAGCGTGGCCCCGACACAGATGGCGGTCACCGCCAGGATCGTCCACCGCCGGTGCCACGCCACGAGAAGCCATCCCAGGAGGCTCCCCTCCCCTTCTCCCTCCGCCGGCGGCGGGCCCGCCGGCTGGCCGTTGGGCTGCTCCGAGCCTTCCACGCTCGGTCGGTGTTGCGGCAGACGGTTGTCCGGATCGTAGGGCATCGGTGCCTCCAGCCCGGCGCGAACAAGCTTCATCCGGCGGGGTCAGACGTTGGTAATGTGGGAGAATAAGCCCGCCCACCGCCGAAAGCAACGGCCGACAGAGGTCTCCTCGTTGTACGGCCTCCTCTCCCGGGGCTACCCTCCGTCGATGCTCGAAAGATTCTTCGACGGGCTGCTCGAGGCGGAGCTGACCGCACTGCTCGTCTTCGCCACCGCCGCGTTCGGGACGGTGGAGCCGTGGAGCGAGCAGCACGTCGTCGGACTGGGGGGTCTGCTCGCGGCGACCTTCGCGGCGAAAATGGCTCTTTGTCCCCGCGAGCGCCTGGTCCGGACCTGGGCCTACGCACCGGTCGCCGCGTTCCTCGCGTTGGTGGCGCTGCAACTCGCGCCGCTGCCGGCCGGGCTGGTCGACCTCGTCTCTCCGCAGGCCGCCGAGCGGTGGAAGCAGGCCGTGGGGGCGGGATCCTTCCCCCTGACCCTCTACCCCTTCGGAACCGCCCACGACCTCCGGCTGCTCCTGGTGGTCGCCACGGTCTTCTTCGTGACGCTAAACACCATGCGGCGGCCCGAGCAGATCCGGCGGATGCTCGGAATCATCGCCGGGCTCGGTGTGGCGGTAGCCACCGTCTTCTTCGTCCAGCGCGCCGTGGGGGCCGAGAAGGTCTACGGCCTCTACACCATGTCCCATGCGCCGAGCGGCGGGCCGTTCGTCAACAGCAACCACTTCGCCCAGTTCATGAACGGCGCCCTCGGCGCCACCGTCGGGCTCTTCCTGGTGAAGAGCTCCGAGGTCCTCCCCTCGGACCCGACCACCCGGGCGGCCACGCCGCCGACGGCCCTCGTGGCGCGGGCGTCGCCACAGGATCTCACGTTGATGGGGTTGCTCTTCGGCGTCATGGTCGCCGGCGCCCTCGCCGTTGCGTTGTCCCTGAGCCGCGGCGGGGTGGTGGCGATGACCGTGGCGGGTCTGGCGGTCTTCGGGCTGCTCGGCGTGCGGGAGCGGGGCCATCTCGGAACGACCGCGGCCGCGGTCGGCGCCGTCGCGACGTTCGGCCTGCTCCTGACCACGGGCTTCGAAGTGGTCTTCGAGGACTTCCTCAGCCTCGGCAGACGGGTGACGCTCAATATGCGATGGGACGAGCTGAGGGACCTTCTCCGCATGTTCGCCGACTTCCCCGTGGTCGGCGCGGGCCAAGGCAGCTTGGAGGTGGTCTACCCGATCTACCAGCAGACCCGGACCACGCTCCACGTCTGGCAAGCCGACGTGTACTACCCGCAGATCCTCGCCGAGACGGGTGCGGTCGGCTTCCTCCTCGTTCTCGCGTTCCTCGCCATCGTCGGCGTCCGCTTCTTCCGGGCCACGGACCCCGACCGCCCCGACGTCGGCGAAGGGGCGACCGGTCCGGGGTCCCGCCGAGCGCCGGGCTCGCTTCTCCATCGCGGACACGGAGCGGGTGCCGGCCCCGATCCCCGGGCGACGCCGGTCGCCGCGTACGGCCTCGCCTTCGCCGTATTGGGGGCCGTCTGTCAGAGCGCCGTCGACTACGGCCAACGCCTGCCCGCGAACGCGATCCTCACCGCGATCAGCGCCGCGTTGCTCGTTCTCCTCGGCCGACGCGACGAGGACGACCCTTCGTGGCAGAGCCCCGGAGCTGCGCCCGACGCCCATGCAGAACGGACCGGCGGGGCCGCCGGGTCTCGCCGGCGCGAGCTTCTCCGTCGCGGGCTTCGGGGGGTTGCGCTCGCCGCGACCGTGGCGGTGGGTGTAGTGCTGTTCGCCGAGGCACACGACGTCGCCGCCGCCGCGAGCCACGCGGAGCGGGCGGAGGCGCTCGACCACCGCATCGAGGCGGACTGGCCGGGAATCACCGAGGACCACCGAAAGGCGATCCGCCAGGCGAAACGGGCGGCGGCGCTGGCGCCGGGCAACCCCGAGCATCGCCTCCGCTCCGTCCGCTACCAGTGGCGGGCCACGCTGCTGTGGTCGTGGGCGAAGCGCCAAGACACCGACGGGCGGGTCGCCCCGCAGACAGTGGAGAAGTTTCGGGTGAAGGCGGGGCGGCTCCTCGAGCGGCTTCGAAAGGCCCGTCGCGTCGCGCCGACCAAGGCGCGGCTCTACAGCCTCGCCGGCGAGATCCATTGGCTCAGCGGCAACAAGGAGGCCGCCGCCCCCCTGATCCGCTACGGCTTCCGGCTGGACCGCAATCACCCGCGCACGGCGATCCTCGCCGGCGTGCTCGCCGCAGAGCAACAACGGTGGGACACCGCGCTCCGACGCATGAGGCGGGCCGCGACGCTGGAGGGCCATCGCTTTGACCAGGCCCTTTGGCTCCTCGTCGACCACCTCGACCGGCCGCGGCTCGCGCTGGAGCTGGCGGGGAAGAGCGTCAAGCGCCTCAGCCGCGTGCGCCAGCGGCTCAAGGAGGACCACCCGAAGATCGCCCGGCTCGCCCGACAGCGCATCCACCGCATCCGGACGCGGAAGGCGGAGCAGGGCGAAGCGAGCGCCAACACGCTCGTGGCGCTCGCGAAGCGAGCGGCCGACCGCGGCGATCACGCCAAGGCCGTCGACTACTACAAGCGGGCCCTCCGAGGCCACTTCGCACAGGTGGGGTGGCGGCTGGCGCTCGCGCGGTCGCTGGAGGAGCGTGGAAAGCTCCGGGCGGCGAAGAAGCAGCTGGAGATCTGCCACCGCCTCAAGCCCGACGACGCCGAGATCCGGAAGCGGCTCGAGGACGTGGTGGTCCGCATCGGCCCGCGGGCCTCCGACTCGTGACGGCGGCGTCATTCCATCTGCTCGAGCCGCCGAAGGTTGGCGTCCACTGTGGCCAGCTCACGCTCGGCGTCCGCTCGCTGAGCCCGCGTCTGCTCGACAAGGTGAGCGGGAGCCTTCTGGACGTAGCCGGGGTTGTTCAGCCGCTTGTCGAGCGTCTCGAGCGTGTTCCGGAGGTCCGCCTGTCGCTTGGTCAGCCGCTGTCGCTCCGCGTCGACGTCGACGAGGCGCTCCACGAACACCTCGAGATCCCCGACCACCTCCGCGGCCGCCCCGACCGGCTTTTCGATGTTGGGCCCCACCTCGCGAACCTCGGCCCCCGCGAGCGTCTCGATCAGCCCGTCGTCGGTCGTCAGGATCTCCGCGGCGCTCGCCGGCGCCTGGACCCGAAGCGTCACGGACCGCTTCGGCGGCACCTCGTATTGATTGCGGATCTGCCGCACGGCCGTGATGACGGATTGAAGCAGGGAGAACCGCCGCTCGGCGTCCTCGTTGACCAGCGAACGCGTCACGGTGGGCCAGGCCGCGTGGATGCACAGCTCGCTCGCCGGCAGGTGGATGCCGCTGAGGCCCCGGTCGGCCCCCACCGCGTTGAGCTGCTCCCACAGCTTCTCCGTGACGAACGGCACGACAGGGTGGAGCATCCGGACAGCGGCGTCGAAACAGGCCGCGAGCGTCTGCCGCGCCGCGACGCCCCGGCCGTCGGCGGACTGGACCACCGGCTTGACCGCCTCGAGATACCAGTCGCACAGGTCCCGCCAGAAGAAGGTGTACAGCGCCTGGGCGTACTGGTTGAACTGATAGGTGCTCAGCGCCGACTCGGCTTGGTCCACGGTGCGGGCGAGGCGGGAGAGGATCCACCAGTCCGCCAGCGCCGGCGACGGCTCCGCATCGGATGCCTCGGCGCCCTCCAGCCGCTGGAGGACGAAGCGTCCCGCGTTCCACAGCTTGTTGCAGAAGTTGCGGCCCGTGTCGAACTTCGAGCTGGTGTTCCTCGCGAGCGGCCGCTCGCGGGTCGGCTCCGCCTCGCCGGAGGCGAGGCCGTAGGAGGTCACCATCGTCTTGCTCGGGTCGCTCGGGCACTTCTGGACGGGTGCCGCCACCCGATGGCCCGCGGGCGTCTGGACGGTCTCCGGCGTGAAGACCTCGCCCGTGTGGGGGCAGACGACGTCCACGGGAAGCCGCACGTCCTGGGTCTGCGTGCTCATCGACGCGAAGGTGAACCGCATCGCGTCGGCGCCGTGGGAGTGGACGATGTCCAGCGGGTCCACGCCGTTGCCGAG
>CAZQQP010000251.1:0-6695 GCA_964595475.1 uncultured Planctomycetaceae bacterium | reverse complement strand
AGGATGGATGGTACAACGCGCCTTCCCGTCGCCGTCGCGGCGGAGGAAGACACAGTCGAAGCCCGCGTCGCTCGGAATCTCGGTGAGCGACCACCGCCCGTGGACCTTCCTCGCGTAGCGACGGCGAAACTCCCTCACGGAGACCCCGAGATACTCCGCGATCCGGTGCATCTCGTGGGTCTCCACCCAGACGTAGCCGGCGGGACCGGTGCAACAGTTGCCGCACTGCGTGCAGTCGAACCGCAGCCCGCCGGAGAACCATTCCTCCTTCGCCTCGCGCTGGCCTCGAGACATCGCTCGTCTCCTGAAGGGGCCGCCGTCGACCGGGTTCGCGAGCTATTCGGACGAGTCCTCCCCGACCAACGCCTCGACGTGGGCGGCGGCGCCCCGGCCGAGGCCGTCGAGGTCGTAGCCGCCCTCGAGGACGCTCAGCACCCGTCCGTCCGCGTGGCGCTCCGCGACCGACCGGATCGCCGCGGTCATCCATCGGAACATCCCGCTCGTCAGCCGCATGTGGCCGAGCGGGTCCTCCTCCGCCGCGTCGAAGCCCGCGCTAATGAGGACGTGCTGGGGCCGAAAGGCGTCGAGGGTGGGGAGGACCGTCCGCTCGAAAACACCCTGATACACCTGGTCGTCCGCTCCGGGGGTGAGGGGGATGTTCACCGTCCGCCCCTCGCCGCCGCCCCGTCCCGTCTCCTCCTCGAAGCCCGTCCCCGGAAACTGATACAGCGGATGCTCGTGGACGCTGATGAACAGCACGTCACCGCGCTCCTCGAACAGATGCTGTGTGCCGTTGCCGTGGTGGACGTCGAAGTCGACCACGGCAACCCGCTCGAGGCCGTGGCTGTGAATCAGATGCTCCGCGGCGATCGCCACGTTGTTGAACAGGCAGAACCCCATCGCCCGGCTCCGCTCGGCGTGGTGGCCCGGCGGCCGCACCGCGCAGAAGGCGTTCCGCAGCGACCCGGCCAGGATCGCCTCGCAGGCGGCGACCACGCCGCCCGCGGCGAGGTGGGCCGCTCGCTCGCTCCCGATGGACACGGGCGTGTCGGGCGAGTCGAGGTGGCCGCTGCCCATCGCGGACATCCTCCGCACCCGCTCGATATAGCCGGCCTCGTGCACGCGACGGAGGAGGTCCCCGTCGACGGGGCGTGCGTCGACCGCCGTCACTTGGCCGAGCCACCCCGCCTCGTCGAGCGCCCGGTCGACCGCCCGCAGCCGGTCGGGTCGCTCGGGGTGGGTCGGCCCCGTGTCGTGGTCGAGAAAGGCCGGATGTTGGAGAAAACCGGTCGCCATCGATGCTCCGCTCGTCCCACGCGTGCGATCGGACCGGCCATACTATGCGACCCACCCATGGCTCTCGGCCCGGCCGACCTCGTCGACGCGATCGTCACCGGCCTCTCCCGCCGTGCCGCCGCGGACGACGCGGAGCAGGCGGTCTACAGCCTCGACGCCCGCGACGAGGTCGCCCTCCATCCGGTCATTTACGAGGCGTTGCGCTCGTGGGGCCTCGGCGTCTGGCCCGAGGAGCGGTATCCCGCGGACCGCCACGTTCGGAAAAAGCCCGAGGCCAAGCGCTGCGACGTGGTCCTCACCCCGGAGACCCGTCCGCTGCTCACCCCCGAGGTCGCCAACACCCTCTTCGCCCCGCCCGACGCCGTGCCGCTGGAGTCGGCCTACTGGCTGGAGATCAAGACCGTGGCCCAGCACACCCCGGAAGGGCCCTTCCGTCGCTACGCCCGCGAGCTCCTGCAGCCGGTCTCCTCGGACCTTCGCAAGCTCGCGAGCGACCCGGGGATCTCCCACGCCGGCTTACTCCTCGTCCTGTTCACATCGGACGCCGAGACCGCGGAACACGATCTGCAATCGTGGGAGTCCCGTGTCTACAAAAAGGGCCTGCCGGTCGCGTCACCCCACAAGCGAGGCTTCGCCCTCCGCGACCGCCTCGGCAACGCCCACGCGACGGTCGCCCTGTTCCCGGTGCGACGGCTGTAGCGGCATGGGGCTTGGAGCCTGGAGCACGGAGCGGGGAGCATGGGGGGATGGGCAGAAGGGATCGTGTCGCGGGCTTGTGTGAAGCGTCCGCAGGGGTCACCATTGTGCATAGCGGCTGACAGCGAGGACGGGGATCGCCCATGCTCGAACCGGTCAACGACGAGCCCGCACTGGTCGACCAGCTCAAGCGAGCGAAGCTGGTCCAGGAGGTCGGAGAGACGGTGGCGCATTGTCCTCCGCCCCAGGTCTTCGGGATCCACGGGGACTGGGGCCTCGGCAAGACGAGCTTCCTCCACCAGCTCGAGCACTACCTGACGGGCCGGTCTTCCCAGCACGCGGAAGGAGAGGAAGAGCAGGCCACGAGCCAGCTCGCTCCGGTGTGTTACGACGACGTCGCGACCGTCTGGTTCGAGGCGTGGAGGTATCAACACGAGGACGCTCCCGTCGTGGCGCTGCTCCAGGAGATCCGGTCCCAGCTCTCTGCTTGGGCGAAGTTTTGGCAGTACGCAAACAAGCTCAGCGAGGTCGCGGTGCGAACCGCCCTCCTTTCGTTCGAAGATCTGACCAAGAAGATCGGCTTCCAGGCGTCGAAGGCCCAGGACGCCGGCGAGCGCTGGGAGCGCGAGCACCTCGCGATGGCTCTTCCCTCGAACACGATCCGCGAGCAGCTCGAAAAAGCCATCGGCGATCTCCTGCCATCCTCGAGTGACGGGGATGGGAGCAGTGAACGACAGTGGCCAAAACCAGCGAGCCCTCGCGTCGTCATCTTGGTCGACGACCTCGACCGCTGCGAGCCGGAGGCCGCGTACCGCCTCCTCGAGGGCCTGAAGATCTACCTCACCCTTCCGAATTGCGTCTTCGTCCTCGGGATGAATCAGCGGGTGATCGAGGCGTCCGTGGCGACACAGATGATCGGCGGTGCTGCCGACCCGGAGTCGGCCCAGGCGCAGCGGGCCGTCCTCGCCGAGAACTATCTCGAGAAGATCTGCCAGGACGTCTGGCGTCTGCCGACCGTCGACGACCCGAAGCAGCGGCTGCTTGGTTGGCTGCCGGATCGAACGGAGGTGCAGCGCCGGATCAAGACGTGGATCGCCGCGGCCATCGGGGACGAGACGCGTGCCCTGCCACCGAACCCACGTCGGCTGAAAGGGCTCGCCAACCTTCTCCAGCGGTTCTCCGCCCGTCTTCTCGAGCACACCGGAGGACAGGACGCTCCGGAAGACGATGCGCGGATGATCCGGCATACGCGAATCATGCTGATCGCCGCCTATGTCTACCAGTTCCACCGCGATCTCTATCGCCGATGGGAGAACGACCCGGAGCTGTTCAACTTCATTTACGACTGGTCGCGGGGTGTTGCCGTCGAGCTCGCGGTGTTCAAGCAGCTCGACCACTCAATCGGCACGGAACAAGACCCCGCGAGCGACCGGAAGAAGCAAGGCGAGCGGAGGATGAGCACGTTTCCCGACCCGGGCTCCAGCCAGGTGTTCTGGATGGAGCCGCTTCTCGCCCGCTATGGTGGCGAGATGAACCCGGACGACTTCCGACCCTATCTGCGTGGGTGAGCTCATGGCGAAGCGCCGTTCTACCGGAAAGGTCTCCGAGCCACGGCCTGGCTCACCGCCAGCGCCCGAGGACACGACGAACCGATCGGCGTTCCTCGACCCCTTTGCCGACGAGACGCTTCTCGCCTATTTCGACGAGGTCCGAGAGTGGCAGGGCTACATGCGCTTCGTCGGCCTGCCCCGTCTCCAGGACAACCCCGACATCCCGATCGACCGCCTCTACATCGAGCCGGCGCTGTCCTCCCGTCCCCTCTCCTCGGACCGGCCCGCGGAAGAGTGGGCCCATGACACCGTCACGCCGTTGGACGCGGTCGAAGCGAACCGCCGTCTGGTCCTCCTCGGCGACCCGGGGAGCGGCAAGTCCACGCTGGTGAACTGGCTCGCGTGGCGCTTCACCCGACCCCAGGAGGACGAATGGACGGAGCGGCTCGGCCGCCTCGTCCCGCTGCCGATGATTCTCCGGGAGATGCGGATCGACACGAGCGTCACCTGGGCTTCGCTGTTGGAGGAGCTCGTTCGACAGCCGGTGGCCGAGCCGATCGAGACGCCCGAGACGTTCGAGGCCATCCTCGCCCGCGGCCAGGCGCTGATCCTGCTCGACGGCCTGGACGAGATCGGCGGCGTGGCGGTCCGCCGGGCGCTTCGCCGCGCCGTGCACGAGGGGATGGAGAGATACCCGCATTGCCGCTGGCTGCTGACCTCGCGCGTCGTCGGCTACGAACAGGTTCCATTCGACCGACCGGAGGGACGCAACGAGGGTTCCGACGAGTCTGAGGGGGCCGAGGAAGCCGAACCAGACGCCGCCCGCGCCGACTGGCGGCAGGTTGGAGCGTTCGAAGGCTCCCTCGCCGCCACGCGATACGTCGCCCCCTTTACGGACGATCAGATCGAGCGCTACGTCCGCGCCTGGTACGCCCAGCGAGAGCCGGCCCGCGAGCGTCGGGAGGCGCAGTCGCGCGACCTGGTCCGTCGGATCCGCGCCCACCGGAACACCAATCGCCTGGCGCGGGTTCCCAGCCTCCTCGCGATGATGGCGCTGATCCATCGCGTCAAGGCCCACCTTCCGTTCGGCCGCGCCCACCTCTACGAGGAGATCACGCAGGCCTACCTGGAGACCGTCGACGAATACAAGGGCATGCACGAGATGCCTTACACGACGGCCCAGAAGAAGAAGTGGCTGGGCCGTCTCGGCTTCGAGATGCAGCAGCGGAGGAGCACGGCCGACGAAGAGGTAGGTAGGAGCGAGATCGTGGTCGGTTACGACGACGTCCTGGCGTGGATGATGGAGGCGATGTCGGAGTCGGGCGCGGGCCACGATCCGCAGGCGGCCCACCAGTTCATCGACTACGTCGGCCGCCGCAGCGGCTTTCTTCTGCCGCGCGGCCCCGGTCCCGACGGAAAGGGCCGCTACGCCTTCATGCACCTCTCCTTCCAGGAGTATTTCGCCGCGTGGTACATCGCGGAGTATCTCACTTCGCCGCTGGAAGCGGACGAGCTACCCGAGGGGGTCCGCCCCGAGGACCTGAGGGCCTACGCGGACCAGGAGGCCTGGCGGGAGACGCTGATCCTGCTGTTCGAGATGCTCGCCGACCGGACGGGCTGGCCGATGAAGCTGGCTAAATGGATCTTCGGGAGCAACTTAAAGGAGGTCGGCGAGGATACGCCAAAGGCACGAGTTCTCCTCCTTGCCGAGTTCTCGATCGATCCGCAGTCGGGCTTTTCCGACGGGATGCGCGACGCCGCCATCGAGGCTTGTTGCAGATGGGCGGTCAACCGGCAGCAGAGTGAACTACACGGGCGGTTGTTTGGCCCCGCGAATGCCGTTCTCCAAACGCTCTTCGAGGCCGAGCGGGAAAACGAACCCCGGATCTGGCACGCATTGGCCCGTTCCGTCCAGGAGGTGGGTGCCACGCGTTTAAGCCTCGCGGGTGCGCAGATGAGCGATGCAAGTGGGCTGGCACGTTTGCGGACCCTCGAAGAGCTAAGCCTTTTTGGCACGCCGATAAGCGACTTGCGCCCAGTTGGGCAGCTTCAGAACCTGAAATTCCTGCATCTTCCGGCGAACCCGGTGAGCGACGTGAGTCCGCTCGGGGAGCTCAAGAACCTGGAACACCTGGGCCTTCAGCGGACGCAGGTGAGGGACGTGGGTCCGCTCGGGGAGCTCAAGAACCTGGAACACCTGGGCCTTGAGCGGACGCAGGTGAGGGACGTGGGTCCGCTCGGGGAGCTCAAGAACCTGCGCTCCCTGAACCTTTCGTGGACGCAGGTGAGCGACGTGGGTCCGCTCGGGGAGCTCAAGAACCTGGAACACCTGGATCTTACGTGGACCCCGGTGAGCGACGTGAGTCCGCTCGCGCACCTCCCGAAGCTGCGAATTTTCGGACCTTGATGGGGGCGGTCGTCGGGACCGGCGCACCGGAGCGCACCGGGGATGAGCGACAGGTCGTTCGGCAACGTCATGGGGCCGTTCAACCACGACGCTCGGCGCTTCGGCAGCGTGGATGGAGGGGGCACCGCCTTGGACGGACGCAGTCGGTGCCGGTGGAAGGGCGATGCGGCGGTTGGTCGGGGTCATCGATCCGGATCCGCCGCCGTCACCCGGATCGGCTCGCAGCCCTCGATGTCCACCTCGACGACGTCGCCGGGGCGGACGGTGTGGCGTCGCCGGGAGGTCGGCTCGCCGTTCACCCGGACAAGGCCGTCGCCGATGATCATCTTCGCTTCCCCGCCCGTTCCCGCGATGTCGGCGAGCTTCAGGAGCTGCTGGAGGTCGATGGTCTCCGTTCGGATGGGGACGTCCGGCATCGGACGCGTAGCTTACGGCTTTCGGAGACGGTGGGCACATTTCTCTGTCTGTTCCACCCCTGGACCCGCGGAACCGCACGGGCAAGCACCGCAGACGGCCACCCGCGCGAGTGCAGGTTGGGTCGCAGGGGCAAGGGCGGTACGCGCCCCTTGCCCGTGGAGCTCCGGCCTCGCGCGACCCAACGCCCACGCGTCTGGTTCGTCGATCCACCGCCCAACCGTGCCGGTCTCGAGCCTCCGCGGCCACGGGCGAGCTTGCCCGTACCCCGCAACGCCGGAAACCGAGGCCGTGTCGCGACCTCCGTTCCGTGCCGAACCGCGCGTCTTCGG
>CAZQQP010000250.1:0-6716 GCA_964595475.1 uncultured Planctomycetaceae bacterium | reverse complement strand
ACAGGGGAGAGCGTTCTATGGGTGAAGTGGCTTCCGACCAGGAGAACATCTACAACCTCGGCAAGCGGTTTCCGTTGCGGATGGACGTCGTCGGCACGCTGGAGCCGACCGGCGGACCGGACGACCACGTGGTCTTCGTCGACGTGAAGACCGCGTGGGTGCTCGCGGGGAAGGGCCACGGTCACCGCAACCTACGGAAGCGCGGGGGGCGATGGGTGCGGAAGCGAGAAGAGGGCCGGATCGAAGCGCGGGGCGGGGTGCCCACCTATCGGAAGATCACCTCCGACAACATCGACACCTTCCACTTCCACGGCGATCGCAGCGAGTATCCGCTCACCTCCGTGGTGGTCGTGCCGGAGGGGGATAAGGGGCGGACCATCCTGAAGAACCGCTACGAGCAGAAGGATGCCTACCAGGTCATCGTCCCGCGAGACGCGATGGCCGAGCTGGTCAGCCTGGCGATCCGGGTGAAGCGCTTCTTCGACGCGACCTTCGTCCTGGTCGGCGTCTCGGCCGTGCTGTTTCTGTCCTTGATCGTCCTCCTCTCGCTGCGGCTCCGGGCCCGCGAGCGGACGATGCTCCACAAAGTAGGCAGTGGCCGCGGAATCGTCTTCTGGCTCCAGGCTTGTGAGCTGCTGATCCTCGCCGGGATGAGCGTGGCCCTCGCCGGCGCGGTGTCGGTGGGGCTGCTGTGGGCGGCCCCGCAGCTCTTCGAGCTTCTCTGAGCGCCTCGGAAGGTGAGCCGTCCGACGCAGCACGCGCCGCGATCGCACCCCCGTACCGAAAGGACCGAGCCATGCCCCTCGAAGCGACACGGAATGTGAAGCGCCGTCTTGCCCACCCGCTCGTTGCGGCGGCGCTCCTTCTCCTCGGCGGTTGTGGCGACGGCCGGGAGGCGTCGGAGACCGGCGAGAGCGGGAAGCTCACTGTGGCGACGAGCTTTTCCCCGACCCGCTTCTTCGCGGAGCAAATCGGCGGAACCGCGGTGAAGGTGATCTCTCCCCTTCCGGATGACGCGGACCCCGCGAAGTGGGATCCGAACCCGGCAGCGGTCCAACGCTTCCAAGAGGCGGACCTCATCGTGCTGAACGGCGCCGGCTACGAAGGGTGGGTCAGCAAGGTCACCCTGCCTCGCCAGCGGCTGGTGAGGACCGCCGCCGCGTTGGAGGAGGATCTCATCCGGTACGAGAACGCCGTCACGCACGCCCACGGGCCGAAGGGGGAGCACACCCACAAGGGAGTGGACGGCCACACCTGGCTCGCCCCGACGAACGCGAAGAAGCAGGCGAAAGCCATTCGGGACGCGCTCATCGAGCGACGCCCCGAGCTCGAGGAGACCTTCCGCGTCAACTTCGACAGCCTCGCGAAGGAGCTCGACAAGCTGGACAAGAAGCTCCGGTCCCTCTCCGACGTCCGCCTCGTGGCCTCTCATCCCGCTTACAACTACCTCGCCCGGGAGTATGGCTGGCAGCTGCGGAACGCGGACATCCCGCCGGACACGCCGCCCGACGAAGCGACGGCGAAGCTCCAGAAGATCACCGCCGATTTCCCGGCCGCGGGCATCCTCTGGGAGTCCCCCCCGGACGAGAAGCTCCGGCGGGCGATCGAGGAGGAGGTGGGGCTTCCGAGCTGCGTCTTCTCGCCGGGCGAGCGGCTCGACGGCGGCGACTGGCTCACCGTGATGCAGGAGAACATTCAGAACCTCCGATCGGTCGTGGCCCCGGAGGACTGACCCTCCGCGAGCCGCCTTCGGGTTGGCCGAGGCAGACGGCTGCCACATCCAGATGGACGCCCCCGCGCGAGCCCCGGCGGGATCCAGCGAAGGTCCCAACGGGACGCTTTGGGACCGCCGGGATGTCCCTCCGGAACCTTCGCGTCTTCGGCTACCGATCCGGTTCTCCCGCCCGCGACGCACAGCCCCGCAATCCGGAGCAAAGGACGCCGTGCCCCCTCCCGGCCGTCGCGGCCGCGGGGGCGATCCTTTTCTCTTCCGGCGGGCCTCCGCGCTCGCCGATTCCGCTCCGCCCCATCGGCGGCGCATAAAAAAGGGCTGGCCGCTCCGGGCGGCCAGCCCCGTATGTCCACCCTTATCCTCGAGCTCAGTTCGTCTGTGTCCCAGCGATCGACGCGAGCGTCTTCGCTGCGTTCGTGTCGTCGATCGTGAGCATGATGGCGTTCGTCTGCCGAGGCGTGCGGCCTGGCGCCCGGGCAAGGCCGGAGCTCCGGAGGTTGAAGTCCTTCAGCGGCACCGCCTGCTCCTTGGGGGTGACCTCGCCGGGCGGCGGCGTATTCGTCCGGTTGTCGTCCGCGAAGATGTTGTCGTCGCTGGGCCCGACGAACGGATCCGTCTCGAAGCTCGCGTGGCCGTCGCCGAACATCACGCTCTGCCCCTCGCCCCCCGCGTGGTGCGTGGAGTTCTCTTCCACCCGCGGAATCTCCTTGCGCTTCGACGGGTCCAAGGTGCCCATGTACCGTTCCGTGTTCTTGTGGACGCCGTTGCCGTTCGGGTGTGTCGGCTTAGCCGGGGTATCGTTGTCGTCCGAGAGGAGCGGCCACTTGGACCCCGCGCCGCTTCCCCATCGCTCCTTCAGCGTCGCGTCGACGAAGAAGAGCGGGGAGTAGGAGAGGTTCTGCGGCTGGTAGAAGTCCCACATGCTCCGGATGTCCACGTTGTCCGTCTGCGACGGCGGCTTGGTCGGGTCCAAGTACTTGCTGTCCTGCTTATCGTCGGTCGCGGGACAGACGAAGGACTTCATGTCCACGCCGTAGCCCCGTACCAGCTCGAACAGCGACGCGGTGACGTTGTTGGTGAGCTCCGTCCTACTCAGCCGGTTCATGTCGTCCGGCTTCGTCCCGCGCAGGTTACTCGACTGGAAGGCCCTCATCGTCCCGCTGGTGTCGAGCCGCCCCGCGTACGGGAAGGTTCCGCCCTGCCCCGTCGAGTACTGGTGGAAGGCGCTGCCGATGCCTCGGAGGCTCGCCTGGCACGAGGCGCGGTTGGCGAGCTCGCGGGCGCGACCCAGCGCCGGCAAGAGCAGCGCGATGAGGATCCCGATGATCGAGATGACCACGAGGAGCTCAACAAGTGTGAAGGCTCGTCTCTGCCGTGTCATGTCCGTCTCCCTTCAGTGATCTGGTGTTTCGCCGAACCCACGCGGTGCTCGGCACGTTCCCCTTCGCCGTCCACTGCCCACGCGGCAGCCTTCACACACAAGGACCGACCTTCGCGCCTCGGGAAACGGCCGGCACGACGCGTCCCGGCGAGTCCCATCGAGGTGCATCACGGAATGTAGCCGATAGAGCTCCCGTGGTCAAATGCGGCAGCAAGCTCGCCACCGGTCTTGCTTGACACGAGGGGGCGGCACCGTAGACTCCGGCTCGAATCGAGCGGGTCGGCTAGCCCCTTATCGGGAGACGACGCGTGGCGAAGAAAAACGCGAACAGCACGGGGCGGGGGCGAGCCTCCTCGGAGGCCTCGCCAACCCAACGTGGCGGCAGCAACGGGAAGAAATCCCCCTCACAAGGGACGAAAGCGTCGAAGACGAACAAGTCCCAGAGGACAAAGGGCGCCGGAGGCACCCAGCCATCGGGGGGAGGCCAGACGTCGCGCCGAGCGCCGGCGTCCCAGCCGACCCAGACCTCTCGGGGCGGGAAGAGCCGTCAAGGAGCAAAGAAGCAAACGACCCCCGAGCCGCATGCCAGCGGGGGGAAGAAACGCTCCAACGCCACGAAAACGCAGCCGACCCGGAAGGCCGGCGGCGGGGGCTCAACCGGAGGGCAATCCAAACAGGGAGGGGACACGGGTCCCGAGAAGAGCCGGATCGCGGCCCTGGTCGAGGCGCCCGTCCAGCCCAACGAGTATCTCTCCGCCAAGGATCTGGATCGCTATCGTAAGCTGCTCATCCTGAAGCGGGCGGAGCTCCTCGGCGACCTGACGTCGATGTCGGACGGCGCCCTCCGCCTCAACGACGCGGCCAACCTCTCCCACATGCCCATCCACATGGCGGACATCGGGTCGGAGCAGTTCGACCAGGAGCTGACGCTGGACCTGGTGCAGTCCGAACAGCAGCTCCTCGAGGACATCGACCACGCGCTCGAGCGGATCACCGACGGCACCTACGGCATCTGCGAGGACACCGGAAAGCCGATCGGGAAGGCCCGGCTGAACATCAAGCCGTGGGCGAAGCACTCCATCGACGCCGAGCGCGAGCGGGAGCGACACGACTACGGCTAAGCCGACCATGGAGTCTGCGTCCGCATCGAGGCCAGCCCTCACCGCGGGACGCTCGCCGCGGCGGGTTGCGATCTTCCTCGCTGCGAGCCTTCTCTGCCTCGCGGCGGATCTCGCGCTGAAATGGTGGTCGTTTACCGCCTTCCCGGACCAACCGGTGGACGCGGCCGCCGCACCGGAGCACGGCGGCCCGCGGGTGCGGTCCACTCCGCTCGTTCCCGGCGTCCTTCGCATCTCCCTGGTGGTCAACGAGGGGGCGGTCTTCGGCCTCGGCGAGGGCCACACGGGCTTTTTCGTGGTCGTCTCCCTCGTCGCCCTCCTCGTCATCGGCGTGGTCTTCGCGAGATCCCCCGCCCGCGCCCATGCGCTGCACACCGCGCTGGCCCTGATCACGGCCGGTGCGGGCGGCAACCTCTACGATCGCGTCCGCTACGGGGCGGTCCGCGACATGCTCCACCTCTTCCCGGGCGTCCGGCTTCCGTTCGGGTGGAGCTGGCCGGGCGTGCACAGCGAGGCCGCCCGGGAGGTCTACCCGTGGATCTTCAACCTCGCCGACGCCTACTTGGTCATCGCCATCGGCATTCTGCTCGTCCGGGGCGTCGTGATGGAGAGCCGCTCCGCGGCGTCGGCCCCCGCCGAGGCCACGGGATAACCCGTCGGCCGGAACGGCGGGCCGAGTATAATGGGCAATGACCGAGCCGTCCGGACGCAGAGAGCCGCTCGCGGCCAAGGCCCGTCAGCTTCCGAAGACGCCCGGCGTCTATCTGATGAAGGACGACCGGGGGCGTGTGATCTACGTCGGAAAGGCGGGGAGCCTCCGCGACCGGGTGAGCAGCTACTTCCAGGCGTCCACGGATCTCGGCCCCAAGAAGCAGCAGATGCTCGGCCAGGTCGCGGACTTCGACGTGGTCGAGTGCGAGGGGGACTGGGAAGCACTCCTGACCGAAAATCGGCTGATCAAGGATCTGCACCCGCGCTTCAACGCCCGCCTGACCGACGACAAGACCTATCCGTACCTGGCCGTGACGACGCACGAGGCGTTCCCCGCGGTCTATATCACCCGCGAGCCCAACCACGAGCGGCTTCGCGGCGGCCGCATCTACGGTCCGTTCACGAGCGTCGCGTCCCTTCGCGACGCGGTGAAGCTGCTCCAGCGGGTCTTCCGCTTCCGGACGTGCGAGCTCGAGATCCACGAGGACGACGAGAAGCGACCGCAGTTCCGCCCGTGCTTGCTCCACCCGATCGACCACTGCACCGCACCCTGCGCCGCCAAGATCAGCAAGGAGGCGTACCGCGCGGACGTCGACCGCTTCGTCCGCTTCCTCGAGTCCAAGCGCTCGGTGATGCTCCGTGAAATGAAGGGGGAGATGGAGCAGGCGTCGAAGAACCTGGACTTCGAGGAGGCGGCCAAGCTCCGGGATCAGATCCGGGCGATCGAGAAGCTCGACGAGCGGGGCCGCCGCTCCGCCGGCTGGCAGCCGGAGACGGAGTCCTTCTACGTGGACCCGAAGAAGGGGCTCGCGTCGCTGCAGCGGGCCCTGGGAACGGAGCGGGAGATCCGGGCCATCGAGTGCTTCGACATCGCCCACCTCCAGGGCAACCAGACCGTGGGCAGCAAGGTTTGCTTCATCGACGGACGCCCGCTCAAGAGCCAGTACCGCCGGTATCGCGTCCGGACCGCGTCCAGCCACGACGACTACGGGGCCCTCCGCGAGGTGGTCAGCCGCGCCTACCGCGACGCGGGCGCCGGCCACGAGCTCTTTCCGGATCTCATCCTCATCGACGGCGGACCGGGGCAGCTCCGAGCGGCGAAGGAGGCGCTGTCGGTCTATCCCTACCAGCCGCCGCTGCTCCTCGCGCTCGCGAAGCGGGAGGAGCGGCTCTACCGCCCGAGCCGCGAGGAGCCGATCCGGCTGGGCCGACAGAATCTCGGGTTGAAGCTCTGCCAGTTCGTCCGCGACGAGGCCCACCGCTTCGCCCAGTCCTACCACCACCTGCTCCGCCGGAAGCAGACGCTGTCGGGCTGAGGGCTCACTCGCCGATGCGCTCCTCCTCCCCTCGGAGCAGGCGGCGGAGGTTGCTCTGATGGCGAACCACGACGATCGCCGCCATCAGCCCCGTCATCAGCACGAGCGGCCAGAGGTCGGCGGGGTCCCAATGCGGGGAGAGCTGAAACGCGACGAGCAGTGAGATCGGCAGCGCCACGGCCGCGACCACGCTCGAGAGGCTGACGTAGCGAAACAGCGCCGTGAGAAGGAGCCAGACACCGCCGGCGCAGAGACCCGGATAGGTGAGATACGGCCACAGCGCCAGGATGACGCCGAAGCCCGTCGCGACGCCCTTCCCCCCGCGAAACCCCAGCCAGACCGGGTGGACGTGGCCGATCATCGCGGCGCCGGCCGTGGCGAGCCACCCCCATAGCGCGGGAGCGGGCGGCGGCCCCGTGAACAAACCGAACCACCAGCCGGCCGCGACGACGGGCACG
>CAZQQP010000249.1:0-6735 GCA_964595475.1 uncultured Planctomycetaceae bacterium | reverse complement strand
ATTCGGATGGCGCCACATCCGCACCCGCGCCACCTGGCCGCGGTTTCTCCGGAGCGTCTCGGCAACGCCCTCCACGTTGAGCGAGACGCCGCTCAGCGATGTCGGGGCCTCCGGCCCGAGCCACGCCTCCCGACCCGGCTCGATCGACACCCCGTCCTCGAGAAAGCCGATCCGGAAGAACGGATCCTCGTACTCGACGTGAAGGAGGAGAAGTGGCTGCTGGGTTCCCCGGCCCCGCGCCTGTCTCGCGAGGGTTCCCTTCCAGAGCGCCTCGAGGAGGACGTCGACATCGCGGGGAGACAGGTTCGCGTCGTCCGCGATCGACGCGTTGATCACCCCGGGCATCGCGAACACGGCGAACGGCACCATGTAGCTCGTCCAGATGGTTCCCTGGGTTGCGCCGGTCTCCTCCTGATTCTCCGTCACCTCGGCATCGCGCGAGGGCATGACGACGGTGCCCTGGACGTAGCGGCTCTCCACCGGGTGCAGCGAATGCGCCCATCCGAACTGAACCGGCCCGACCTGGTTGAAGCTCTTGTTCTGGACACTAAAGACGGCGCCGAACGCACGGACGTCGAAGGCGGATCGAGTGAGGGCGTCCTGGACGTCGTCCTCCCGCTCGCGGCCGGCCCGCTGCAGCAGCGTGCTGGCGAGGCGGTCTCGCCCGAGAAGCTTGTGGCCCTCAGTGAATTCCTTCCGGACGAAGACGAACATGTTGTTGTTGGGCCCGCCCTGCGGGTATCGCGCCTGGATGAAGTCCCTGACATCCCGCTTGATGCTCACGTCCGAGAGGGAGATCCGGCCGTCCTCTTCGCCGAACAGCCGGCGGGCATCGCTGTCGCGAAGAGGATCACGGTTGGGGATCCCGTCCTTCACGCACTTGAGGAAGAGAATCTCGCCGGTTCGAACGCCGTTGCCGTCGCTCATCGGTCGCTCCTTTCACCTGTCGATACGCTCGCGTCGCCGCTCTCTGATGCGCCGCTGGCCCGGTCCCACCCCTGCAGCGCGTAGCCACACCAGAAGCCCGTCATGAAGTCGTCGCGGTGGCTGCGGACGGTCTCCTGCATGCGGTCGAGTGCAGCAAGGGTGACGCCCGCGCGGCGACGGAAGTCCTCGGAGACCGGCATGTTGTACCGAGCCGCGACGTCGAACATCTTGCCCACCGCCTGCCGCCACACCGCTTCCGGGGTGAGGTCGGTCCCGAAGGTGAGGACCCGGTGCTTCAGGTAGTCCTTACCGGTTCCGCCCACCTTCGTGGCGTGCCAGTACCAACGGCCGAACTGGCTGACCAGGACGCCGCAGGCGAACCCGAGCTCCGAGGGCGATTGAAACTCGATACGGTCGATCGGGCCCACTTCGACCGCCTCGATCAGCTCTCTCCACGGTCGCATCGGCATGATTCGATTCTCCACGGTCAAGTCGCTGTGATAGCGATCGAGGAACTGCTCGAAGACGAGATGGAAGACGACCTCGTGGGCGAGATCCGGCCAGCTGTCCGGCAGCCGCGGAACCACGCTTGCCATCCGGCGAGCGCTGTTGGCTGTCGGCCGGCGACGGCTCAACTGCCGCCGGTGCAGCACCTCGGCGAGCTGCTCCCAGACATACGCCCCTCCGTACGCGCGGGCGAGGAGCCAGGGCACGGACCGATAGCAACGGAGCAAAAAGCCGTCCTGCTTCCGCGTCGTTTTCCCGAAGATGGCCCGGAACAGCGCGATGGCCTCGTCTCCGCACGGGTGGGCAACGGTCCGCACGCGCCGCATCCGGCTCGGGACCACGTCCTCGATACACGCCCGGAGGTGAATGTCCCCGCGGCCGGGGTTCCCGGAAAAGTAGAGCAACGTCAGCCGGTATTCTTCCTGCTCCGCGTCCTCCGGAATCATCAAGTGGAAACCGGTCACCGTTTCGAAGTGCCGCTCCGCCGCCGGCCCGGAACCGCCGCTCTCGACCATCCATCGGAGGTCCTCCGCGAAGCCGTCGCCCGTTTTGTCGCCTGCGATCGCCTCGTCGGTCAGGGGAAGAAGGTATCCGGTGCCGAAGATCGGAGCGCCGGTGGAGCCGGACAACCGTCGGGCCTCGGCGTCGTGTCCGGGCGAGAAGATCTCGCGGACCACATCCCGATGGACGCGCCCGGTCAACTTGTTAAAGACGCACGCACCGAGGGTCAGCGCCCGATAGCAGCGCTCGTCGAGGCCGATGCTTTCGACCATCATGTCGTCCCGACCGGCCAACGGCAGGGGGCACGTCCACGTCGGGAACGCCCACGGCCACGCCTTCGCGTAGAAGGAGACGACTTCGTCACCCTGTCCACAAAGGGTGCACGGCCCTGACCGACGGCCGCTTTCCCGTCCCTGCTCGAGGATCGCGTCCCACGCCGCTTCCAAAAGCGCGTCGTAGCGTGGCACGATGGAGCGGCCCTCCTCATGGCGGCTTTCCCCGATGGCGTCGGTGCGGCGCTCGTCGGTATGCACGTACGGCGTTTCCGTCCCGCACGCCGCGACCACGACAAGGCCGAGCAGCTTCTCGGCGGCCGTGTCCACCGTCTGGGCTGCCTCGTGCAGCCCGATCGCCACTTGCTCCAAGGTCTCGTCGTCCAAGGAAAGCCGACTGGTCCGGTCGAGCCGGCCGGGAAGAAACGCACGGACGGCGTCGACCGACTGATGAAACCCGCGGATGTGGCGATCCCAGCACGGGTAAACGCCGGCGTACCGTCCCTGTGGGTTGAGCGGGTTCCCGCCGCTCGGCAGGACAAAGGGGGCCGCGACGGCGCGCGCGGGATCGGGAGCGAAATCCGGGCGCTTCTTGCGCTGGTTCTCGAACTCCCCCCATACCTGCACGGGTAGTACAACCGGGTTTCGGGCTCGTGCGTCCAACTCCACGACGAAGACGTGCTGGAAGAAGTTCCGGGCGTTCGGATTCGCAACGTCGCTGATCAGCGGCAGAATTTCCTGCGGCTCGAGGGCCCCGGCGTCCAGCGGCCTCCCCATTCGGATGAGATCGTCAATCAGCATGATTCCCTCCCTGGGGCTCGACGGTGCCGAACCCGCGTGCGACCGACTTGCCGAGGCCGATCCGCAACGGAAGCGCGAAGTTGACCGCGAACGTTCCGACGAACCCGAGCATGGTCACGCCCTTCAAGCGCGTCTTCGTCTCCCGGAGCCCTCCGCAATCGGCCTGGAGGCGCCGGTCCACGTGGTGGCCGAACGCCTTGGCCAGCGCGAGGCAATTCCCGATCAGCACGCGCTCCAGAACGGCCCGGCGTTGTCCGGGTCCCGTCGCGTTTCGGTAACGATCATGGTTCGCCTGATTGAGCGCCAGCCACGGTGCGGCGAACCGATAGCGGAGCGATCGACCTGTCGCGCCGATCGCCGCGCGTCGTCGCGTAACGGTCGAGTCGAGGACCGCGAGGTCCTCCTGTCCAATCCGTGCGTGGTCCACATCCATCCACAGCTCCATAAGAAGCTCGCAGGCCTCCTCCAGACCGATGAGAACGCCGGTTTCCCCGAGGACCTTGAACTGGACCCGCGGATAGTCGTAGACGAGCCGACCGTCCGGCGCGTGGTGATGGAGCATGACCGCCTCCGCGAACGTGTGCCCGAAGAAGCCGCGAAGCTGTGGGGCCTCGCCACGCCGTAGGCCGCGGGAAAGCCGCAGCCGGTATTCGAGCACTTCGAGATAGGTCCGCTCGTCGACCCCCATCGTCAGATCACCCGCGTCGAGATCTCGTCGGCCACCGTCTCCCGGTCGAACCCCTGTCCCACGATGCGCACTTTCTCGAAGTCCTCCCGACACATCGGGAAGACATAGACCGAGTCCGTCGTCTCGTCGAGCAGGTCCTTGCTAAAAAGAATCACTTCCTCGATCCGGTTGGGATCGATCTCCCCGAGAAACACGCTCTTCTGGACCCGCGACAACCCGAAATCCAGACAGCGATTGCTCACACGCGTCCGTGTCCTGTCATCAGCGATGTCGTAAACCACCCACGTCAGCATGTGATCTCCTCTTCAACCGGCACACCACGGAATCTTGTCCGCCAGCCGTAGTACGCCCTACCCGGCGAACTTCTGCCGGACTTGTCCACCAGATCCCAAGACACCGGGACCAGCTCGGCGTCGGATCCGAGTGTCTCGGACGGCTCTGATCGGACCGTTCTACTCCCCTTCCGTTCGACCCTCTTCCGCGAACACCTCCTTCGTCTCCGTGATCCGGGGAATGTCGGCCTTCCCGATCAAACGGTTGGCCACCGCGTGCGCCTCGTGCTGGATTACGTGGCGCTGTTTGACGTTCCGAGCCTTTCGCCGGTCACCCTGCACCGGATACCGCACGGCCTTGTCGAGCCGCTCGTTCAGTCGCGGAAGGACGGCAGCGCGGCCTTCCTGCGTCAGGCGGACCCCACCCGGTACGGGCTCGAAGAAGGCGTCCTGTGCCCTTCGCCCGGTGAATAGAAGCACAGTCGTTCGCTCGGCGATGATCCGGAACGGCTCGATCAGATCGAAGACCAGCGACCTCTTGTTGTAGTGGTCGGTGTGAAGGAATCCGATGAAGGGGTCGAGCCCGGCAATGATCGCGGCCTTCTCGACGAGGCTGTAGAGCACGCCGTAGCAGTAGTTGAGGGCGGCGTTGAAACCGTCCTGGGCGGGGTGATGACTACGGCCGTCGAAGCGATAGGACTCGGGCATCAGGTCGCTGAGGCACTTGAAGTAGGCGCGTCCCGCGTTCCCCTCTAGCCCCATAAGCGTGCCGCGCTGCTCGCCGATCGGCCCGTCGACCGCCTCGAGCTTGTTCGTCGCATCGCGGATCGTAACTAGAGGTCCATCAAAGAGACGCTGCGCCTTTGGCCGCCGGCGGCGGAGCTCTTCGAGGAACTCGATCTGGTTGCCAAGCTTCGTTCGCGCCCAGTCCTTCACAAACGCGAGCCCGAGCCCGTCCTCCGCCGCCTCAAGCTGCTGTCGGCGAATCGCGGCCGTGCTTCCCATCTTCGACTGCCAAACCCTCGCGTACGGGTCGCCGCGCTTATCGAGCAGAACGATATCGACATTGTGCTCTGTCGCGAGGTGGATCGCGTCCGTCGAGAGCTGGGCCCCCGTTGTCACGAGGATGCTCTCCACTTTATGGACAGAGACGGGATAGCTCTTTTCGCCGCATTGGACGAGGAAGCGGTCGCCCTGTTTCCGCACGCCGGTCCCGAACGTGTTCACGATCAACTGCATGCATCTTCCCCAAAAAAACCCACGCTGCCAACACCCACTCCAGCTGAACCGACCAAAACCGGCGTCGCAACGACCGGTCGCGGTCGACGCCGCCACCGATGAAAGCTCACCGCGGGTCCCACAGATCCCTTGGCCCGTCTCGACTCGTGCCCCGTCTCATGCCCCCGATATAGGGATACGTGCCCCGCGCCGCGTTTCTGACGCCGTTGCACCCGGGAGGAGACCGGCGGGAGCCAGAACTCACCTGCGACACCCATCGTCGGCGGGACGCCGATGGCGAGGAGCCGGTTGTCGGCGGCGCCGTGGACCGCTTCCCCAATCCGGGAAACCGCCGCGTAGAGGGCGTAGCAGTGATTCGCCGCGACCTCCGTGCCGGTGATTGGGAAGGGGATGTCCAGGATCGGTCCCACGCCCCTCGCTCCTCCGAAGTTCGCCTTCTCGCTCGCCCGCGAGGGCGGACGGCCCGCCCTCCAATCGATAGCCACCAATTTACGCGCGGCGGGGGGCAGGATGCAAGCGGCCGTTCGGAGTGTGGCAGGGTCTCGGGATACGGTCGGCCGAGCTCGGACGCTGCTGGCCGTTCAAGAGGCCCGGCGTCCAGTCGTTGCCGACCGCGGCTCGGGCGTCGTCGACGCCGCGGCGGTCGATATCGCCGCCTACTGTCCGGAGACAGCCCCGTGCCGAGGCGCAGGAGGGCGTGGTCCCGAAGGGATCCCTCCCTGCGAGACGCCTTCGGCGCTCCACCGGAGCGCTTTCGATCCGCCGATGGAGGCGGCGCCATGCAGCGGTTTCAGGATCCGCGGGTCACCGACGGGACGCCCGACGCCGTGGCGGTCGCCACGCGCGTCCGCGCCGCCGTCGTCGACATCCCGCCGTCGGAGGTCCATCCATGAGCACCGTCTTGTTCCGCCGACCCGCCCACGACGAGAAGGCCCTGAGAAGCGTCCGATGTACGGCGCGATCCCCCGGCCGAGGCAACCGCCGCCTCCCCGGCAACCCCTGCCCGCGGCTTCCTCCCCCGAGCCGCCTCATCTGCTTTGTGCTGCTCCTCGCTTCGGGTGGGTTGGCAGGGCGCCCCGCTCCCGCGGCGGACGGCGACGGCCCGCCCGCGGATCGCCCCGACATCCTCATCGTCCTCGCGGACGACGCGACCTATAGCGACCTGCCGCTCTACGGCGGGGAGAACGTCCGGACGCCGAACATCGACCGCCTCGCCGAGCGCGGCGTGCGCTTCACGCGGTGCTACACGAACGCTCCGGTGTGCGCCCCGGCGCGGATCGCCCTCGCCGCGGGGCAGCAGGCCCAGCGGCTCGGGGCCCTGCACAACCAGGCATTTCTTCCCCTGAGCGCCCGGACGTACTACCAGCAGCTTCGCGACCACGGGCGCCACGTCGCCGCCTTCGGAAAGTTCGACCTCGCCAAGCCGGATCCCTACAACGGCCTGCGCGGGGATCGGCCGCAGAACTTCGCGTGGGGCTTCACCCATCCCCTCGAGTGCGAGGGGAAGATGCACGCCGGCAGCCGGCGC
>CAZQQP010000248.1:0-6771 GCA_964595475.1 uncultured Planctomycetaceae bacterium | reverse complement strand
TGGTCTTTCTTGCCGACGCTCGTCCCACCGGTCGTCACGACCACGTCACGCTCTGTGGCGATGGACGAGATGGCGTCCTCCACGCGGTCGATGTACTCGTTCGCGAGCCGGCGCGAGACCGCCTCGGCGCCGGCGCTGCAGTAGAGCGGGGCCTTCCGGTGGGATGGCCTCCATCGCCGCTGAATGCCAGATCGCGTCGCCGCTTTTGACGGTCTCGCGGCCGAATCTAGAATCGCCCTCCTTCGAAGGAGGCACCCGTGTCGGACGCCTTTCATCTCCAGGTGGTCACGCCGGAAGCGGCGGTGGTGGACGAGTCCGTGACCTACGTCGAGGTTCCGGCCCACGACGGGCAGCTCGGCGTGATGCGGCAGCGGGCTCCCCTCGTCCTGAAGCTCTCGCCGGGCAAGCTCCGGCTCGTGACGGCGGACGGCAGCTCCCGCACCTACTTCGTGGAGGGTGGCTTCGCGCAGATGCGAAACGAGCGCCTCTCCGTCTTGAGCGAGCGGTGTCTGCCCATCGACCAGATCGACGCGGAGCAGGCGAGGGAGGACCTCACGCGGGCCGCGTCGCTGCCGGCGTCCACGGAGCATCAGTTCAAGAAGCGACAGCACGAGCTGGACTCGGCTCGGGCGCGGACCAATCTCGCGCCCGCCGGAGCGTGAGCGACGGTCGGCGTCCCACCCAAGCGCCGCTCTACGACGATCTGTCAGCGACATCCGCAGAAGGGCCGTCCTCTTCCGTCGTCATCGCCACGGGGCCTCCGGCCTGTGCGTCTTCCATGTCCCGTTGCGAGTGGACGCGGGCGAGCACCGTCCATCCGCCGTAGACCCGCTGACCGACGGTCGCCTCGACCTCGGTCCGCTCGTTCCGCGGCAGGTAGAGCTCCGCGGTGGACCCGAACCGGATCATCCCGATCCGCTGACCACGCTGGATGATGTCCCGCTCCTGGACGTCGCAGACGATGCGGCGGGCAATGGTCCCGGCGATCAGGCGGACCGCGGCCGTCGCCGTGTTCTTGGCGGGGTGCTCCACCACCAGCGTGACGGCCTCGTTCCGCTCCGCGGCGTCCGCCCGCAACGCGTTGCGATGCTCGCCGGGACGGTGCTCGACCGACCGAACGCGCCCGTGGCAGGAGCTTCGGACGACGTGGACGTCGAGGACGGAGAGGAAGACGCGGAGACAAGTGGCCGGTCCGTCGAACGGCGGAAAATGGTCCACGTCGTGGACGGCCCGCAGGCGTCCGTCTGCCGGGCTGACCACCTCGCCGCGACCGAAGGGGATCGCCCGGTTGGGGTCGCGGAAGAAGGCGAGCAACGCGGCCGCGACCGCCGCGATTCCCCCGGCGACCGCCCAGAGACCGGCGAGGAGCGCTCCGGCGACGCCCGTCACGCCCGCGACGCCGATGACGGTGGTGTACGGTCGGCCGTAGGGGCTGAGCATGCGGCGTCTCCCGACGCGGCTCGAGAAGAGGTCGATGCGGACGGACCGGTTCGTCGGCGAGAGAGGGAGGTCCGCGAATCCCGGGCGTGTGCTTACGGAGCCTCCGCGCCTAGCGGCGTTGGACCGACCCGATCAAGTAGCCGGCGACGCCGAAGACGATGCAGGCGACGAGGAAGCCACCCGCGTACATGAGAAGGGTGTTCGTGCTCTTCGCCATCATCTCGGTCAGGCGGATGATCATCCCCTGCATGCCCGTGATCACCACGAGCGTGGCGACGACCAGGATGAGCAAGCTGCCCACGAGGACGCCGCCGCCGAGGCCGTCGCCCGTCGGGTCGTAGGGCTCCGCCTGCGGCGTCGCGGCCGGCGCCGCGGGGGCGACGCCGCTCGCTTCCGTGCCCTGGGCTTGCCACTGGGCGGTCTCCCCCTCTTGCTCGGGCGCTTCGAAGACGCCGGTCGCGGCGCCCTCCTCCTCCGTGCTCTCGGCGGTCGCCGCTTGCGGCTGGGCCTCGCCCTCGCCCTCGCTCTCCTCGAGAAGCTCCACGGCGCCGAGGCTCGTGTCGTCCGACTCGCGGGTGAGGTCCAACAACCCCGACCCGGATCCCACGGACTCCAGCGTCGCGTCGTCCTCTCCCGTGCCCGCGGACTCGTCCGTGCCGACCTGGGTCTGGGCGGAGGTGTCCGCCGCACCGACCTCGTCGGCCTCGAGAACGTTGACACCCGAGTCGCCCGTCTGCTCGCCGGTCTCTCCACCGGTCGCCTCCCCCGGCTCGCTCAACGTCGGCGCGTCGCCGCCCGTGCTCGGTTGCTCCTCCGCGTCGTCGAGGAGCTCGATCGCGTCCGTGTCCCCGCTGGAGGGCGACGTCTCCGCGGCGTCGCGGGTCGCCTCGGCCTCGCCGCCAGCGCCGGACTCCTCCCCTTCGCCGGCGAGCCCCGGCGCTTCGGTCGGCTCCTCCGTCGGCGACTGGGCCTGGTCGTCCGTCTCCTCCGCCAGCGCGATCGCGTCGGTATCCCCCTGATCGCCGCTCCCGACGGCCGTCTCGTCCGGCGTTACGGCGGGCTCTTCCCCGCCGCTGCTTTGATCCTCACCGCTGCTCGGTTCCTCGCCTCCGCCGCCGAGCTCCTCGGCGAGCTGCTCCACCTGATCCCGCTTGTACATCACCTTCCCGCGATCCTGGAAGGGCTGGAGCTTGTTCTGGTTGACAAGCTCGTCGAGCTGGCTCGGGTCCACCCCGAGCCGCTCCGCGACCTCCTCGGCGCTGTAGAACATCTTGGCCATAGTGCGCCCTTTCGATCGGGAAAGTGCTGCCGCCTCCATTCTACGCGCCCCGTCCGACCCGCAATAGCGAGGCGTGGCCGCGGGAGTCGGCTACCGTCGTCCTTCGTGTTCTGAGCGGATGCCGCGTCGCCGTGCAATCGGACAGCCACACAGTGCCGCCCGTCTCACGTCGGCGCTTCCGATGGGTCGACCCGATCCGCCTGTCGCTGCCCGGCCTTCCCGAGGCCCTCCGCGGCCTCCGTCTGCTTCACGTCAGCGACATCCATTACCGCCGGTGGCGCCGCCGGTTCGACCGCCTCCTCGAGGAGGTCCGCGAGGCCGACGCGGACATCCTCGCGTTGACCGGAGACTATCAGCAGCGGCCGGGGAACGAGGGGGCGACCGACGGAGCCCTCCGCCGCATCGCGGAGGCCGCCGACCCGCACGTCGGTGCCGTCGGGGTGTTCGGCAACCACGACTCCGCCGCCCTTCGCGACCGCGCCCGGGCCGGGTCGGTCCACTGGCTACGCGACGAAGCGTGGGTCACGCATCGTCTGCCGCTGACCCTCCTCGGCGTGGACGCCGCCCCCGGTCACCCGAGGGTGGGCGGCGATCTGGTCCGCACCTTACTACGCGAGCCGACCCTTCCCGGCCCACGGCTCCGGGTCCTCCTGGCCCATTACCCCTGGTGGCTCCTCCCCGCGTCCGACTGCGGGATCGACCTCGTCCTCTCCGGCCACACCCACGGCGGCCAGCTCCGCCTGCCCGGCGGGGTGGCCTGCTACAACGGAAGCCCCGGCTGGCCGTTGAGGCTGTCCTCGGGGCTGCTCCGGCGCAAGCGCACCCACGGCCTCATCAGCCGGGGCGTCGGCGAGGACAAGGTGGAGGGGCTTCGCAGCTTCTGTCCGAGGCAGGTGCCCCTCCTCGTCCTCGACCGGGCCGCGGAGCCGCCCGTGGCGAGCCCTCGAATCGAGCGGCGCCGCTGACGGCGCTCGCCGGCGACGCCTCTACGCGTCGACGGCGCGGACCTTGACCTCGCGGCCGCGGACCGCGACCACCTCGACGGTGGACCCCCGCTCGATGATGCCGGCCTCCGCGAGACACTCCACCCGCTCGCCGTCGAAATCGCATGTGCCGACCGGGCGGAGCTCCGTGACGGCCGCGCCCCTCGCCCCGACCAGGCGGTCGGCACCTCCCGCCCGCTCCACCTCGGGCGTCGTCTCGCCGCGCGTTACCCGGCCCTCGAGCGTGAGGAGACGGCCGACCGGCGTGTGAGGCAGATACTTCAGCGCCAGACCGAGCGCGACCGGCGCCAGACAGAGGACGACCACCGTCGTGACGAGCCCCGTCGTCACGTCGTACCAGAACATGAAGATGATGCCGGCGACGAGGGAGAGCGTCGCGACGAAGCCGAGCACGCCGCCGGGGACGAAGACCTCGAGGAGATACAGGACGAGGGCGAGCCCGATGAGGAGGCTCCCCCACAGCAACGGATCCGACATCACGCCTCCTCCACCACCACGCGATTGCCACGCACGTGGACGACCCGGACGGACCGCCCCGCCTCGATCCAGTCGCCGCGGGCGACCACGTCGACGAGCTTGCCGTGGATCCGGGCACGGCCGACGGGGCGAAGGCCGCCGACCACTTCGCCGGTGTCCCCCGGCGCGATCTCGGGCGATGGCCCCGCCGGCGCCGTCGGGCCACTCGCCGGCGGCGTGGGCCGGGACGCCTCATCACGGTCCGTCGCCTCCGCTTCACCCGACGCCTCCCGGAGGACCAGGCGGTCCAGCAGGGGCAGCGAGCCGAAAAAGGGTGTCAGCAACGCCACGCACCCGCCGGCGATCACGATGCTCACGAGCACGGTCAGGGCGCCGGTCTTCAGCGACCGCCACGTCGTATCGAGGCTCGGCAGCCAGCCGGGGTCGGGCTCCGCGGGGACGAAGGTGAGGACGAGGCCGCCGAGCAAGAGGAGCAGCCCGGCGAGACCCGCGAGACCGAAGCCGGGGATGACGAAGACCTCCACGAGGAGGAGGGCCACACCCGCGACGACGAGGACGATGTCCACCACGCTCGCGAGGCCCGCGAGATAGGGTGCGCCGAGCGTCAGCGCGAGCGTCGCCACGGCCGCGGCCTCCGGCAGGCCGAGGCCCGGGCTGCTCAGCGCCATGTAGGTGCTCAGGAGGAAGACGACCATGAGGAGGCCGCGGACCTGTGGGGTTCGCAGCCAATTGGCGACGTCCTCCGACCAGGTGGTCTCCATCCGGCGGAGGCTCCCATCCGCGTCCCGGACGAACTCCGCAAGCGCCTTCTCGCTGTCGACGATGCCCGCGGAGAAGCCCAGGTCGATCGCCTCCCGCTCGCTGAGCGTCAGCAGCGTGTTTGGCGGGTTGACCGCGTCCCCGACGATCGACCAGCCCCCCGAGGCGGCGGCAAGGGCGACCGCCGCACGGCCGGGACCGGGGACCGGCCGATCGCGCTTGGGCTCCTTTCCGGGTGATTTGCGCGGCTTGCGGAACGAGCCCGGGGGCGGCTCGATGCCGTATTGCTTGAGCTGGTCCGCCCAGACGTATTTCGTCTCGTCCGTTCGTTCGTTGCGGATCTCGTAGATCGCGGGACCGAGGCGGACCATCGCCTCGACGAGGACCTTGGAATAGCCGTTACGCTCCGCGGAGTCCCAGAAGGAGTTGAGGATGGGTGACTCGATCTTCTTCCGCTTCATCCCCTCCAGCTTGCCGCCCATGGAGATCGGCGCGGCGTCGCCGAGGTTTGCGGGGGCGGCCGTGACGATGCCGTCGCAGGCGACCGAGATGAGGGTTCCCGCGGAGTAGGCCTTGCTGCGGACCCACGCGAGGGTCGGCCGGTCGAGCCCCTTCAGGAAATTGCACATGTCTAGGGCCGAGGTGACCATCCCGCCCGGCGTGTCCATCTCCAGAACGATCACGTCGGCGCCCGCGTCCTTCGCCGCCTGCACTCGCCGCTTGAGGCTGTCTCGGGTGATATTCGTGATCGTCCCGTGGATGGGGACCACGGCGGCGTTGTGCTGGCCCGGGCCGATCTCGTCCCAGACTTGCGCCTCGCCGGAGTCCGCCGCCTCCGCCGTCGCGGAGCCGGCGAACAGGAGGAGAAGCGGAAAACCAACAAGGCCGTGACGCAGAACCATAGGTGTGAATTGTAGGACCCGGTCGTTCGGCCGCTTCCGTCGATCCGGTCGGCACGCCTCGAGCCACAAAGAGAGTCCTCCCACGGGCTCCGAAACTCCGAGTGGCGGCCGGAAGTCGATTCCTCTGCCCCGTGGATCGCCGCCAGAGACCGCCGTTGGGGATCTGCCAGAGATGGACCGCCTTGTCCGGCTTCGCGGTCGACGGACGAGGATCGCCACGCCTCGTGGCGAGGGGCCGACCATCGGAGCTCAACCTCAGCACGCCGTGCTCTTTCGGAATGTGAAAGGCGGTGTGTAACACGCCCGCTCGCAACCTCGCGCACGACCCTCGTCCCGTCGGCCGTCGCCATGCACCGGCCGTTCCTTCCCAATGCCAGGAAATGAGCGTCATTCGGGAGCTCAAGCCGGGTTTTCTTTGCACCGCTGTTCACGCCCCAGAAAACAACCGTGTTCGAGGTTGGCGTGGCGAGCGTGCGGCCATCCCGGGGGAATCCCCTCCGCATCGCCGAAGCCTTGGGAAGGTCAAGTGTCGCTCGAACTTCTCCGCCGCTCACGCCCGAGAGGCGAACCACACTTCCGATGCTCGCGACGGCGAGCGTCTCCCCGTCCGGGCTGAAGGCCGCGTGTTTCGCACCGCCGCACGGAAGATCGTCGAGGTCCGGCCGCTCGACCCGTTTCTCTATGCTCATGTCCCAAAGGTAAACCTTCTTGCTAACAATCCTCGCTGTAGCCGGCGCCTTGGCGTCGGGTCCAACGGAAAAGCTACGGATCGCACAGGCAAGGCCGCGGACGGCCTTGCCTGTGCCACCCAACGCCGTGAACCAACCTCGTGTCGTCGGCGTTGTCTTTGCTTGCGTGGCACGTCTGCTTGGGTGGCACGGGCAAGTCCCAGCGGGATGCCGCCGGTGCC
>CAZQQP010000247.1:0-6778 GCA_964595475.1 uncultured Planctomycetaceae bacterium | reverse complement strand
GTCTTGCCGCTTATACGCCGTAACTCCTGTCCGCCTACTTACGTTTCCGAGTTGACCGAGCGCCCGGGCTTCGCCCTGTCGGTCGCCGAGCTCTCGAGCGATCTCGAGGCGTTCACGGAAAAAGGCATCCGCTTGTTCGAGCTCGCCGCGGCCCAGATGAAGGTTGCCGAGGCTGCCGAGGGCTAATGCTTCACCGTATCGGTCGTGCACCTCTCGAGCGATCGAGAGCGCCTTGTTATAAGCGTCCGCCGCCGATTCTTCGTGACCCAAATCAACGCGTGTGATCCCGAGATTCACAAGCGATCGGGCCTCGCCGCGCAGGTCAGTTGCGGCGTGCCGTTCGCACACGGCGCGCTCAAATTGGTCGATCGCTCGCGATGTTTCGCCACGGCTTGCGTGCGCCAGGCCAAGCTCATTGCAAAGGTCCGCCGTCCGCCGGTGCCATCTACGGTCTCGATTCTCCTCGGCCACGTGGTCGAGCTCGGCGAGCATTTCGCGGATCGTGGCCAACCGGTCGGCCTTTTTCGCGGCAGGCAGACTCTGGGATTGAGTGAGGGACATGTTGAGCAGCGCTTCCCGGAAGCGCCTGCGTGCCTCCGGGTCCCGGCAGAAGTCGGCCGTCGCGCTCCGCCAATGCCACAAATCGGGGGCGTAGTGGGCCATCGCCGCCTCCGCGAGCGGCGTCATCCAGAGGACGACCGGACAGGGGCACTGCGCCGCGAGGCGCTCGCGGTGGAAATTGAGACGGTGGAGCGGCGCCATGCCCCCGAATCGGGGTTGAGATAGTCGAGCCACGTCTCCAAGCCCAGGACCCGCGCTGGCGGCGGGGCGCCGCTCACACGGTTCTGCGATCCGGCCGACGAGATCCTGCTCGGGATCCTCCGCTTGGAGGCGGATGGTCTCGACCTGAAGCTCACGTTGGCGGTCCGGGTCGCTGAGCTGGCCGGCGATCCGGTCTCGAAGGACCGGCTCGTCGAAGGTCGCGACGACCAGGCGAAATTCGCGGATAGGTTCGAGCGACAGCTGCAGCCGCCGTAGCTCGCGCCGCTGGCGCTCGACGAGCTCGCCCTCACGGTCCAGCCTGGTCGAACTGTTCGAGGGCACGTTGGAACTCCTTGATCCGTCTCACGGCGAGGGACGTCGTACCAGGTCTCCTTGCCGTTGTACTCGAGGACAGCCCCGCTGAAGAGCAGACGCCCGAAGAAGTTCCTCCGGCGATCGACCTCCGCGGCATCCGCCTCCGGCGTCATCTCGATCCCGTCGCTCTTCATCCGGTGGCTCCGAGCGAGCAGCGGAAAGTAAGCGGATGCGGGAACGAGGACCTTTTCGAAGTCGGTCCGGAGCCGGCCGATGGCGGCGTCGACGCTCGATTCGTCGATTCTCGTCCGTTCGTTGGTTCGCGACTCGAGTTGCGCATAGTTGAGCAAACGAAGGAGCTCACGTACGCTACCTCCGCATGCGTCCGCGAGGTCGGCGACCAGGTGTTGCCGGTCGAAGACACTCGCCACTTCGACGCGCTTTCGAATGACCTCTCCCAGGCGAGCGATCGCGGCGTCGTTGCGGCTGTCGTCGCGATGCCGCGGCTTCACCATCGGCATGTTGAACGTGTTCTCGAAAACCGCGCCCACGTTCCACGGAGCGAGGACGATCGCCACCGGAACGGTCAGAATCATGTGGGCGTCGATTCGCTTGAAAAGCTCGCCGTGCTCGCAGAAGACCGTGCGGGCGACGTCCCCGGGCAAACGGTCCGTGTTGTCCTGCACGATCAGGACGTCGGGCGGTCGTCCGGGCCGTCGGAGTCGGTCGCTGGCGTGGCCGAGTAGACCGTTCACGCGTTGGAGAGGCTCGGCGCTGTAGCTCTGGAGCTTCCGCCGCGTAGTTCTCCGTGGATCGACACTCGCGCGGATCGCCGACTTGACGCGAGCAAGGAGCTGTGCCCCGATTCCGAGGGCCCCGCCGCCGGCTTGTGCGTTGGCCTCCAGCTCCGATCGGATGGTGCTTACATCCTCGAACGTTTGCTCAGCAAACCAATCCGCCACGCGGCTCACCTCGCCCTGGTCGAGGTCCGGAAGCGCTTCATCCGTCAGCCACAGCAGCAGCTCGGGATAGTCGACGTCCTCGATGAGCGAGTCGTCGACGAACAGGTGGAGGGTGGTAAATCTCTCGGCGAGACGGGACTCCAACCGGTAAAGCTCGGTCGACTTCCCGCAGCCGCGGTGGCCTGTGAAGGCGATCTTCCCGTAGTGGTTCTCCGAGGCGTCGACGTCCTGGAGGCAGACCTGCATCTGCCGGATCTGGTTGGACCCGTGTCCTTCGGTCACGTCGACGTAGCGAGGGTCCCCCGGCCGAAGCGGCTCGAGGCTCGCGTGTCGGCCGACCTCGGGCAATGTTGCCGCTCTCTCTACCTCGTGCATGGGTCGTGCACTCGATCGGCTGCCGGTTATTACATCAGGAGACGTGGCGTCGCTCTGCGACCCTGCTGCCTCCTACCCTACGCGGGTGGGGTCGTCGAAATATTCGCCAGCCCGGTCGAGTCTCGTCCGGACCTTCGGATACCGGTGTCGATTGCTGTGGGCTCGCTTTCTCGAGGAAAGGGCATTTCATTGAAGATCACTGTCTCTCTCTCCGTCCTGCTGGTCGGGGTGGCGGTCGCCCGGCAGGGCGCCGCTTCGGATGTGTCGACCCCGCTCGACGCCTACGTCCGCCGCGACGACGGGGCTTACCGGTGGGACGTGAGCAGAACGGGCACCGTCCGGGACGTCCCGTATGCGGAGCTGCGGCCCACCTCGCAGGAGTGGCGAGGAAGGGAGTGGCGGCATCAGCTCTTCGTCCTGCGGCCGGCGGACGGCGGGTCCGGGGAGCGCGCCCTCCTTTTGATCAGCGGTGGCAGCCAGGACGACCTGGAGGCGCCGGCGGAGAGCCCTCCCTCGGACGTGGCCGAGGTCGCCCGCGTCGTGGAGCGTCTGGGGACGCCGGTCGCCGTGTTGCGCCAGGTTCCGAACCAGCCGCTGCTCGGCGGGCTGTACGAGGACGCGATCATCGCGAAGACGTTCGGTCGCTTCCTGGAGACCGGGGACCCCACCTGGCCGCTCCTCCTTCCCATGGTCAAAAGCGCCGTCCGGGCGATGGACGCGGTCCAGGCCCACGCGGAGGAAGCGTGGGGGCAGCGGATCCGGGCGTTCACGGTGACGGGGGCGTCCAAGCGAGGGTGGACCTCCTGGCTGACGGCCGCGGTGGACGAGCGGGTGTCGGCGGTGGCGCCGATGGTCATCGACGTGGTCAACATGGCCGACCACCTCGACTATCAGCAGAAGGTGTGGGGCGGGTATTCTGAGAAGATCGGCGACTACACGGAACGGGGACTGCCCGCCAAGCTCGAGACCGAAGCCGGCCGCGCCTTGAGAGAGATCGTCGATCCCTACTTCTATCGGAAGCGCCTCCGACAGCCCAAGCTCATCGTGGTCGGGACCAACGACCGCTACTGGCCCGTCGACGCCCTCCGTCTCTACTGGGACGAGCTGCCCGGGCCCAAGCACGTCCTCTACGTGCCCAACGCCCGGCATAACCTCGGCGACATGCGGCGTGTGGTCGGCACACTGGCCGCGTTCCACCGCCGGGCGGCCGACAGGGCGATGCCCGACGTTCAGGCGGCGTTCGAGGTCGACGGAGGGAGCGTCCGGATGCAACTCACCGCGGAGCCCCGGCCGGAAACGGCGCGGGCCTGGGTCGCGGAGACATCGGATCGCGACTTCCGCGACGCCCAGTGGCGGCCGCACGAGCTGGCGAAGCGAAAGGACGGCTTCGTCTACGAGCGGAGGCTGCCCAAGAAGGGGAGCCTCGCCCTCTTCGGGGAGACGGTGTACGAGCCCGAGGGCGCGCCCTTCTTCCTGTCGACGCAAATGAAAGTGGTGGAGACGGGCGGGCGCCCGAAACCGGACGACCGCTCGGCCGCGCCGGGGAAGGGCCGGTGACGCGACGCGTCGGCGGAGCCGGACGGCCGCCGCGTGACCCCAACCCGAACGCCGGCGGCCATAGCGAGCGCCATCCGGATGTCCGGATCCGTCGGCGCTGGAACGGCGTCTCACCGCCGGGCCACTGCCTTTTCGAGCGCGAAGATCCGTGTGGCACGCAACGCCGTGAACCAAGTCAGCGAAGGTCCCGAGCTGTTTCCCCCACCGTGGGAATCGACAGGGGGCCTCCGGGCTCCCGCCGAACGCTCCGCGAGCTCGGCTACGGCGGCGGCCCGTCTCGTCAGCCGAAGGCCGAGCCGGCGGGGCGAGTGGCGGACCAGTCCTCCACGGAGAGGTCCGGCCCGTCGCGGTCGTGGGTACGGATCGGCCGGTAGAGGTTGTCCCGCTGAGCGGGGATGAAGCCGCTGTCGCGGATGAGGCGGCAGAGCGTCGGCTCGTTGAGGCAGTACGTGGTTCCCGCCGCCGAGACCACGTTCTCCTCCATCATCACGCTGCCCATGTCGTTGGCGCCGTAGAAGAGGCCGACCTGGCCGATCTTCGGCCCCATGGTCACCCATGAGCTTCCGATGGACCAGATGTTGTCGAGGAAGAGGCGGCTGATCGCCTGGGTCCGCAGATACTCCGTGGCGCCGGCGGTCCGCAGCACCTTGCCCGCACGCCCGCCGCTGGGGTCGTGGTTCGGGTCGCCGCCGTGGAAGACCTGGTCGGCGAGGAGGTCGCCGGGGAAGGGGCCGTCCGTCCCTTCCCGGTCCCAGTCGGGGAGGCGGCCCATGGGCGTGTTCTCCCGCTGAAACGGCCAGGAGATGAAAGAGATGTAGCGGCCGGGGAGCCCCGCCGCGATCGCCTCGTCCTGGGCGTCGCGGATGCGCTGCATGTGGTCGACACGGTCCGCGAGCCCCTCGACGTGGCCGAACATCATGGTGGCGCTCGTCCACATGCCCAGCTTGTGGGCGGTCCGCATCACGTCGAGCCACTGCTGCGTGCTCGCCTTCCCCAGGCCGATGCGCTGGCGGACGTGGGGCGCGAAGATCTCCCCGCCGCCGCCCGGCACGGAGTCGAGGCCGGCCGCCTGGAGACGCCGGAGAACCGTCTCGAGCTTGTCCAGCCAGACGTCGCGGGGCAGCTCGTGGCTTCGGCGGGCGCCGGGGGTCGGGTAGCCGTCGACGTCGAGGACCGCGACGAACTCCACGAACTCCGGCGGGGAGAAGCCGTGGATGTGGAGGTCGGGGAAGGCCTGCTTGAAGCCGGCGAGCATGTCCTCGTAGTAGCTCAGCGACAGCTCCGGATGCATGCCGCCCTGGAGGAGCACCTGTGTGCCGCCCTGGTCGACGAGCTCCGCGAGCTTCCGGTGGAGCGTCTCCTGGTCGAGCACGTAGGCGTCGGCATCGTCGGCGTCGCGGCGGAAGGCGCAGAAGGTGCATCGGGCGGAGCAGACGTTCGTGTAGTTCACGTTGCGGTCGATGACGTAGGTCCGCACGCGGTCGCCGTGGATCCGACGGGCTCGCTCGTTCGCCCACGCCCCGAGCTCGTGGAGGGGGGCGTGGCGGAGCAGCCGAAGCGCCTGCTTCGGCGTCAGCCGAGCGTCGCCCGATGCGATCGCCTCCATATCGGCAATCTCGGTGGCGGGCATGGTCTCCGCGGTCGCGGGCTCTGGCATCGCGCCTCCGGAATCTCTCTGCACGAGCGTCGGTTGCGAGGGTCGCAAGCAATCGTAACCCGCCGCCCGACCCGCTCCAACGGCCGCCGTGGATGGGGCCGTTGCACATCGTCGCGGCGTCCACCTCCGCATTCCCCCGGCAGAGATCCGTGAAGCCGTGCTCGGGTGGCACGGACAAGGCCGTCGGCGGGCTTGTCCGTGCGTTCGGCGTCGGCTCGATCTCCCGACCCTCTCGCCCATCCTTGGGCCCCTGAACGCGGGCCACGCGGGCAAGGCGGGGCATCTATGGAATCACCGAGGGGTGCCGGCACTCACGCGCGACCCGTAGCAATCACGTGCGCTCCATCGTCACGGTCAGCACGCCGTGGTTGTCGTCCCGCCTGCCGAGTCCGTCGTTGATGGAGAGCTGGAGCAGGCCGTCGGACCTCGCCTCGATCAACGTTGCCTGTCCGACCACGAACGACTGGTTTCCGATTCGCCCGACGAGGGCGCCCCACGGCGCCCGCGGATTCACGCGCCGAACGCCCCAGTAGCCCGAGCCGAAGATACCCGCCTGGCCCCCGTCCGCGGATCGCACCACGCCGGGGGATTCGCCCCACTGGCCCTTGGCCTTGAACCGCAGTGTTTCTCCCTTTTTGACCTTCCCCACGGTGACCCAGTCGGCTCGGGCACTGACGCGGACCTTCATGGATCCGCCCTTCTTCTTCACGACCGGATCGCTCGGGACCTCCTCGTGCTGCACGCTGTGTTGCGGGGCGTCACAGGCGACGAGTAGCATCGCTGCGAGAAGCGCGGATCCGGGGCACCAAGCACGCGAGCGGCGGAACGCTTCAATTGACGGCGATGTGTGCGGCCGAAGACCGTTCGTCATGGCATTCTCCCGCTGGGTTCTGATCGACACGACGGTCGAATAAGGAGGCGGAAAAGAATAAGTTGAGCCTATACGCCAAAGCGAGGAGCGCGGAGCCTCCTTGCTTTGGCGTGGGCTTCGAACCATGTGCGATGTCCCGCCGGCCGCAGATCCCGGAATTTGCGGATGTTGCGCTGGCTCGATCATCGGCTTCGCCGTCTCATCGGTGCCAAGGCGGAAGCCGACTTCCGCCTTGGCACCGATGAATAGGCTCAACTTATTCTTTTCCGCCTACTTAGC
>CAZQQP010000246.1:3807-6818 GCA_964595475.1 uncultured Planctomycetaceae bacterium | reverse complement strand
ACTTCCGCCTTGGCACCGATGAATAGGCTCAACTTATTCTTTTCCGCCTCCTTACGCCGTTGTTGGGCGACGGCTCGGACGGCTCACCGCCGTCCGTCGCCCACGTGGTCACGACGATGGCGGCGACGGACGCGACGAAGCCCGGCAGAAGCTCGTGGAGGCTGAAAAGGTGCGGAACGGTCCACGCTTCAACCGTCGCCGCGGCGGGATCGAGCGACGCCCACGTGCCGAGCAGCTTCCAGGCGATCACGACGAGGCCGCCCGTGAGAATGCCCGCCATCGCCGCGGCGCGGGTCATCCTCCGCCAGAACAGCGACAGGACGATCGCCGGTCCGAAGCTCGCGCCGAGCCCCGCCCACGCGAAGCCGACCAGCGCGATGACCTTGCTCTTGGGGTCGAGCGCGATGGCGAACGCCACCACACCCATCACGACCACGGCCGCCCGTCCCACCCAGATCAGCTCCCGCTGTCCGGCGCTCGGCCGCAGCAGCCCCTTGTAAAGGTCCTCCGAGATCGCCGAGGACGCCACGAGCAGCTGCGAGTCCGACGTGCTCATGATGGCCGCGAGCACGCCCGCGAGACACGCCCCCGCCACGGCGGCGGGGAACATCTGCTGCGTCATCCGGAGGAAGACCTTCTCGGTGTCCGGGCCCGTCAGCCGCTGATCGAGATAACCGATGCCGAGCAGCCCGATGGCGGTGGCCGCGAGGAGGCAAACGGTCACCCACGTCATCGCGATGGCCATCGCGTGAGGCATGCGCCCGACGTTCCCGATGGCCATAAATCGTGCGAGGATGTGGGGCTGACCCACGTACCCGACGCCCCACGCCAGGCTCGAGAGCAGCGCGATCACGCCCACCGGCCCCCCTTCCGCCTTGGTCAGCGGGCGGAAGTGCGTGGGCTCGGCCGCGAGCACCGCGTCGCGCGCCTCGGCCCAACCGCCCATCGCGACCAGCGCGCCGACTGCGACGGCCACAAGAGCGACGAACATGAGCGTGCCCTGCACGGCGTCGGTCCAGCTCACTGCGAGAAAACCGCCGATCAGTGTGTAGAGGAAGATCACCGCGGCCGTCGCGGCCACGCCGATGAGGTAGGGGACGTCGAAGAGGTCCGCCAAGCCGAGCCGCCGGAGGCCGGTCTCGAGCACCGCCGCCAAGGGCGAAAGGTCGAAGACGCTCTCGAAGAGCTTCCCCCCCGCGTTCATCCCCGAGGCGATGTAGATGGTGAAGAAGATGAGGATCATCACCGCCGAGACGGGACGCAAAGCTCTGAATTGGAAGCACGCGTCGAAGTAGTCGGGGATGGTCAGCGCGTTGTTCAGCTCCTCCGTCCGCCGGCGGAGGCGCGTCGCGACGAAGACCCAGTTGATACAGGTGCCCACGATGAGGCTCACCGCGATCCAGACGCGGCTGAGGCCCCCCAAGTAGACCGCCCCCGGCAACGCGAGCAGCAGCCACTGGCTCATGTCGGAGGCCTGGGCGCTCAACGCGGTGGGCCAGACGCCGAGCCGCCGGCCGCCGAGGATGTAGTCGGCCAGACTCGACGTCCGCAGATATCCGGCGACGCCGATGCCGAGGATGAGCAGGAGATAGGCGACGAACGCGATCTCGACCATGGGCCCTCCCGCGAAAGACACAGTGGAACACGGTAGCGTCGCTTGCGGTGGCACCCAGCGCCGTGAGCGAGGGGCTTATCCCGTCTCGCACAAGCATGCTCTTCGGGTCCCGGCTCGAGGGGCGCGTGGTGTAGCGTCCGAGCGCGGCCGGCCAACACGGACAAGGTCGCGGACGGCCTTCTCCGTGCCACCCATATCGAGACCAGCTTCGCCCGGCCTTCACGCCGTTCACGGTGTGGGTTGCACGCCGGCGCGGAAGCCGCCGGACACTCCGAGTGTACGAGCGGAAGCCGAAGCCGCGTAGGCGGCGTCGTACACTGACCGCCATCCGACCGAGCGAGGCCCATGGATCTCCAAGCACGACACCTCGTCGCCGGCTGCTGGTCCGCCGAGGGGACAGCGACCTTTCAAGCGACGGACCCGTCGACGGACCGACCGCTCGCCCCGCCCTTCCCCGAGGCCACGGACGCGGAGGTCGACCGCGCCGCCGACGAGGCGGAGAAGGCGGTGCGGCAGGTCGGCACGCCGAGCCCGTCCACCGTGGCCGACCTCCTCACCCGCGTCGCGGACGGGATGGACGCCCTCGGCGAGCCGCTGATCGAGCGGTGCGCCGCCGAGACGGCCCTCCCCGCCGGCCGCCTCCGCGGCGAGCGAGACCGGACCACGGGTCAGCTCCGCATGTTTGCCGACGTGGTCCGGAGCGGCTCCTGGGTGGACGCCCGGATCCACCGACGCGGCGGGCCGGGCGGCGTGGATCTCCGACGCATGCTCGTTCCGATCGGCCCCGTCGCGGCCTTCGGCGCTGCCAACTTTCCGCTGGCCTTCTCGGCCGCCGGCGGCGACGCCGCGTCGGCGTTGGCGGCGGGCAACCCGGTCGTGGTGAAGGCCCACCCCGCTCACCCCGGCACCAGTGAGATGGCGGCGAGGGTGCTCCGAGACGCCGTCGACGCGGTGGGCCTTCCCCCCGGTTGGTTCTCCCACCTCCACGCCAGCGGTCCCGACGTCGCCCGACGCCTCGTCGCCCATTCCGCGATCCGGGCCGTGGCCTTCACCGGCTCCCAACGGGCGGGTCGGGCGTTGTTCGACGTGGCGGCGAGCCGCCCCGACCCGATCCCCGTCCACGCGGAGATGGGGAGCGTCAACCCCGTCTTCGTCCTCCCCGGCGCCGCGACGGCCTGGCCGGAGCCCATCGCCGACGCGCTGGTCGGCTCCGCCACGCTCGGCGTGGGTCAGTTCTGCACGCAGCCCGGCGTGATGGTGGGCACTTCGGACGCCGCGACGCGGCAACTGGTCGCCGAGACCGCCCGCCGCCTCGACGCGACCGCGCCGGGCACCATGCTCCACCGCGGCATCCGCGACGCGTACGCCCAGGGCGTGAAGCGGCTCGGAAGCTTGG
>CAZQQP010000246.1:0-3797 GCA_964595475.1 uncultured Planctomycetaceae bacterium | reverse complement strand
TCAGGCCACCCCGGCGCTGTTCCGGACCACCGCGACCGCTTTTCTGGAGCGGCCGGAGCTACGCGAGGAGGTCTTCGGCCCGTCGACCGTGGTCGTGGAAGCGGACACGCCGTCGCAATTCGCCGAGATCGCGGAGCGTCTCGACGGCCAGCTCACCGCCACCCTCCACGGCACGGAGGAGGACCTCGCCGCCCACCGCTCGCTCGTCGCCACGCTCCAACGGAAGGCGGGCCGGCTCATCTTCAACGGTGTCCCCACGGGCGTGGCCGTCTCCCACGCCATGCAGCACGGCGGCCCCTATCCGGCGACGACGGACCCGCGCTTTACCTCCGTGGGCAGCGCCGCCATCTACCGCTTCGCCCGGCCCGTCTGTTACCAGAACTTTCCGTCCGCCGAGCTCCCCCCGGAGCTTCGCGACGACAACCCGAGGCGGATCCCCCGCCACGTGGACGGCCGCGTCGAGCGGCCGTGAGGCGAGCGGAGACGCCGTCGCGTTGACGCTTCCGCACGGGCGAACGTAGCTTGGAGCACCATCAAAGGAGGAAACATGAGCACTCGAACCTCACTCCGCCTCACCGTCGCCGTCGTGGGTCTCATCGCCGTCGCTGCGCTTCTCCTCCACGGACGGGCACCCGCCATGCCGCCGTCGGGCCTCGACTGGGCGGACTGGCACCGCCCCGCGGACAACCCCGTCTTCACGGCGGACCACGGCAACAACCACGACTCCATCCTCTTCGTGGAGCCCGAGCTGGAGTATCCGTACCACCTCATCGTCAGCCACGAGCCGTCGGGGGCCGACCTCTGGCGGACCAAGGAGCTCAGCTGGAGCAGCGAGGGCTGGGAGCTCGTCTCGGATCAGTACAAGATCGGCGGTCACTACGAGTACGACGACGGCGTGAAGGTCGACGGCACCTACTACCTCTACGAGGGCGGCAACGTCTACACGTACTCGGGCCCCCTCGAGGAGGCCAGCGGCTCGTGGGAGAAGGCGGGCGGCTTTCCCGCGGCTCGTTGCGGGGACATGGGCGTCTACTACGAGGACGGCACGTTCCACATCTTCGGCGAGCACGGCAACTTCCCCCACGGTCCCGACGGGACGAGCCTCTCCCACTTCACGTCGCCGACGGGTGTGGGCGACTGGACCCTCGTCGCGAAGAAGGCGGTGGACCCCAATCCCGACGGCGGCCACAAGTACGGCGTGGGCGACCCGACGATCGCCCGCATCGAGGGGAGCTACTACATCTACTGCGACCGCGAGTCGAAAAACGTCCCGTACAAGGTGACCGCCTGGCGGTCCTCCTCCCTCGACTCCCCCTTCGAGTATCTCGGCAAGGCCATGCAACCCCGGTCGGGCCAGACCAACGACTGGGACAACTATCGGGTGCAGGACCCGGACATCGGCTACGTGCCGGAGCTCTCCCGCTACGTGATGACGTGCAACATGAAGGACCACGACGGCACGCCGGGCGGGGACTTTCCCAACCTCAACGGCGACAATACCCGCGTCATCGGTGTCGTTTACTCGGACAAGACCGTCGAGAGGGCGTCGGGCGGATCGTGATCCGCGACGGAGCGTGTCGTGGTCCTGCGGCGGATGCTCCCCGAGCGGGCCGTCCGCCGGGAGGGCTCGCGCCAGTCGAAATGGGGGCGATCGGATGTCGCGGAAGCGACGAGTGGAACAGAGGCGGCCGTGGCTGTGGGCCGCGGCCGCCGCAACGGCGGTCGGGCTCGCTTCCGGATGCGAGTCCGTCCAGTCCGCGCTGGTCTCCATGGAGAAGCCGGCGGCGCGCGTGACCTCCGCCCGAATCTCCGATCTCTCGGTGAAGAAGGCAACGATCGAGTTCGATGTCGAGGTGGACAATCCCTACGCCGTCCCGCTTCCGCTGACGAGCGTGCGCTATGGGCTGACGAGCGAAGGGAGCCGTTTCCTGACCGGTACGGCCGACCTCGCGGGCCAATCGGTGCCGGCCGACGGGGAGAAGGTGGTGAAGCTCCCGGCGGAGGTGGCCTACTCCGCGATTCTCTCCGCGGTGGACGGGATACGCCCCGGTGCCGTCGTGTCCTACAAGGCCGACATGACGCTGTCGGTAGACGCGCCGACGGGGAAGCTCGACCTTCCGGTCAGCTGGGAGGGAGAGCTACCCTTTCCCGCCGTTCCGAAGGTCGCCCTCGATACAGTCCGCTGGCGAGAGGTCGCGTTGTCGAAGGCGACGGCGGTCCTCGACCTCCGCGTGGAGAATCCGAACGCGTTCCCGGTCGACCTGAAGCGGATGACCTACGCCCTGGAGCTCGGCGGTCGCTCCGTGGTCGAGAGCGAGGTGGACGCCTCGCCGCGGCTCGCGGCGGACGAGACGAAGAAGATCAGCGTGCCGGTCTCGTTCTCGACGGCGGACCTCGGCTCCGCGGCACTCGGCCTCTTCCGCGGAGACGGCGCTCCCTACGGAATTCGCGGCGACCTTCGGCTCGGAACGCGCTTCGGCGAGCTCCGCATGCCCTACGACGCGGACGGCCGCGCCTCGTTCAAGCGGTGACGCGCGGGCTGCCTTGCAAACGCCCGTTCGCCCGGCTATATGTGAAAGATCACTATCGACGTCCCGATCGGCGGGACGTGGCCGAGCCGAAAGCCCCTATCGGGAGATCCCCTATGACCGACCATCACCCCGCGAGCGAGAGCTCGCGCACGCGCCGTCAGTTTCTCGCGGGCTCCTCCGCCGCCGCGGCGGGGCTGGCGCTGTCGCCGGGCCTCGCGAGCCGCGCCCACGCGGGCGGCAGCGACGAGATCAAGTTCGCGTGGATCGGCTGCGGCGGCCGCGGCACCGGGGCCACCAACCAGATCCTGAAGACCAAGGGCAACACCAAGCTCATCGCGGTGGCCGACGCCTTCCGCGACAAGGCGGAGAAGGGCGTCGCCCGCATCAAGAAGCGCCACAAGGACAGCGTGGACGTGCCCGAGGACCGCATGTTCGCCGGTCTCGACGCGTACAAGCGGGCCATCGACGCGGGGCCGGACCTCGTCGTCCTCACCACGCCGCCGGGCTTCCGCCCGCTCCAGTTCGAGTACGCGGTGAACCAGAACAAGCACGTGTTCATGGAGAAGCCGCTCGCGACGGACCCCGCGGGCATCCGCCGCATCCTCGCGGCCAACGACCAGGCCAAGAAGAAGAACCTCGCGGTGGCGGTGGGCATCCACCGGCGCCACGAGGTCCAGTATCGCGAGACCATCGACCGCCTGAAGGACGGGGCCATCGGCGACATCGGCTTCATGCGGGTCTACTGGAACAGCGGCGGCGTCTGGACACGCCCGCGGAAGGCCCACCAGAACGAGATGGAGTTCCAGGTCCGCAACTGGTACTACTTCAACTGGCTGTGCGGCGACCACATCGTGGAGCAGCACATCCACAATCTCGACATCGCCAACTGGATCAAGGGCGGGCCGCCCGCGACGGCGCAGGGCCAGGGAGGACGTGAGGTCCGCACGGGCATGAATCACGGCCAGATCTTCGACCACCACTTCGTCGAGTTCACCTACGACGATGGGACGAAGCTCTTCAGCCAGTGCCGCCACATCCAGGGCTGCTGGAACGAGGTGGGCGAGTACGCCCACGGCACGAAGGGGGAGGCGGAGCTGCACCGCTCGCTCATCAAGGGCGCGAACCAGTGGCGTTACCGGGGGGACAAGCAGGAGGGCCACATGCAGGAGCAGCGGGACCTCATCGACGCGCTCATGAAGGGGGAGCGGCCCAACGAGGCGGACTACGGCGCCCACAGCACGATGACGGCCATCTTCGGCCGCATGG